>JAOTTL010000052.1:0-22454 GCA_029864385.1 Betaproteobacteria bacterium | reverse complement strand
CGCTGTACCGGGAGCGTGCGTATCGAAACCAGCTTGGTACCGCGTGTGCGGCCGAGCATTTCCTGGAGCAGTTGCGCCATGCGCTCGGGCGGCACTAGGCCAACCTGCAGATTCTTCATATCGCGATCGAGCTGGGCGAGCTGCTCTTTCAGGGCATCGCGGTAGGTCCGTCGGGGGGCTCCCGGATCGTCCCCCATCCTGAGTGCCCGGAGCTGATCTTGCACGGCTGTTAGATTGCGGCTTGCGGACGACAGCTGCTGGACCTGGCGCTTGCTCCGCGCCAACAGCGGCTCCAGGAACAGCAAGTCATAAAGCAGCGCCGTCCCCAGCACGACGCCCACGAGTACCAGCATGCGCTCACGCTTCTGGAGCGCGTTAAACCGCTGGGAAAGTTGGCGCCACTCATCTCTCATCGCGAGCGCTCCAGGCTTGCCGTTTCCATCGTCGCCAAGCTGAACTCGAGGAAACGCGGAGCAGGCGTTATCTGCGTCGCTCCCGGCTTCCCGGCCGCCCCAGCCTGGGGCTGCGGCCGACTCATTTCGAAGCGCGCAAAGCTGCGCCCCTGCAGGACCGCTTCCTTGTTGAGCCGTTGAATGTAACTCGGCACGAGATCGGGACTCAGGACCCGACCGCGTATTTCAAGATCGCCGCCACCCGTGATCGTGAAGCCGGTGAGCCACAGTCCGTTCAGCGATTGGCGCGAGAAAGCGCGCAGGTACTCCGCGAACCCCTCCCGATCGCCGAAAACACCGCCCTTGAGCGCGATCATCGCTTCGCGTGTTTCCTTGAGCTCGCGCTCCAGCCCAGCAATCTCCGCTTCGATCCCCGTGCCGAGCTTGCGGGCGGCCAACTGCCCCTTGAGCTCCTCGAGGATTGCGCGCTGCTCCTTCAGACTGCGCTCGCTAACCCGCAGCGCTTCGCCCAGACCGCTCGTGCGATGCGCGAGGAAGAAATGAAGACCCAGCACGAGCAGCAGCGCAATTCCCAAGCATTGCGCGACGGTCGCGAGCGTTGGCGCGACATCTTGCTTGCGGAATGCGGCAGCGAGCAGGTTGATGTTCTGCGTCATGCTGCGCCCCTCGCCGCGACGTTGCGCGTAGAGTTACCGTTACGCCAGCGGGACCCGCGGACGCCGCGTGCAGCGCGCCTCGCGCTCGAGCCGGCGTGGCCGCTCATGTGACGCCTTCCGCGCGCAATGCCGCGCCGATCATATGCACGCACTGCCCCTGATGGACCGGCTCGCGCAGCTCGGGCACTCGCGGAAAATCCATTATCTGCGCGAGGTCCAGCAGGGTGATCGGCACATTCATGTGGGTTGCGAGATACGTTCCCAAATCTTCCGCACCGGGAAGCGGCGTTACGATCACCCGTGCCACGGCGATGTGCCGGAACTGCCAGTCGAACTGATCGAGCGAGCGCTGCAGCTCGAGCACCACCCGTTCGTAGAGGGCCCGCTTCTGATCGCCGGCAGCGGTGAGAAAGCTGTCCGGCACGAGGTCAATGCGGCGATGCTGATAGAGTTCCCCGCCGCAGGTGAAAGTCAGCAGGCCTCCCTGCGGGCCGAACGTAAGGAATGCAAGTCCCCGCCCTTCCTCCTCGAAGCGGGCAGCGAGGTTTCGCTGCGCGAGCTCGGGAATATCGATCACCTCGAGCGCGATACTGGCCTCGTTGAAGGGGTTGACCGTGGCGGCGACCAACGCGTTGCGCGCGGCCACGGCGAACATCTGCACCCCTTTTTCTTGGACGCCCTCGGCCGAGGGAATGTACAGCGCATCGACGGTCGCCTGGTCGACAGGGAAGTCGATCACATCCTTAACGCGCCAACGGACGGCGGTCTTCACCTCATTCGCCGGCACGCCAGGCGCTTCGACCTGCACGATTTGGTAGTCGCCGCCTTTGAGCAGCGTGGTGCAGTGATATTGGTCCAGCTTAAGCTCGCGACGCAGGCGGCCGAGCGTTGCCACGTCGTCGCCGTCTTTGCGATACGAATCGCACAGAACGATCTCGGGTCGTGCGCGACCCTCTGTTTCCACGCGGGAGACGTCGACCCGATCCGGCATCAGATTGATGCATAGCCAGCCCGATTTTTTCCTGGTTAACTTATACAACCTCATGATCGGAGGTCTTGCCCCGTTGATTTCACTGAAATTACCATAAAATGCAATAATGTCAATCCCTTGGCGCTGTTTTTTCAGTACGAGTACAAACCAGGTGTTGTAACTGCCCAACCGACCTAGAAGTTTTCCCGGGTGAAGATGACTTCTTCCGCGCCCTGAAAGACGCCGAAAGTCGCCCTCGCAGAGGGGTCTTTATCGAAGGCACCCCCTGTCCAATTACCTTTCAAAAACCATATGTTAGAGCCTGATACCGGAGTCGGTCCGCCGCCCACGGAAGTACACGTCGTGCCGCTGCCGGTCGACCCGAGATTCACCGTTAGATCGACGGTGCCCTCGTTGCCGCTACCTGGCGCAGCCAGCGTGAGCGTGCTGCGCCCAGCACTGAAGGCGCTCACGCCGGTAATCGCTGTCTTGCAGTTTGGGGACGGCGCGAGGTTGGGGGTGAAGTTGCTCATGGCCACGTTGCTCGCGGCCAGCGCCGTGCAGCTGTCGTCCGTGTTGGTCACGAACGCGTTACCCGGTGGTCCACTGTAGTACTGGACTTCCACCAGCACGGGCAGTGGCGTGAGCTGCGAGCCGTTGGCGTTGCCGATGCGCAGGCGGCCGAAACGCATTGGCTTGCCGTTGTTGAATGCAATGCCGTTACCCGCCGTCGCCGCGCCGAACTGCGCAGGATTCGCGCCATAGGCAACGCCGTCATCGTCGATCACATTGATCGCGAGGCTCACGTCCGCGTCGAACGGCGCAACCGGCGCTGTTCGCGTGAAGAACAAGCCGGTCCCCGAGTCAAACGTCAGCGTGCCGGTTCCGGCGCCCGTGGGCGCAATCGCGGGGTCGGGACTCGGCAGCCCGCTCGTGTTGAGGGTGCCGCTCGCGGCCGTGTAACTCTTGCCCGTCAGGCTCGTGTTGCTGATGCGCCACCACGTGCTCGCGTAGAGCGCGGTCGTGTTGTTGCCGAAGTCCTGCGCCGTTACCGTAATCACCGGCTGCACGGTGTAATTGAAGGCTTGCCCGAGGTAGGTGAATCCGCCCGCCGAGCACGCCGTCGCAAAGGTCGGGGTATTGAGCGCGACCGCAAAGTGGTCTGGCACGAAGCGTCCCGCGTTGACGACCACGGACACGATATTGCGCTCTGCGGGCGTCGAATCGGCCAAATCCACGCTGGCGAACGTGTCGTCGACGAGCTGCAGACCGAAGGAGCCCACTTCGTTGTAGCTCGCAACATCGGAGACGAGCTGTCCGGCGACAAACGTCGTGCCCAGCGCCAGGGTCCCGACACTCGCCGTGCAGGCGGCGCCCGCGCACGTCGTGAGCGTGGCCGTCGGCGTCCCGGTGTAATTGGTGGTAATGGCGGGCGTGCCAGCCGCGTTCACAGCAGCGGCACGAATACTGAACGGCCGCCCCGCCTTGTGGGTCACGGCGCTGAACGTGATGTCGTTGAGGACGCGTGTCGTTCCGGCCGTTTGCCAGTCAATGTCACTCGCCCCGAAATTCGCGAAGGTGTTCGGCCGGATCGCAAAATTGTCGGTCGAGCAGCCCGTCACGGTCGGCGACGCGGCGGGCCACCTCACCCGCACCCGCAAGTCACGCCACGAATCCGGCACGGCCGCGAAGGCAACCATTGAGCGTCCAGCAGTGATTGTCGGGTCGGGCGCAACGGTCTGCACCAGGGTGAACGAGGTCGGGCAATTCTGCGCATCGAGCGCCACGCCCAGCGTGTTGTTACCAAGCAATTCGACGATCACCTGATCCGTGAACGTGGACTGTTGGCCCCCGCTTTGGATCGCTACAATATCGAGGCTGAAGGCGCTGCCGGCGATCTTGGTGCGGATCACGCCCGTGATGGCGCCCGCCGCCGTGCTGGTTTCGAACGCGTTGAAGCTGCCGGGCGTGGGCACGCCGCCCGCCGGCCGCAGCGCGAGCAGGTGCGCGGCGCCGGTGTCGCTGGCAGCATTGTTGTTTTGCGTAGCCGTCCGCGTGCCGGTTGCGCCGGCCGCGGCACGCAATTCCCAGTTCACTTCCATTGAAATGCCGAGGGCATTGGGTGCCGTTAGGGAAGGGACGTCCACTGCCTCGGTCATGGTCCCCGGTGGCGTCCAGGTCGCGCTGGAGTTGTCGGCATGCGTACTCACCAGCATGGTGTTGGTTACCGTGCCGGTGTTGATGCTCGGCGCGGTATGCGTGTAGGCGTTGGGCGTGGCCTGGCCGCCCTGAGCCACGATGGGAATGGTCGTATCAACGCCGGAGAACGACGTGATCCCGCCGATGGCGCCCCCGTTCACCGGTGCGCCGCCAAAATTCCAGCCGTAGCTCACTCCCCCCACCACATCCGCGGCAGTGGCCACGCGCCAATACACCGCCAGCCGATTGCCGAAACCACCGGTACCGCCGCCCGTCTGGTCGATGGTCGTGCCGACCTGCGTCCATCCGGACTGAACCGGCAGGACGGTGAGTGTGCAGGCGCCGCCGTTAGTGCTGCTGCACGGACGCACGCCGATACTGGCGATCATCACGTCGCCGGCGGCGGTGAGGGTCGGCACGTTGATCACCAGATCCGGGACCAGCGGCGCCGGTCGCAAAGCGAAGGTGATGCTGGCCCACGGATCGGGCTGTCTGTTCTGCTCCCGCCACTGGAGCATGGTGACCGCACCGGCCGTCGCCTGCGTCTTGTCCGCAAGACCCATCGCGTGGTGGCCACCCACAGTCGTGTCGTATGCGACGTCCAACATCCGTCCCGTGAAACCATTTGGCGTTCTGAGCCTGAGTCTGTTGTCGTCGCTCGTCGCCACCGCCGACACCACCCAGGCGTTGTTGGTAACCGTTGTGATGGACGGGGGCGTCCAATCCCGAGTCGCTGGCGAATTGCCCGTCACATCGGCCACATCGAACGGCGTCGTGGCATCCACGCCCCGCCACACCGCAATCTGGCCTGACATGCCCCCCGCGTTGCCCCGCCAGTTCACCGGCAGGGTTATAGTGGGATTCCCGTCACCGGCCGTGCCGTCGAACAACCGGTAAAACGTCATGATGTTGAGGTCGTTGGCGCCAACCTGACGCAGGCTTGAACTGCGGAGTGTCCATCCCGCCGGCGCCGTCGGCTCCGATGTATCAGAGGGGCGCCCTGCAACAATAAGTACAGCAAAATCGCCGACCGAGGTTCCGCCGGGGACAACCGGGGTGATGGTGGCCCCGGTACCCGCGGTCTGCGCTCCAGCAGCGACAAACGATATGCCGCCTCCCCCGCCTCCGGACGCCGCAGACGCCTGCGCAGCGCTGCGAAACGTAATCTGCGCCTGCGCCGGCGGCGCTGGAACCAATAGCAGCGGAACCAGCGCCAGTAACGACATGGCGAGCTCATATACGCGTTTCCCGGTCGCGAGGTTCATAGGCGTCTCACGATCATCCGCACGCAAACCGCGGGGCCGCCGCGGTCGGGTCCTTGCATTTGGCGAGCGTCGCCTGCAGCTGCCGCTCGACGTAGCCGCTCGCGGGCGCGGGATTCGGGCAGCTCCCGGCCGAGGGCTGATTGCACGCGGTCGCGACGATCTGGTAGGCGGCGACGTTGCGGTTTCCTTCGGTGGTCGGGGAATTGGTCGTCGCGCTGCAGGTCACCGTCACGGTGAAAAACGAAAGGGATCCTGCAAGCGAGGGAAGATTGGTCGTCGCGCCGGGACACGGCGGTGGCGTCGCCGTGCCGCCGAAACCGGGCAGATCGTTGTTGGGATCCAGCACCTGCCAGGCTCCCCAGTCGATGCCGGTCCGCGCCGCCTGGTAGGCGCGCACGCCCTGCACGTCGAGCTGGCTGCTCGATTGCTGGAGGCCGGTCACCGAGACGATGAAGGCGCCGAGCAGGGCCAGCACCACGATCAGGAAGATCGCCGTGACGATACTGAACCCGGCCTGATGGCTTCCGGGTCCCGGGTTCAATGTTCCGGGTTCCCGGTCCAATGATCCGTGTTCCGGGTTCAATGTTCCAGGTTCCCGGTTCCGGGTTCCGGGTTCATCAACTTTATACTTCGATCCCTTCATGCCTGATGCTTCGAGATAAGCGATCAGTCCCCCAAGTTTTCCGTTCACCTCAACTGCCAAGTCCCGCAGGCGGTCAAACGCGGCGCGATCAATATAGCCTTGATCCAGCGACAAGTACAATTGCGACCTCACTTCACCTGCCGCCTCCTTTGCAATCGAGAGAAATTGCACGAATTCCTGATTTCCTCCACGTTCAAAGCCCTCGGCGATATTGGACACTACCGACAGAGCCGCCCCACGAATTTGATTCCTCAGAACGAAGTCCTTGGCAAATCCTCCACTGAAGGAAATCGCGTAAATTTCGTTCGCCAGATGCCGGGCCTTCTGCCAAGCCTCAAGATCCTCGAATTTCTCAACGCTCGTCATTCGCGACTCTGAACATTAGCCCACAAACTTTGAACGTTGAACTTTGAACGTAAACCAGTTCACGGAACGTTGCTCACATGCACCTGCTGGAACAGCCGTACCGTCTCGCCACTCTGCGATACTTGCAGGTCCAGCGCCACGACGCCCGTCCGCCCGGTCGCGCCGCCCGTCGCATAGGAGAACGCGCAACCGGAAATATTTCTCGCCAGCAGGGCGTTGTTGGGCGTAACCGGCGGCGTGGGCTGCGCCGCGGCAATCGCATATCCCCAGTAGCGGCGCAGCTCCCCCGCAACCGCGTCACAGCGGTAGGTCACGGGGTACTGGACCACCTGGAAGCGCTTGCCGGTCGATCGCAGAGGAAAGAGCTTCGGTGCCCCGAGCGTGATGGTCGTCGCGGTGTTGGTCGCGTACGCCTCGCGGTTGTCGCCCAAATAGGCGTTCGCGCTTGGCACAGCGGGATCCGAATTCAAGTTGTAAATGACGATCGATTCCCCGCCCGCGAAGGACGGCATCGGGCCGATCACGTCAAACGCGGAATCCGCGGCCGTGAAATCCAGAACGTCACCGCCGCCGCCATTGTCCACTTCCTCGCGGAAACGCCCGCCCGCGCTCGTCTGCAGATACTCGAGATAGGCGACACCCCCGACGCTCGTGACTCTCACGCTGTTGGGCAGCGCGGTGCGCAGATCGCGCGTCATGCGGCGCAGGGCGGTATCGGCAATGTCGGTGAGCTCCGCCCGCCGCGCCGCATCCACGTACCCCTCGATGGGTCGCCGGATGAAGACGGCCACGGCGGCAGCGAGGATTCCGGTGATCGCGATCACCACGATCATCTCGATCAGCGTCACCCCGCGCGCGCGCCGTTCCGGGTTAAGGGTTCCAGGTTCCGAGTTCACTGTTTCGGGCTCCACGCTCGGCATTGCTGAATGCGGATTACCTTCTTGGGCCAGGTTTGGAACTGCGAACCTGGAACTTTGAACTTTGAACATGGAACGTTGGTTACGGCAGAGCATTCGGTGCGTAGCGTGCGCGATAGCCGTGCAGCGACACGCTGGTGTTCCCGGGGCCCGTGACTGTGACAGTAATGAGTAACGAATCGCTCGCAGGTATCGCCCGGCCTGCGCCCACTGCCGGAATGGCTTGCCCGGCCACCGTAACGGACACAGCGTACCCGTCCAGTCCGCTGATCGGGCTTCCGGCTATGTTGGTGATGCCGCCGCTCATCCCGAAGCCGTGATAGTCATTCACATTGTCGAACGGCGTCGTCGCGTTCACCCGCGTCTCGCCGGCCTCCGGGCCAATCGCCTCCACGATCGTCGCGCAACTCCCCGCATTCAACGCGGTCGCGGCATTCGCATCATCCGGATCGCAATACGAGAAGGGCTGCAGCTGCACCTCTTCCAGAACCGCTTCCGCGATCGCGAGCGCCTGCTTCTGGATCAGCGGATCGACGCTGCTGCGCGTCGCCATACTGAGGGCCGCCAGCACGCCCACCACCGCAGCGCTCACGATCACGATGAACACGATTAACTCGATGAGCGACAGGCCGCACGCGCGGCGCGCGTTAGGGGTGCGCATACCCCGTTTCCCGCTCGATCACGATCTGCCGCGGTGGATCGCCCGCTATGACGCTCGTTAACGTGATCGTGAGTGGCCCTGCCGGACTAGGCCGGCCCGCGCTGTCGAAGCTGAAATTCACAGGCGACAAGATCACGCCGTCCGGCGCCGTTACGGTGACCGCGCTGCCTGTGGTCGGATTGGCCAAGGGAGCGGCACAGCCCGCCGCCGGCGCCGCCGAGACGGCGTTTGCGGTTACACAGACGAAAATCACCCGCCGCCATGCGACGGCCGTCTTGTGCGCAAAGCGAACGGTTTGCTGCGCTTGATCGTAAAAGCCCCTCGACTCGAAACCGCTCGGCCCGACCAAGCGTGGCACGGCGATCGCCGCGATCAACCCAATGATCGAAATTGCGACCACCAGCTCGGTTATGGTGAATCCGCGACGCCAGCGGCCAAGCTCGATTCCAACACGATAAGATTTCACGCCCGATGACCTCCAGAAAGAAAACGGGTGAGGCCGCCTCTCAGCGCGCGCCTCACCCGGCATGTAGGCCTCAGACTAGGTTCAGTCTATCGTGTGCGGTTTTCCCTTCGGGAACCGATTAACAATTCCCCACAACGGCTTGCGAGACATCAACAGCACCGGTGCCCGGACTATATGAAACGCTACAGCCGACGGGTCCCCCGGCCGGACTGCAAACGTCGGGACTGGCGCCAGTACAGGTGAACTGTGTCGGATCAATGTTGGCCGCGCGCTGAATTCCGGTAACCCCGGCAATCGGCACGCCCTGCGCAGCGCCGGCGGTCCCGACCGTGACGACCGAGCCGTCGTTTGTCGTAACGGTGCTCATGCTGGTCGACCCATTGACCAGCCACTTGCCTCTAATCAGTTCAACCGCCGCACGCATGCTGCCCGCCACGCCCTGCATCGAGGCCGCCCTGGCATCGCTCTGAAGATTGACAAATCTCGGCAGCGCGGTGGCCGCGAGAATGCCCAGAATCACGATCACCACGATTAACTCGATCAGCGTGAAACCTTCTTGTTTCCCAGCCATGTCTCAAATCTCCTTGTTAAAGTAAAATCATTATAGAAAAGCTCAACTCTTTGACCAAGTGCATTATTTCACTTTCTAAGCCGTTTATCTCCCGCCTGCCGCTGCTCAGCACCCATTGGTGACCAAGGGGCTGTAGACCGGTGCCTGGCCCACGCCCGGCGAGGTGTACGTAAAGCTGCAACTGACCGGATCGTTACCGAGCACCATCAGTTGCAGGACGTCCCCCGCGTCCGGCCCCCCGCCCTGGAGGTCATAGCCGTCCGTCGAAGTCGGGCTGGCGTTGATCCCGGCGGCGGTGATGATCCCCGCCGCGTTCGCGGTCGGGTACTCGCTGATCATGGTGACGTTGACGCCCTCCATCAGCTGCGTGCCCGTGCATTGCGGAATCGAAGCGAGGCAAGCGGCGTGCGCGAGCGCGGCGGCGCCCTTCATGGACCCCATCGCGCCGTTCAGTTTCGCGATGCGCGCCTGCGTTTGCAGATTGGCGAAACGCGGAAGAGCCGTCGCCGCCAGAATGGCCAGGATGATGATCACCACGATCAGCTCGATCAGCGTGAACCCGAAGTTTTTCCTCATACGATGCGTCCTCTTAAGCAAATTCAATGCCACTTGGCCATTCCCTTTGCGGGCGTGTCCAGCGATACGGCCGCACCGGCGCCAGCGTGACACCGGTCACGCTTTCCACGATCGCGCCTGCCGCCCGGACGCGATCCGTGAGCAACCGGGCGCGGAAACGAAGTTCTTTCGGCTCCGGCGCGGCGTCGAGTTCCAGACGATCGCCATAATTGACGACGTACACCAGCTGCTGTTCGCGGGCGTCGTAGTACCAAGCGCCGCGTTCCGGCGGATTGCGGTAGGCTCCAACATAATTGGCCGGCTTGCTGTCCAGCCACCGCGTCGGGTCCTCGGTCTCCAGCAACACTGCTTCCGCCTGCCGGTTGGTGATGATGAGCTCCGCCAGCCGGACCTGCAGCCCGGTTTTGATCAGGCGCAGCGTGGATTCCATGGCCGCGCGCTCAGCCAGTTCCTGGTAGTAATGGAGGCGGTTGAGGAACGCGGCAAGCAGCACGGCGATGATCGCGATCGCCGCGACCAACTCCAGCATCGAAAATCCGTCGCACCACTTTTCTTTCATCCCCTCTTGCCCAGAGCTACGTTGCCAAGGTCCCAGATCGGCAGGAACACCCCCAGCGCCAGTATCAGCACGATCACGCCGAGGGCGATCACCAGAATCGGCTCGATCTGGGACGCGAGGTTCTTGAGGTCGTACTCGACCTCGCGTTTGTACATGTCCGCCACTTCCGCGAGAAGGTCGTCGAGCGCACCCGTTTCCTCACCGACTGCCAACATCTGCAGCACGATGGGTGTGAACACCCCTGCTGCGGTGGCAGTCCGGAGCACCGATTCGCCACGCTCCACGCCTTCGCGCATGCGGTCTATCCTGCGCGCTACGTGGGCGTTGTCCACGGTCTGTGCGGTGACGCTGAGAGCCTGCACGGCGGGCACGCCACTGCGCAGGGCGAGCGAGAAGCTGCGCGCAAAGCGCGCCAGCGTCGCTTTCAGCACGATCGGCCCGGCGACGGGAAGCTTCAGCTTGAACTCGTCCCAGACGAGCCGTCCGCGCGGGGTCTTGACGTAAGCACGAACGCCCAGCAGCAGCACGACCAGTGCAACCAGCATCACCGGCCAGTAGCCAACCACGAATTCCGAGAAACCGATCATCCCCTTTGTGATTGCCGGCAGCTCGGTTTTGAATCCCTTATAGACCTTGGCAAAGACCGGAATCACGAACAAATTGATGATGACCAAAGCGATCGCCATTGTGGCGATGACGAAGGCGGGATACCGGACCGCGGCGCGCACCTGGTCGCTAATGAACTTCTCGAACTCCATGTGATGGAACAGGCGCAGAAACACCTCGTCCAGCGTCCCGGTGAACTCGCCCACACGCACCATCGCGACGTAGAAGGGGCCGAACACGGCCGGATGCTGCACGAGCGTGGCCGAGAGTTCGCGGCCGCCCTCGAGGTTCTCCCGGATCTCGCGGACCAGGTTCGAAAAGCTCGGGTTCTGGGTGGCTTCCGCAAGCCCCTTCAACGCCCCCATGATGGGCACGCCTGCCTTGAGCAACGTGTACATGTGCCGGCTGAAGAGCAGGACTTCCGTGTGGGTGATTTTCTGCCGCTTGAGCGGAGCGAGCAGACCCGGGCCGGATTCGCGCACAGCAGAGGACTCGATCTCCAGCGGCGTGACGCCACTATTGAAGAGCTGCCCCGCCACCGCGCTGCTGTCGGCGCCCTCCAGCACGCCCTGCACCAACTGGCCGCGCCCGTCGCGGCCTTTGTAGGCAAAAAACGGCATTAGTCTTCGAACTGTTGGGTGACGCGCATCGCTTCCTGTACGGTGGTCTTGCCCGCCGCGACGAGCCGCGCCGCGTGACGGCGCAATGTGCCGGTGCCCATTTGGTCACGCGCAATGCGAACGAAATGCTGCACGTCGTCTTGATCGGCCGCTTCGACAACCGCGCCGGTCATCTCGAGCATCTCGTAGACGCCGGTGCGGCCCTGGTAGCCCGTTCCATTGCAGTGCGGGCAGCCCTCGCCGTGCAAATACGGCTGCTTATCAACCTCGTCACCGAGCTCGTGACGCAACCATTCGTGCTCATTCGGGAGCAGCTTGTATTTTTTGGTGCAGCTGTCGCAGATGAGGCGAACGAGCCGCTGAGCGAGCACGAGCTGCAGTGAGAGTGCCACCATGTAGCGCGCCGCGCCCATGTCGAGCAACCGCACCGGGGACGACACCGCGTCATTGGTATGCAGCGTGGAGAGCACCACGTGACCGGTCATCGCCGCGCGCAAGCCGGTCTCGACCGTCGGATGGTCGCGCATTTCCCCCACGAGGATCACGTCCGGATCCTGCCGCAACGCCGAACGCAGCACGCGATCGAAAGTGAGATCGATCTTCTCGTTGACCTGTACCTGGTTGATGCCCTGCAGCCGGTACTCGACGGGATCCTCCACCGTGACGATCTTGCGCTCGGGGGTATTGAGCTCGGTGAGCGCCGCGTACAGCGTCGTCGTCTTTCCGCTGCCGGTGGGACCGGTCACCAGTATCAGGCCGCTCTGCCGGTGAATAACCTCGCGCACTTTGGCTACCATGGTTTTCGGCATGCCCACATGATCCAGACCGAGCAGGCCGCTCGCCTGGTTGAGCAGCCGCATCACGACCGACTCGCCGTATTGGGTCGGCATAGTCGAGATTCGCACGTCGATTTGGGCGTTGCGCACCTTGACCGGGAAGCGCCCGTCCTGCGGCAGCCGCTTCTCGGAGATGTCGAGGCCGGACATAAGCTTGAGACGCAGCGCCACCGCCGAGGCGATCTTCGCGTCCGCTTCGGTTTGCGGGTTCAGGACCCCGTCGATGCGGAAGCGAATCTGCAGGCGCTGCTCGTGCGGCTCAATATGAATGTCGGAAGCCCGGGCCTGCACCGCATCCTCGAACACCGTCTGCAGCAGCTTGACCACGGGGGCTTCTTCGAGCCCAGGGGTGAGGGCGAGTGCGCCGAAGTCGACCGCCGCCGTCTCTCCGAGCTCCGCCTTGAGCTCCTGCGCCAGGCCGGTGATCTGCTCGGTGCGCCGGTAGATGCGGTCGATGGCGGGCATCAGCTCGGATCCCAAGACCACGACGATGTCGATGTTGCGCCTGAGAATCCTGACGATCTCGTCGTACGCCGTGACGTCGGTTGGATCGGCCATGCCGACTTTGTAGGTCGTGCCGTCGTCGTCCAGCACGAGCGCGCGGAAGCGGCGTGCCGCCGACTCCGGCAGCTTCAGTATGATTTCGCGCTTGATGTTGTAGTGCTTGAGGTTCACGTAAGGAATGTTGAGCTGGCGGGCGAGCGCTTCAGAGATCTGTTCCTCCCGGACAAGGCTTTTTTCGATGACAATGCGTCCGAGTCGGCGCCCGCTCTTCTTCTGCTCGGCGAGCGCGAGCGTAAGCTGCTCTTCGGTGAGCAGTTTCTGCTGGACGAGTATCTCGCCCAGGCGGATCTTCTCAGGTCGGCCCATGACGGTCTCCGGAGAATCTAGAGCTTTTTATCATGATCGTGTTACATGCTATTGAAATATAAAGATAACTTGATTTTAGTCTATACTGCAAGGGCGGAATGTTCGACATCGTTCTTTTTGAGCCCGAGATCGCCGCAAATACCGGCAATTTGATTCGCCTGTGCGCCAACACAGGCTGCCGCCTGCAACTGGTGCGACCGCTCGGTTTTTCCCTACAGGACAAGCAGTTGAAGCGGGCTGGCCTGGATTATCATGACGCGGTTGAGTTGCGCCAGCATGACGACTGGGCCGCGTGTTGCGCGTTTCTGACGGGCCGGCGGTTCTTCGCAGTGACGAGCCGGGGCGAGCGCGGCTACCACGAACCGCGCTACCGGCCCGGGGATGTCTTCGTATTCGGACCGGAAACGCGCGGCTTGCCCGATTCGGTTATCGCCCAGTTCACGGCCGAACAGCGCCTCCGCGTGCCCATGCTCGGCACGAGCCGGAGCCTGAATCTTGCCAACGCGGTTGCCGTGGTGGTCTACGAGGCCTGGCGGCAGGCCGGTTTCGAGGGCGGACGATAAGCGTGAGACGGCGACGCCAGAACGCGACTTCTACTACTCCGACTTTTGCTCGCGCGCCATCAGCTCCTGGACCGCTACTCGCGCCCTTGCGGGATCATCGAGGACGAGGCATACCGCTCGCGTAATGGGCATCTCGACGCCGAGCTTCCCGGCGAGATGTGCGACCGCCCGGGCTGTATGCACGCCCTCCGCGGTGTGTCCGAGCCCGGCGAGCACGGTTGCGAGCGGTGTCGCCCGGGCGAGCGCGAGACCTACCCGGCGGTTGCGGGAAAGGTCTCCCGTGCAAGTCAGGATCAGGTCGCCCGCGCCGGCGAGGCCCATGAAGGTTTCAGCGCGACCGCCCAACGCAACGCCGAGCCGTGTCATCTCCGCCAGGCCACGCGTCATGAGCGCCGCGCGCGCGCTCAATCCCAGCCCGAGACCGTCGCTGATACCCGCGGCGATGGCGATCACGTTCTTGACGGCGCCCGCCGCCTCCACACCCAACACATCGGTGCTGAGGTAGACCCTGAGCGCCGCGCCGTGCACCGCGGCAGCAGCGGTCCGGGCAAAGGCGGCATCGTCTGATGCCAGCGTGAGCGCTGCCGGCAGGCCGCGCGCGACCTCTTCCGCAAAACTCGGACCCGACAGCACGGCGCGCGCGACGGACGCCGGCAACTCCTCGGCGCACACCTGGTGCGGCAGCTTTGCCTGGTCGGTCTCGAAACCCTTGCATAGCCACACGAGCGGTGCGCGGCAGCGCGTTTTGCTCATCGTTCGCAGCACCTCACGCAGCCCGTTCGTGGGCACGGCGAGCAGGGCGAGATCCGCGCCTTCGAGCGCGGGCGCGAGGTCGTCGATCAACCCGAGCGCGGGCGGCAGGGCAATCCCGGGAAGGTAGCGTTGGTTGGTCCCAGTGCTGCGCAAGGCCGCAAGCAGCTTCGCATCGCGCGCCCACAGGCTGACTGCGTGACGCGCCGCGAGGGTGATGCTGATCGCCGTGCCCCAGGCACCGGCGCCGAGTACTGCGATCTTCATGCGGAGTTCCAAGTTCCAGGTTCAAGGTTCCAGGTTCCAGGTTCCAAGTTCCAGCTTGCGAGCTTCGGCTTTCAAACTTTGAACCTTGAACGTTGAACGCCGGGGTCAGCCCCGGCTCAGGCGCCCCAGACCTGCGTGATCTTGACGAACCCGCCCTCGCCGTCGCGATGCCGCACGCGCAGCCAGCCGCCGCGCGCAACTTCGAGCAGCTCGAGGAGCACGTTTTCCTGGGCCTCGAATGTCACCGGCGCGCTGTCGCCGGCGCGCTCGCGGATCTGCGCCACCGGCACGTTGACCAGGAGGAAGCGCTTGTCCCCGAAATGCTTGCTCTCGACCCATGTCAGCGCGCCCTTCGCGTCGCGCACCTTGGTCCAGCCTTCCACGGCCACCACCACCTCGAGCGGGTAACCCTGGCTCAGGACGTAGCGCTTCTTCGCCTTGCTCGAGGGCGCGTCGTAGAGCACGACCGCCTTTTCGCCGACCGAACGGAATTCGGCAGCGCGAGTCGCGCCGGCTGCGGCGAGGGCAACGAGTGCGGACACGATCACTGCGAGGAGCGATTTCATCCTGCGGGCGCGGTCGGCGTTCCGGACTGCTGCTGCTGTTGTTGCTGTTGCTTCTGCTGCTCGTCGAGACGCTGCTGATAGAGCGCCTCGAAGCTCACGTGATTCATGAAGAAAGGCGGAAAGCCGCCGCGCGCCACGACGTTCGAGACAGTCTCGCGCAGGTACGGAAAGAGAACATTGCCGCACATGACGTTGAGCACGGCCTCGAGCTCTTCCTGCGGTACGTTGCGAAGCTGGAAGATGCCGGCCTGCGCTGCCTCGATCAGAAAAACGGTGCGCTCCTCCAACTTGGCGGAAACGGTCGAGGTCAGCACGACCTCGAACAACCCCGCATCGAGCGCGCGCGCCTCATTGCTCAGACTGATGTCGATTTTCGGGGAGTCCTGTTCGCCGAAGATTTGCGGCGCGTTCGGAATCTCGAGCGAGAGGTCCTTGAGGTAGACCTTCTCGACCGCAAAGAATTGCTGTGACTGCTCGCTCATGTCGGGGTGGCTCCGGTTGGTAACGGTGTCATTCGGCGCGCAGCAGCTGATCGAGCCGGCCGGCCCGTTCCAGTGCCGCCAGCTCGTCGTAACCGCCAACGTGCAGCTCGCCGATGTAGATCTGCGGCACGGTGCGGCGTCCGGTCTTCGTCGCCATTTCTACCCGCCGCTCTGGCTCCAGATCCACCCGAATCTTGTCGATGGGTGCGTCCTTCACCTGCAACAGGTTCTCGGCCATCTGGCAGAACGGGCAATAAGCCGTGCTGTACATCGTGACTAACCGCATACGTTCTGTCAGCGCTTCTGCAGCGGCAGGCTGGCCTGCTGCCACGCCGCGATGCCGCCTCGCAACCCCACCGCTTCCTCAAACCCGCGCTTGCGCAGCGCACTGGCAACGGCCGGCGCCCGGCTGCCGGTGCGGCAGCTTACGATGATCGGGCGTGACTTGAATCTCTCGAGCTCGCCGATCCTTTCGTTGAGCTGCACCTCGGGAATATGCCTGGCATTCGCGATATGCCCGGTCGCAAAATCGCCGGTCTCGCGCACGTCGAGCACCACCGCGTCACGACGGTTGATGAGTTGGACCGCCTCGATGGTTCCAACCTCGCTCGTTCGCCGCAACACGCGCGAGACGAGTGGCCACACCAGCATGCCGCCCGAGGCGAGCACCACCCCGAGCAGCACCATGTTAAAAGGGCTCTTTCCCAGGAAAACCAGAAACTCATTCACTACATGCTCCTGAAGCGTGGCGCAGCGGGCCAGGTTATCGATTGGCTGCGCGCGCGCGAAGTTCCGCGCGCTTTGCAGCCGCCAATTTTAGCAGAGCGGTGAACTCAGCGGGGTGGCTGCGCGCCAGGGACTCGAGCTGCGCAATCACGTCGGTAAGCTCGGCGGGATACACCTCGATCGAGCGCTGCAGCTGCTGCAACGCTGCGGCGCTGTCACCTGCAAGCGCGAGTAGCAGGCCGTGCCGGTAGACGACGACCGCAACCGGCGCGAACCGCATCGTGCGCGCTGTAAGGTCAAGCTTCTCGTGCAATCGTTCCCGGGAAACCGGAACGCCATAGGCAATGGCAAGCTCTGCATAGGGCGTGAGCAGCGGCTCGCGGTGCACGTGCGCGATCGCCGGGCCCAGGGGCCGATCGTCGGATTGTGATGGAGCGCGGCGCTCGGGCGTGAAAAGCAGGCGCTCAAAATCACGATAGGGGGCCAACACGCCGAAAAGGTTCAGCAAGCCTGCGAGAATGCAAAGGGCGACGATCAGACGTTGCGTGCCGTGGAAGCGAACCCTGACCGTACGCTGTGCGCCGAGCCCGACGAGCAGCGCGGCCGGGCCCAGAAAGTAGGCGTACCATAGAGGAAACTCCAGCATGCTGTGGATTCCGATCACGGCCAATAACGAGAGCAGCCACCACCAGCGGGAGTCGATTGTTTCCTTGCGCAGGTCCAGGAGCCAGATAACGGCCGCGCCAATGATGACGAGAGCCCCGATCATCCCGGTCTCGGCCAGCAGATGCAGCGCAAGATTGTGGGCGTGATTAAAGACGCCCGGCGCCGCGCTCGCGCCAGTCAACGCCGGATTCACGAAATGATGCCAGGAGAACTGTCCCCAACCGCTGCCAAGAATCGGCGCGTCGAGAAACATGCGCCATGCATCGCCCCAGAGCTGGATGCGCGCCTCGATGCCGCTTGCCACTTCGAACACGCGTTGCGCCGACGTAACCCAAAGTCCGTGCGCCGGGACGAACAGCGTCGCGGCACCTTGCGCGATCAGGAAGCCGGGTAATAGCCATATCGCAAGGAACGCCAGCTTGCGGCTTTCATCGTCGCCGCGGAATCGCCGCACCAGCAGCGCGAGAAGGGTGAACGCAGCGAAATAGAGCCACGGGCTGCGCGAGCCCGCGAGGGCCGACATGAACAGGAGGACCGCGATGCAGCCTCCGGCCACCAGGCCACCGAGTTGCCGGCGTCCGTAGAGGTACGTGACCGAGGCGAGCGCCAGCGCGAGTTGAGCCGCGTAGTGGTTCGGCTGACCGAGATTGCCGTAGACGGCCGCTGAGCCCTTGCGGGCAATGAGAAAGTCGACAGGCGTGGAAATCTCGTAGTGCTGCACCAGCCCTGCCAGCGCACTTAGCAATCCTCCCGCGAGCACGAACCACGCGAGGGCGTCAGCGACGGCAGTGAGCCCCAGCTCCCGTCCAAGCTCCCGCCCCAGCACGAGCAGAAGCGATGCCCATAGAAGGTACAGAGCCGCGATCAACGCCTGTTCTGCATAGGGCACGCGCCCGAGTGCCGTCTGAAGCCCCAGCACGAGGATCAGGCCGAGCGGGGCGAACGCCACTGCAGGAAACGCTGCATCCTGTCCGGACTGGCGGCGCAGGAGGAGGAGGAGGAGCGCCGCCAACAGGCCGAGCGCGAACGCAAGCCACTCGCTGTAAAAAGAGGTCAGAGGGAAGCGGTGATACGGCTGCAGGAACGGCAGCGCAAACATCAAACCGCAGCAATACAGGCTGGCGCGGGCCGGGCTTAGCATGTGACGGTCCTGCCTGTCCTGTCCGCCGCTGGCGACGGCGGCCCGCGCCGGTCCACTCCGCCCCAGCCATGGGCGCGCATGGACGTGTTCGCGCCGCCCGACATCAGGTCATGCCGCAGAATACGTCCCGCATCATGCTGATCAACGTCAGCGTGCGCTCGTCGCCCACACGGTAATAAACGCGGTTCGCGTCCTTGCGCGTGCGGAGCACACCTTTTTCCCGTAGTATCGCGAGGTGCTGCGAGATGTTGCTCTGCGACGTGCCCACGCAGTCGACGATGTCCTGCACGTTCAATTCCTGGTTGCCGAGCAAGCAAAGAATCTTCAGCCGCAATGGGTGCGCCATCGCCTTGAGGGCGCGCGAGGCCTGGTCGATATGCTCCTGCCGGTGCATGAGTACGGCGCGCACTCCCTCTGCATCTGTTGTCATCCAAGTGTCCCTGTTACGTTGCTTAATTAGAATATACTAAAATTGTCTCAGCGAGTGATTTAGCCCTAGTATGTTCTTCAAATCATGAAGCTAACGCCCGTCTTGCTGGTCATACTCGATGGCTTCGGCTACCGCGAAGAGTGCGAGCACAATGCGATCTGCCAGGCGCGAAAGCCGCGCTGGGACGCGCTTTGGTCCCGGTATCCGCACACCACGATCGACGCCTCGGAGAAATGGGTCGGCCTGCCCAAGGACCAGATGGGCAACTCCGAAGTGGGCCACATGAACATCGGGGCCGGCCGCGTTGTCTACCAAGACTACACCCGCATCGAGCACGCGATCGAGACCGGCGAGTTTACGCGGAACGCGGTGCTCGTAAGAGCGCTGGAAACCGCGCGTGCGCCAGGGCAGGCGTTGCATGTTCTCGGACTGCTCTCGCCGGGCGGGGTGCACAGTCACGAGACCCAGATTTATGCCCTGCTCGAGATGGCCGTTCGCGGTGGCGTGCGCGACGTCCGCGTGCACGCCTTCCTCGACGGGCGCGACACGCCGCCGAAGAGCGCGGAAGCCTCGCTGCTGGCATTGCAGGGCAAGTGCGACGATCTGCGGGGAGGCCGGATCGCATCGGTCTGCGGCCGCTACTACGCGATGGACCGAGACCAGCGCTGGGAGCGCGTGAGCCAGGCCTACGCTCTCGTCACGCAGGGCAAGGCGGCGTTTTGTTGCGCCACCGCGGTGGACGCGCTGCACGCCGCATACGCGCGAGGCGAGACCGACGAGTTCGTGAAGGCAACCGTGGTCGGCGAGCCGGCACCGATGCGCGATGGCGATACGGTGGTGTTCATGAATTTTCGCGCCGACCGCGCGCGGCAGCTGACGCGCGCGCTCACCGAGGCCGCCTTCGACGGGTTCCCGCGCGAGCGTTTCCCGCAGCTCGGCTATTACTGCACGCTCACGCGCTATGGTGAAGATTTCGCCCCTATCCCCGCGGCGTTTTCGCCGCAGAGCGTGGCCAACGGTTTTGGCGAGTATCTTTCGCAGCGCGGCCTGAAGCAATTGCGCATCGCCGAGACCGAGAAGTACGCCCACGTCACCTATTTCTTCAACGGGGGCGTCGAGGCCCCCTACCCCGGCGAAGACCGCATCCTCGCGCCCTCGCCCCGCGTCGCGACCTACGATCTCAAGCCCGAGATGAGCGCCTACGAGGTCACCGACAAGCTGGTCGACGCGATCAGGGGCCGCCAGTACAACGCCATCATCTGCAATTTCGCGAACGGCGACATGGTCGGCCACACCGGCAACCTGGCAGCCGCGACCCGTGCGATCGAGGTCCTCGACGAGTGCATCGGCCGGGTGGTCGCGGCGATGCAGGAGATCGGCGGCGAGGTGCTGATCACGGCCGACCACGGCAATGCGGAAACGATGCGCGACACCGTGACAAAGCAGGCGCACACCGCCCATACGCTCAATGTCGTGCCTCTGCTCTACATCGGGCGCAAGGCGAAAATCGCCAGCGGCGGCGCGCTGCAGGACGTCGCGCCGACACTCCTTGCCATGATGGGCCTGCCACAGCCCTCCGAGATGACCGGCAAGACGCTCGTCACGTTCCAGTGAGCCTCCGCGCCGCCGGCGTACTACTCATACTTCTGGTCGCGAGTCCGGGCGGGATCGCGGCGACGGCCGGCGGGACCAAGGAGAAGGAACTGCGAGAACTGCGCAGCCGGATCGACGCGTTGCAGAAGGACCTCGCCGACGCCGAGGAAACCAAGGGAGAGGCGGCCGACGCGCTGAAGGAATCGGAGCGCGCGATCTCGGAAGCGAACCGCGCGCTACGCGATCTGGGACGGCGATCGCAGAACATCAATCGCAGGCTCGCCGCGCTACGCGCGGAATCCCACACGCACGAAGCGACGCTCAAAGCACAGCAGGCGCGTCTCGGGCGCCTGCTCTATCGGCAATATCTCGGAGGCAAGGCCGCGCCGCTCAAGCTGCTGCTCAATCGCGAGGACCCCAACCAGATCGCGCGTGACCTGCACTACTTCGGCTACGTCTCGCGTGCCCGCGTGCAGCTGATCGCCGAAGTGCGCGCGAATCTCGCCCGCCTCGGCGAGCTGGCGCGGGAGGCTGGGCAGCAATCGGCAGCGCTCGCCACAGTCACTCGCGCGCAGCGCGACCAGCGGCAGCGTCTGGGGGAGGAGCGCCGCACGCGCAACAAGGTGCTCGCGAGCATCTCGCGTGACATCCAGCGCCAGCGCCGCGAGATTCGCACGCTCAAGCGTGACGAGAACCGGCTCGCGCGCCTGGTCGAGCAGCTCGCGCGCCTCGTCGCCCGGGAACGGCGCGGTTCCCGTCGGAGCAATAAGCGCGTGCCGGACGGTTCGACTGGCGGCACGGCGTTTCACCAGCTCAAGGGGCGCTTGAGCCTTCCGGTGCGAGGGGAACTCGCCAGCCACTTCGGCAGTCTACGCTCTGGCGGCGGCACGCGTTGGAAAGGCGTCTTCATCACGGCGCGGGCCGGCGAGGACGTGAAAGCCGTTGCGGCCGGACGCGTGGTGTTTGCCGACTGGCTCCGCGGCTTCGGCAACCTGATGATCATCGACCACGGCAGCGCCTACATGAGCCTCTACGCGAACAATGAAGCGCTGTATAAGCAGGTCGGCGACCCGATCCGCGGCGGCGAGATCATCGCCACGGTCGGCAACAGCGGCGGCAACCCGGATTCAGGTTTATACTTCGAGTTGCGGTATCAGGGTAAACCTCTGGACCCCCTTACTTGGGTGGATATCCGGTAAGGGACGATTAGAGAACATCATTATTATTCATGGTGTTGCGTTGCAGAACGAGGCACCTTGCGGTGCGGTTTTGGGGGAGCAGTCAATGCGTAACAAGTTTCGTCAGTTCGGGTTGATCGCGATCGGTGCCCTGCTGGGCTTGCTGGTCAGCCTCAATTTGACCGCGGTCGCACAGCGGGATTTGGCCGCGCCGTTGCCGATTGAGGAATTGCGCGCGTTCACCGAAGTATTCGGACGCGTCAAGAGCGATTACGTCGAGCCGGTGGCAGACAAGAAGCTCATCTCCGAGGCCATCAACGGCATGTTGACCGGGCTCGACCCGCACTCCGCCTATCTCGACCAGGAAGCATTCAGGGAGCTGCAGGTCGGGACCCAGGGCGAGTTCGGCGGGCTGGGCATCGAGGTTGGCATGGAAGATGGCTTCGTCAAGGTGGTCTCGCCGATCGATGACTCTCCCGCGTCGCGCGCCGGGCTCAAGGCGGGCGACCTCATCGTCAAGCTCGACGACACTTCCGTAAAGGGAATGACGTTGAGCGATGCGGTGAAGCGCATGCGCGGCAAGCCCAACACGCAGATTACGTTGACGATCGTGCGCAAGGGCGAGACCCAACCGATCGTGGCGACGATCACGCGCGCGATCATAAAGATTCAGAGCGTCAAGTCCAAGCTGCTCGAGCCCGGCTACGCCTATTTTCGCGTGACCCAGTTCCAGGAGCACACGGGCGAGATCCTGGCGCGCGCGATCGAGCAGCTGTTCAAGGAAAACCAGGTGCCCATGAAAGGCATCGTGCTCGATCTGCGCAACGATCCCGGCGGACTGCTTAATGGAGCCGTCGCGGTGTCGGCCGCATTCCTGCCGAAAGGATCGCTCGTGGTC
>JAOTTL010000051.1:0-22458 GCA_029864385.1 Betaproteobacteria bacterium | reverse complement strand
GACTCGCGCAACCTGTGCGTGCAAGTCCATTAATTTCGCATCATCAATCAGCAACCCTGAAAGGAAACCACTATGAGCACTCGCAATTCTGTTCTGCTTGCACCGTCGCAGCACGCATCCGCGCCGGCCATTTCCAGGCGGCTCGCCATCGCGCTGCTCATCCCGGCGTTTGCGCTGTCGGCCTGCTACGTGATTCCGGTGGGCCCGGACGGTGAGGCCATGTATACGCTGGGTGTTCCTTATGTCGTGCCGCCCCGCAGCGCGACGGGCGCCCCCAGCGGCCCTTATCCCGGAGGTCCAAGGCCCGCGGCACTCCCCGTGAAGCTCTACCCCGCCAACGATCTCGCCAACCAGACCGGTGTGCTCACCGGCCAGGTGACCAACATGATGACGGGCAAAGGCCGTTTCACCTTCAATTACCAGGGTGAAACGCTGGTCGGCGAAGCGACCCGCGTCGCCAACGATGAGCGGCGTGGCGTGGCGAGCGCCTACGGCTCACGCGGCACCTTCGCGAGCTGCGAGTACCAAATGAGCTCGCCGCGCATGGGTGCCGGCAACTGCACATTCTCGAACGGCGCGGAGTATCAAGTGCACATCGGCAGCTAAGTGCCGTGCGGCGCGGCGCCCGCGACGGGCACTCCCCACCGCCGCGGGCGCTTTTTTCCACGCGGAAACATTTCATACCCGTGCTAACATCCACCGAACCTTCCATCGCCAAGCTGTTTGTGGAACCTCCCGTCGCGACACAACGCGCGAGCGGCAGTACCGAGATCAGCGCTGATGCACTGCTGGAGATCATCCGGCAGGTTGCGGCCGAACTGCATCCGACCCGCTCCGCTCCGCCCGCGTCGCTGGATGCGCGGCTCGACCGCGATTACGGCTACGACAGTCTTGGGCGCGTCGAACTCTTCCTCCGCATCGAGCGCCAGTTTGGCGTGAGCCTTGCCGAAAGCGTCATGGCGAGCGCTGAGACGCCGCGCGATCTGTTGCGCGCCGTCGACGCGGCCAGCCCCGCCTCGCGCGGGCCCCGACCAGAACGTGCGGAGCATCTGGCCCAGGAGTCCGAGACCCCGGACAGCGCGAACACCCTGATCGACGTGCTCGAGTGGCACGTCGCCCACCACCCGGAGCGCCCGCATATCGTGCTCCAGGATGAGGAAGGCGCCGAGCAGACCGTTACTTATTCGATGCTCGACCGGCAGGCGCGCGCCGTTGCCACGAGCCTTCTCGAGCGAGGGCTGCAGCCCGGCAGCGGTGTCGCCATCATGCTGCCGACGGGCGTCGATTATTTCTTTTGCTTCTTCGGCATCCTTCTCGCCGGCGGCGTTCCGGTTCCGATTTATCCGCCGGCGCGCGCGTCACAGATCGAGGACCACCTGCGCCGGCATGTGGGGATCCTGTCGAACGCCCTGGTCGACACCCTGATCACGGTGCAGCAAGCGAAGCCCATCGCGCTGCTGATGAAGCCGCAGGTGCGGACGCTGAAGCACGTGGTGACGCCGGGAGAGCTCGCGCACGCCGGGTCGCCGGCGCTATTGCATCGTGCGAGGCCCCATGAGATCGCGATGCTGCAATACACCTCGGGCAGCACGGGAAATCCCAAGGGCGTGATCATGACGCACGCCAACCTGCTCACCAACATCCGGGCGATGGGGCGGGCGCTGCGCGTGACGCCGAACGATGTGTTCGTGAGCTGGCTGCCCCTCTACCACGACATGGGTTTGATCGGCGCCTGGATGGGAAGCCTCATCTACGGCTTCAAGTATCCCGTGATGTCGCCGCTCACGTTCCTCGCGCGGCCAGACCGCTGGCTGTGGACGATCCATCGGCACGGCGGCACGCTCTCCGGCGGACCGAATTTTTGCTACGAGCTGTGCCTGCGGCGCGCCGACGATGCGCAGCTCGAGGGGCTCGACCTGTCAACTTGGCGCGTCGCCTTCAACGGCGCCGAGCCGGTCTCCCCCGAAACGATCGCCGCGTTCACGAAACGCTTTGCCCGCTATGGCTTCAAGCCCGAGGCAATGACGCCCGTCTACGGTTTGGCCGAAGCCACACTCGGCGTGGCGTTGTCGCCGCCCGGGCGCAGCCCCAAGCTGGACCACGTCGACCGCGCCGCCTTCTCCCGCAACGGCCGCGCGCTTGCCGTTCCCGAGACGCAACCGGAAGCGCTCACGTTCGTTGCCTGCGGGCACCCGCTCGTGGGCCATCAGATGCGCGTGGTGGATGGGAACGACCGCGAGCTCGGCGAGCGGGAGGAAGGGCACGTTCAGTTCTCTGGCCCGTCGTCGACCAGCGGCTATTACCGTAATCCCGAGCAGACACGCCAGCTGCTGCACGGCCAATGGCTCGATACCGGCGACTACGGCTACATCGCGGAGGGCGAGCTCTACATCACGGGCCGCGTGAAGGACATGATCATCCGCGCCGGCCGCAACGTCTACCCGTACGAACTGGAAGAGGCTGTAGGCCACCTCGAGGGCATCCGCCAAGGCTGCGTAGCGGTGTTCGGCAGCCGCGACGAGCGCTCGGGGACCGAGCGCATCATCGTGCTCGCTGAGACGCGCGTCACCGACCCCGCGGAGCGCGAGCGCCTGAGCGCACGCATCAACGAGCTCGCGACGGAGGTCATCGACATGCCGGTGGACGAGGTCGTGCTCGCGCCGCCGCAGTCCGTGCTGAAGACTTCCAGCGGCAAGATCCGGCGCGTCGCGAGCCGCGAGCTCTACGAGCACGGCGGCCGCACCCGCACGCGCGCAGTCTGGTGGCAAATCGTGCGCCTCGCGTGGTCGGCCGTACTGCCGCAAGCGCGGCGCAGCCTGCGCGCCGGCGCGGATCTCGCCTACAGCGCGTACGTCATGCTGCTGCTCGGCAGCCTGGGTACGCTCACTTGGTTCGCCTGCGCGGTGCTGCCGCGGGTCGACTGGTGTTGGGCCCTGAGCCATCGCATGGCGCGGCTCTTCCTGGCTCTCGCCGGCATGCGTCTCGCCGTACGGGGGCTGGAGCAAGTACCGCACGATCGTCCGGTCGTGCTGGCTCCAAATCACGCGAGTTATTTGGACGGCGTGGTGGTGGTCGCGACGCTCGCCCGCCCCGTTCGGTTCGTCGCCAAGCGCGAGCTCCTCGATCACTGGGTCCCGCGGATTTTTCTCAGACGGATAGGAGCGGCCTTTGTCGAGCGATTCGACGTGCAGCACGGCATCGAGGACGCGAGCAAGTTCTCCGAAACCTTACGCGCCGGGCAGTCGCTCATCGTGTTCCCGGAGGGCACGTTCAGCCGCATGCCGGGCCTGCTGCCGTTCCGCATGGGCGCATTCACGATCGCGGCCCAGGCCGGCGCGCCACTTCTTCCGGTCACCCTGCGCGGGACTCGTTCTGCTTTACGCGCGGGGCATTGGCTCTTTCGCCGCACGATGCTCAGCATCAGCTTTAGCGCTCCGATCGCTCCGCCCGGCGCAGATTGGAACGCCGCCATTGAATTGCGCGATCGTGCGCGCGCCGAAATCTTGCGGCTCTGCGGGGAACCGGACCTGGGCGAGGAAGCCGTGCTCCCCCCTAAGCAACCTGCGCCCGGCTAGAAACGGCTTGGCTCTCGGCACCGAAAGTGACGGCGCCCCGACTCCGGCGCAGAGCGATCGAGTCTGGCCGAATCGCGCTGAATCAGTGGGTCTACCTTTCGTTTCAATGGGATGTGCGGAACCCAGACGCCGGCATGGTGCGATGCGAGACCATCGCGCGATCCCGGCATGTGGAATCGCTTGGGGAACCGCAACGCCTCTTGATCCGGTCGCGACTGCAACGCGGACCACGGAAAGCCCCATCGCTTCCCGTAAACCGAAACGCCCGCAGACTGGCGCGGGCCTTTCTGCGCTATACTTTTTCGGTCTACCCAGTCTGCGCGGTGAGATTTGGGCCGCTGCTCGCGAGGCGACGCGTTTCGCGCCATCGGGCGACTAGAGAAAGGCAACACACGAGGCCAACGTTCGGATCGTTACGCCAGTCCGCACGAGGTTCTCTGAATCGGAGGGGGTCATCATGGGCAAGCTCGCACAATTGCTTGGAGCGCTGACCATCGCGATCGCACTGGTCGCATCCGCGCCAGCAGGCGCGCAACAAGCGCAAAGCAGCTCCGGTGGTACGCAGGCGCAACGCCAGGATTCGCAACCGCTCAACAATGCACCGGTGTGGCGTGACGTGCGCTCCGGCTCCCCGGGCTTTACCAACGTGCAAGGCGTGGAAACCGGGGTGCTCGTCCAGAGCGGCGGGGAAACGTGGCGCCAGGTACGGGTGCCGATCGCCTTCTGGGGCGGCATACTGGTCGCCGCGGGCGTGCTCGGGCTCGCCTTGTTCTATTTCATCCGGGGAGCGCTGCCCGCTGGCGACACCCCAAGTGGGCGCCTGATCCGACGCTTCTCGCCCGCGGACCGCCACGCCCACTGGCTGTTGGCGATCACCTGGGTGATTCTCGCGATCACTGGCCTCATCCTCTCGCTCGGCAAAAGTGTGCTGCTGCCGGTCCTGGGCTACAGCGTGTTCGCATGGCTCGCGTCGATGTCGAAGACGCTGCACAATTTCACGGGTCCGATCCTGATCGTCGCCATACCCTGGCTGTTCATCCGTTTCGTCCGCAACAACGGGATCGGAGTCGACGACTTCAAGTGGTTCTTGCACATCTTCGATTTTCTTTTCAAGGGCCACCAGTATCCATCGCACCGCTTCAACGCGGGTGAGAAGGTCCAATTCTGGATCGTGCTGATCATCCTTTCCACAGTGCTTCTGGTCAGCGGCCTGATCGTGCTGTTCCCGAACTTCGGGCAGGGACGGGGGATCATGCAGATCTCCAACGCGATTCACATGGTCTCGGCGTATGTGGCGATTGCGTTGTCGCTGGTTCATATCTATCTCGGCACGCTCGGGGTCAAGGGCGCCTACTCCGGCATGCGCCACGGCTACGTGGACGAAACCTGGGCCAAGCACCACCACGAGTACTGGTACCAGGATGTCGTAGCGGGCAAGGCACAGGAAACCTTCGCGAAGCCTGGCGAAGGTCCTCCCGAGGAAGCCAGACAGCCGGGCAAGATGCGCACGGCCTGACGGTCCCCGCAACGACCGTTCGCCAATGCCGCGCCGGCGGCGTTGTGCCGTGGCACGTGACGGCTTGAGCTTCTCTTAGCTTTAGAACACGGCCCCCCGGCCCGCGCCTCACGCGCGATCCCCGATTCTCCCCGATTCTCTGCTACACGGACCGGGCGCGGCCCGCCCCGATTCCGGGCGGCATTGATCTGAATCAATCCACCGCTTGGGCCTCTACCGGAAAATCGACCCATGCAGGTGATTACCACAGACGTGGCGATCGTCGGTGGCGGCGGCGCGGGCTTGCGGGCAGCCATTGCGGCAGCCGAAACCGATCCCGGTCTCCGGATCGCGCTGATTTCAAAAGTCGTTCCGATGCGCAGTCACACCGTATCCGCGGAGGGCGGGTCGGCCGCTGTCGTGCGCGCCGACGATTCGCTCGACAATCATTTCGATGATACGGTCTCGGGTGGCGACTGGCTATGCGACCAGGACGTCGTCGATTACTTCGTCGCGAATTGCACCCGCGAGATGACGCAGCTCGAGCACTGGGGCTGCCCCTGGAGCCGCAAACCCGACGGGCATGTCAACGTGCGCTTCTTCGGCGGAATGAAGGTGCAGCGCACTTGGTTCGCCGCGGACAAGACCGGCTTCCACATGCTGCACACGCTGTTCCAGACTTCGATGAAATATCCCTCGATCACGCGCTGCGACGAGTTCTTTTGCTGCGACCTGATCGTGGAGGACGGGCGGGTACAGGGTGTGCTCGCTATCGAGATCGCGACCGGCGAGTTCTTTCTCTTCAAGTGCAACGCAGCTGTCTTCGCAACGGGCGGCGCGGGGCGCGTCTATCAACAGAACACCAATGCGGGCATCGTGACCGGCGACGGCATGGGCATCGCCTACCGCCACAGCGCGCCCCTGCGTGACATGGAGTTCATGCAATGGCATCCGACGGCGTTGCCCGGAACCGGCATCCTGATTACCGAGGCCTGCCGCGGGGAAGGCGCCATTCTCACCAACAAGGATGGTTACCGCTATCTCCAGGACTACGGCATGGGACCGCCCGACCCTTGGCCGCGAGCGAAGGCGATGGAGCTCGGGCCGCGCGACCGTCTGTCCCAGGCGTTCTGGCACGAGGAGCACAAGGGACGGACCATTGCGACCCCGCGCGGCCAGGTCGTGAACCTCGACTTGCGTCACCTTGGCGCGAAGATGATCCATGAGCGGCTTCCGCTCATCACCGAAGTCGCGCACACGTTCGTGGGCGTGGACCCGGTGACGACCCCGATTCCGGTGTGCCCGGCAGTGCACTACACCATGGGCGGCATCCTCTGTGACGTCAACACGGCAACACCGTTGAAGGGCCTCTACGCGGCGGGCGAGTGCTCGAGCGTCGGCATTCACGGCGCGAACCGCCTGGGCTCGAACTCGCTCGCCGAGCTATGCGTGTTCGGGAAACCCGCGGGCGAGAACGCCGCCCGCTACGCGCGTTCCGTGACCCATAGCCGCTCGTCGGCCGTGGAAAAGCAGGCCCAGGCCGCTGCGGAAACCGTGCTGTCGCTGCTCAAGCGCGAGCGCGGCGAGCGCCTCGCCACGATTCGCGACGAGATGCACGATGCCATGGAAGCCGGAGTTCGCATCTACCGCAAGGCGGATTTCATGCAGACGGCGTGCGACAAGATCGGCGAGCTGCGCGAGCGCTACCGCAAGGGCGTCAAGCTCGATGACTCGACCCGCGCGTTCAATACCGAATGGCTGACCGCGATCGAGCTCGGCTTCACGCTCGACGTTGCCGAGGTCATCGCGCACTCGGCGCTGAACCGCCGCGAATCCCGCGGCGCGCACACGCGACTGGACGAATACCAGGAACGCGATGACGACAACTTCTTGAAACACACCGTCGCCCACTATAACGGCACCGGCGCGCCGCGGATCGAGTACACGCCAGTCACGATCACCAGGTTGCAGCCGAAGCAGCGCGTATACGGCGGCGCGGGCAAGAAAGCGGAGATGACCTGAGACGCGCCGTCATGGTCGAGACACGGACAATCGAGATGGAGGTGTTGCGCTACCATCCGGAGCGCGATGCCGAACCGCACCTCCAGAGCTACCAGGTGCCCTTCGCGCATGACATGTCAGTGCTGCAGGGCCTGCAGTACATCAAGGATCATCTCGACGGCTCGCTCACGTTCCGCTGGTCATGCCGGATGGCGATATGCGGCAGCTGCGGCCATATGGTCAACGGCGTGCCGCAACTGTCCTGTCACACGTTCCTTCGGGATTATTTCCCCGGCAAGGTGCGGGTCGAGCCGCTCAACCATTTCTCGATCCTGCGCGACCTCGCCATCGATCAGAACGATTTCCTGAAGAAGCTCGAATCGATCAAACCGTACATCATTCCGGCTGAGAACAAGCCGGTCGAAAGCGGCGAGTTCCTGCAAACGCCCGCACAGCTCGACCGCTTCTATCAGTTCTCCCAGTGCATCAATTGCCTGCTCTGTTACTCCGCCTGCCCGCAGTACGGCCTGAATTCCGACTTCATCGGCCCAGGTGCAATGGCTCTCCTGCATCGCTATAACGCCGACTCGCGTGATGCGGGCCGGGCCGAGCGGATGCCGATCGTGAACGCCGAGGAAGGCGTGTGGAGCTGCACCCTCGTGGGCTACTGCTCCGAGGTCTGCCCCAAGGGAGTGAACCCCGCGAATGCGGTCAATCAGAACAAGATGAACAGCGCGCTCGACTACTTCCTCAGCTTCGTCACGTCGAGAGGAGGCGGCCGATGACGGTGCGCAAGCCTTATCGTCGGTCGATGGCCGGTTGGTGGCGCAAGAACCCCTTCTTCGTGCGTTACATGCTGCGTGAACTGACCGCCCCGTTCGTCGCGATCTATGCGGTGATCCTTCTCGTGGGTCTCGTACGGCTTGCCCAGGGCGAAGCTGCCTACGACGCGTGGTTCGCCGCCCTGACGCACCCGGCCTCGATCGCGATTCACTGGCTGCTGCTCGTTGCCGTCGTCTACCACTCGGTAACCATGTGGCAGGTCATGCCAAAAGCGATGCCGCCACTGAAGGTTGCGGGGCGTACGCTGCCCGAGCTCGGCGTGACGGCGCTGGGACTGCTCGCCACCCTCACCGTCTCGGTCATGGTTTACGCCCTGGTCAGATGGCTATGAACCCGAAACGCTCGAATGCACCGATCTTCTGGTCGCTCTTCGGGGCTGGTGGCACGCTTGCCGCGCTGGTGGGTCCGATATTGGTCCTGATAACCGGCATCATCACACCGGTAGGGTTATGGATGCCGCAGGCAGCGCTCTCCTACGAACGTATCCTCACCGTGGCGCAGCATTGGGCCGGGAAGCTGTTCTTGCTCGCCGTGGTCTCGCTCTTTCTCTGGCATGCGGTGCACCGGATTTTTCACATGTTGCACGACTTCGGCATCCATGCCGGCACCGGCGCGAAGCTGCTCTGCTATGGTTCTGCCCTGCTGGGAACGGTGATCGCGGCAGCAGCACTGCTCGCCATCGGCTTCTAGCGCGCCGGCCCGCCGGGCGTGCGCTAACATTTCGCTTAGGCATCGCTGGCATGCCGGCTGACGGCATCGTGGCGATCGCCTTTTTCCCCAATTTCTGGGTCGGTCGGTAGCGCGGGAACCGGCCGTCTCCGTGACCGCTTTTTTGCAGCCGAAAGGAATCAACATGCGCATCGAAACGGACTTTCTCGGCAGCCGCGAGATTCCAGACGACGTCTACTACGGCGTGCAGACCCTGCGCGGCAAGGAGAATTTCGTCATCACCGGGGTCGGAATGTCGGCCGAGCCGTACCTTGTCACCGCGCTCGCGTACGTCAAGAAGGCCTGCGCCATGGCGAACCGTGACGTCGGCCTGCTCGACCCTACGATCGCCGACGCCATCATCAAGGCGTGCGATCGGCTGATCTCGGGCGAACTCGCGGACCAGTTCGTGATCGACTTCATTCAGGGCGGCGCCGGCACCTCGACCAACATGAACGCGAACGAGGTAATCGCGAACGTCGCGCTCGAGAATCTCGGACACAAGAAAGGCGATTACCAGCAAGTCAGCCCGAACGATCACGTCAATCTCTCCCAGTCGACGAACGATGTCTATCCGACAGCGCTGCGCCTCGCGCTGATCCTCAGACTCAAGAGCTACATCGAGGCGCTGGCCGCGCTGCAGCAGTGCTTTTTTGCCAAGGGCAAAGAATTCGCAAAGGTGCTGAAGATGGGCCGCACGCATCTTCAGGACGCGGTGCCGATGGCGCTTGGCGATGAGTTTCACGGGTTCGGCACCACCATCGGTGAGGAGGTCCAGCGCATCCAGGAATCCATTGCGCTGCTGACCGAAACCAACCTGGGGGCCACAGCGATCGGCACCTCGGTCAACGCGCCAGAAGGCTACCCCCAGCTCGCGACGAAGCACCTCGCCCGCATCACCGGCATCGATTTCAAGCTCGCCACCGATCTTGTCGAGGCGACCTCGGACACCGGCGTATTCGTCCAGCTCTCCGGCGTACTGAAGCGCACGGCCGTGAAGTTGACCAAGATTTGCAACGACTTGCGGCTGCTGGCCTCGGGGCCGCGCTGCGGGTTAAACGAGATCAACCTCCCGCAGCTGCAGCCCGGGTCCTCGATCATGCCCGGGAAGGTCAACCCGGTGATACCGGAAGTCGTGAACCAGACCGCCTTCCTCGTGATTGGTCTCGACCTGACCGTGACGCTCGCTGCGTCCGCCGGACAGCTCCAGCTTAACGTCATGGAACCCGTGATCGCGTTCTCGCTGTTTCTGTCGATCTTCTCGATGGAGAACGCGGTCAATTCACTGCGTGAGAAATGCGTGGACGGCATTACCGCGAACGCCGAGCGCACACGCGACATGGTGATGAACAGCACCGGGATCGTGACAATGCTCAATCCCATGATCGGCTACAAAAAAGCAGCCGAGATCGCGCGCGAGGCCCACCAGTCGGGCAAATCAATTCACCAGATCGCCGTCGTGGAGCGGAATTTCGTCACCCAAAAGCAGTGGGGCCGGCTCTACTCCTTCGAGAACCTGATCAAGCCGCATTACGTCAAGGGCGAGTAGCTCGGCGGGAGTGACGACTGACGGCTGACGACCGGCGGGTCAAAGGACGTGAGTCGTGATTCGACTTGTAAATTGCTCGCAAAACTGAACCGCCAAGGCCGTGGAGGGCGCTAAGGAATAATAGTTTGTAATCCTTTGCGTCCGTCCTCACCCCCGCCCCTCTCCCAACCGGAGAGGGGTGGCTCGAGTCTTCCCTTCTCCATTCGGGAGAAGGGGAAGGGATGAGGAGACGGCGCCCTCCGCGGTAAAGCTTTTCTCTTTCTCCGCGACCTTGGCGTCCTCGGCGGTAAAGCTTTTGTGTTCCTCAGCGTCCTTGGCGTTCTCCGCGGTGAAGCTTTGCAGCGGTTATGGCGTCTTGGCGGTTCACCAAATTCCGTGATTCGTGATTCGTGATTGGTGATTCGTGATTTTCTTGGCGCGCTTGGCGTCTTGGCGATTCAAATCTAGTTCTTGCTTCTCTCCGCGTCTCCGCGGTTCAGTTCTGGGGTTCATCCGCGTTTATCTGCGGCTAAATTCTTGTTCTTGATCTTTCCTGACGGTTAGTTTGGTTCGAGGCCGCGCAGCGCCTTGACGCGCTCCTGCCCCGCCGCAAGCATCAGGTTCCACTCCGTCGCCGCGGTGAGAAAGCGGGCGCCGAGCTTCACCACCTGCTCGATGCGCTTGGGATCGCCGCCCGTCAATCCGCCGACGCCCGGAAACTTGCCGTGCTGGCGGCACGCCGTAATCACGCGCTCGATTCCGGCAAGCACCTTGGGATGAGTGAGCTCGCCCGCGACGCCAAGATCCGTGGCGAGATCGTTGCTGCCCACATGCACAATGTCTACGCCCGGCACGGCAGCGATCGCCTCCACGTTCTCGAGTGCCGCCTGGTTTTCGATCATGACGATGAGCAGCGTTGCGTCATTCAATGCCTGGCGCGCCTCGAGCGCCGGCAGCGTCCGATAGCCCAGCTGCGGCCAGCTGCCGTAGGCGCCGCGATTTCCGAGCGGCGCGAACTTGCAGTGCGCGACCGCCTGGCGCGCATCCTCCACCGAGCACACGTCCGGCATGACGATGCCGAGCGCGCCGCTATCCAGCATCCGCAGCGCGGCAGCATAGTCGCGGTCGGGGACGCGCACCAGCGGGGTGACACCGGCACCGATTGCGCCGACCGAGATCTGGGCGACAACCTCTTCCGGCGTGGCCGTATGCTGCAGATCGAAGTAGATCGCATCGAAACCGCAGGTCCTGGCGGCCAGCGCAATGTCCACGGTACGCGCATGCCGGATCATGAGGGCGAGGCCCAGCCCGCCGCCTTTCAGCCGCTCAGCGAGTGGGTTTACAAGTTGCGGTGTCGAAAGTGAGTTCAACGCATCCTCCATTCCGCCGCGTCCCACAGACGTTTATCCGGCGTTTCGTTCGCATCGTCCTTTTCCGTCGGTGCAACCCAGCGCATCCCGTCTCACTCCTCTTCGTTGTGGTCGAGCTTTTCGTAGTGACATAGTAGCCGCTTCGGCTCGGCCAGGGGTAGCCCTCCTTCATCTTGTGGGGTTTCGGAGCACGATCGCCTCGCGGTTTGCGCGCGCCGCGTCCCAGATCCAGTTTCTCAGGATTTCCCGTTATTGCTCATCCTTTTCCCCGACGAATCCTTCTTCTAGTGCAGCTAGCAGTACCAAGGCACGCTCTGGATCATCGCTCATCATGTCACCGGCCAAGTGAAGTTTCCCCATTTTATCCGCCTCCTTGGCGATGATGCGCGCCAGCCGTTCCCGCCCTTTAGCATCAAGCAGCTTCGCCATGTCCTTACCCAGTAGCCACGCGCCTGCAGCTTCATAGTCGGATGGAGAACCAGCGACAAAGGGATTTGCGTCATACAGACGATTGTCGTTGCCGGCGCTGGCGTAGTTCTTGGTGATAAGGAGCAGGTCATATGCGTCTTTCCCCGGCTCCGTTAATCTACGTTTCTCCCATGCTGAAAACTTGAGTATGGAAAGCGCCGGCAAGGAGACGACCTGGACCCGAGCGTGCTCGGGCAGTATTACCGTCACAGTTGAATCAAGGGCTTCCCTGAAACCGAACATGGACATCTCGAATACGTTGTCGGGTGGCAGAACAATGGAGCGGTCCCGTCTCTCAACGCCACCAAAAGGAAGAATATCCACCTCCAGCGTTCGCTGAAACCGCAGCTTGTGGATGCCAGTACGCGGAATCTCGGCGAATTCACCACCGGAAAGCAATTTTCTGCGCCAGCCTCAAAGTCGTCCCAGTTCTTTACAAACAAAGCGAGATCCACATCCTTCGTCGCCCGCCTGCTGCGAATTTCATGCGCGTAAACGAGTAGTAGATCTCGCGCCATCGCGCCAGCCATCAGGAATGGCGTTCCAGCGGCAGCCACGCTGACCTGCTTCACCAAGATGCCCAGCAGCCGCAGGTCAGTCTTCTGCGAAAAGTCGAGCGAGATGGCCATCGTAAACTCGCTGTGCCGTATCGATGCATCGTGCATCCCCGGTAGCCAAAAGGTCAGCGTATATGAGCACCGGGGGGACGAGGTTCGAGTGCTCCCATTCGTGATCGAACGGCCAGAACCGTTGCCGAACTTCGACGTCACCGTCGGGCACTTCACGGAGCTTATGTTCGAGGATGAATCTGAAATTCGCAGGTTTGGTGTATATCGTCACCGTGCCTGGCTTGAGATAGTCGGTCAGGAGTGCGGCAGCTGGCTCACCACCGAGGAGCACGTTATGACGGGCGGTATCCAGGTTCTTCCACCAATCCGGCGTATCGGCGCGATACCGCTTGAGCAAGGTCGTCCGGCGAAACGTTCCCGTGTAGACCTCGACCCAGCGGTCGAAAAGCTTGCGACGATGATGCAGCCGGCGCGGAATCGCTCGACGGCGCGGCTTAACCAGGAAGCCCTGCTCCACCAGTTCGCGCATGACCCAGCCGACAGTTCCATTGGCGACATCAGCGCGCGCAGCGAGTTCTCGGTACGCGAGGGCAATCCACTCAGGATTGCATAGCAGAGCGAAAATCAACTTCAACCCGGTAGGCTGCCATGCGCGACCGGCACGGGGTGGCTTTGGAGCGGTGCGCGGCCGATTGCCAGTCACCCACACCAGGAAGTTCGGCCCGCGGATGTAAGCATTGCCAGCGGTGTCCGCAAACGGAATGTCGAGTTCTTTGAGTTTCTGCGCGACCTGGGGCGTAGCGTAATCGGTAATCAGCAACGCCGCTGGACCTAGTTCGCGCAGTTGGGCTGCCACCGCGCCTAGATTGGCGGGTGTCAACCAGCGCTTGATTTCTGCGGCGTATATCGTTTCGCCCTCCGCGGCGTAGCCCAGACGTATAAGCGCGTCCGCCCGGGTGCGACCCAATGCGGGCCGCTCCCGATCAAGTACGGCTACAAGACCTTGATTCTCAAGACATTGTAGTGTGTCTTTGAGGATCTCGGTTTCCCTAACTGGCGTGGTAACAGGTAGATTCATGCGGCTATTGTACACGAATTATAATAGTACACTAACGGTGTACTTATTGATTTTGTGTACTTCATAATATAGCGGTCCGTAACTGACCAGCTGGTCTAATACACAATCATAGTTCGTCCACTATCGGTGGACATTGACGCATTGTGTACAGGAAGGCCGGAACTGCGGGAGTTAAACACGACTAGTGCAAGTAAACTTCCACTACTTCCAGCGTTTAGTGACATTCCAGCCTGGATGGGAGTCTCGGGCCCACCGCCCCCAATTTGAGAATATTCAGTGCAACGAAACGCCCGCGTCCCAGACATTTCGTTGCACGCGATATACCGTCCGGCCTGGGTTCCCGCGACTTTTCCTTGGGGTCTTTGAGATCCACTACGAGCCTCTCGCCTGAGTTGTTTTGGCACGATTCTCTCTTCTATTTGGCACGATTAGACGGAATCGTGCCAAATAGATTGTGAACTTAACCTGCTGATATCACGCGCGTCTCCAATCACGCCCAGCCCGGCTTAATTCGACGAAGCGGATCGAATCACGGTTATGCAAGGCAGAAGGATGAAGACGGAAGACGGAAGACGGAAGGCGGAAGGAGAAAGGATTTTCGAGTTGTATCCGCGTTTATCTGCGTTTATCTGCGGCTAAATAAACTTGGGTTTGACCTTCATCGGCGTAAATCGGCGTCCATCAGCGGCTCTCTAACTGCCGTGAACGGTGAATGGAGCGTGATGGGTGACGAGTGACGAGCGCTATGTGTTGATCACCAAATCGGTATCCAGGACCTCACTTGGCGTAGCCTTAGCGTTCTTGAGGTTCGATTCTGAGTAATGTTCTCTTGGCGTCCTTCGCGGTGAAGCTTTCTCATGAATCACCGGCGCTCTTGGCGTCGTGTGGGTTCAATTCTAGTTCCTGCTTCTCTCTGCGCCTCGGCGGTTCAGTTTGTATTCCTGGTCTTCTTGGCGCTCTTGGCGTCTTGGCGGTTCATTGCTAGAACTTCGCGGGATCAAGGTCGAGGACGCTCCCCGCCCCCTGGACGACCTCACGCGCAAACGCAGCCGCTTTCGGCAGCTCGTGCTCCGCGTAGAACCGGGCGGTCGCAAGCTTGGCTTCTAGAAACTCCCGGTCCGCGTCGGGTTGCTTGAGCTGCTCGCTGGCGATCAGCGTGGCGCGGGCGATCATCCAGCCCCCGGCCACCGTGCCGAAGAGCTTGAGGTACGGGACCGACACCGCCGCAACCGCGTTCGGGTCATGCGGAAAGGTATCGACAATCCACCGCGTCGCTCCTTCGAGGTTGTCGATTGCTTCGTTAAGATTGCCGCGCAGGGATGGAGGCATCCGTTCTGCTGCGTCGAGTTGCGCGGCAATCTTGCGCATGGCGTCGATCACTGCCAGCGCCGTCGCGCCCTTCTCGGCGCCGACCTTGCGCCCGACGAGATCGCTCGCCTGGATGCCAGTCGTGCCCTCGTAGATGGTCGTGATGCGCGCATCGCGCAGGTACTGCGCGGCGCCGGTCTCCTCGACAAAACCCATTCCTCCGTGGACCTGGATACCGGTGGAGGCGATCTCGATCGCCTGCTCGGTGCACCAGCCCTTGACTACCGGCGTGAGCAGATCGAGCACCGCGTAGCTGCGCCGCTTCTCGGCGGCATCAGGGTGGTGTTTCGACTTGTCGAGCAAGGCGGCGGAGAAATACACCAGGGCACGCATTGCCTCCGTCTGCGCCTTCATCGACAGCAGCATCCGGCGCACGTCGGGATGATGAATAATGGTAACGCGGTCCCCGCTTCTCTGGCCGATCTCACGACCCTGCACGCGCGTCTTCGCGTATTCCAGTGCGTGCTGATACGCCCGCTCCGAAAGCGCGACGCCCTCGAGGCCGACGCCAAGCCGCGCGTGGTTCATCATGGTGAACATGTACTCGAGCCCGCGGTTCTCTTCTCCTACCCGATAGCCAATGGCGCCCTTCTCATCCCCGTAGGCGAGGACGCAGGTGGGGCTCCCGTGGATGCCCAACTTGTGCTCGATCGAGACACACCGGATGTCGTTGCGCTCGCCGGCCGTGCCGTCCGCCTTGGGCACGAACTTGGGAACGATGAAGAGCGAAATACCCTTGATCCCCTCCGGGGCCTCAGGAGTACGGGCCAGCACGAGGTGAACGATATTCTCTGCGAGATCGTGCTCACCCCAGGTGATGAATATCTTGGTGCCCTGGATGCGGTAGTGATCGCCCTCCGGCACCGCGCGCGTGCGTACCGCTGACAGGTCCGAGCCGGCCTGAGGCTCCGTCAGGTTCATCGTTCCGCACCATTCGCCCGACGTGAGCTTCGGAAGATAGAGGTCCTGCTGCTCAGGTGAGCCGTGGATACGCAGCGCTTCGAGCACGCCGGTCGTCAGCATTGGGGCAAGGCAGAAGGACATGCAGGCGCTGTTCCAGATCTCCTGCACCGGCATGGCGACGATGTGCGGCAACCCCTGCCCCCCGTACTGCGGCTGCCCGCCCAGGCCGTTCCAGCCGGCCTCGATGAACTGCCGGTACGCCTCCTTGAAGCCCTGCGGAGCCGTTACCTTTCCATCGGCGAGCCGGGCGCCCTCTTTATCACCTTGGCGATTGAGCGGGTCCAGCACGTCACGCGCGAACTTGCCCGCCTCATCAATCACCTGGCCGACGACTTCGGCGGTCGCCTCCTCGCAACCCGGTAGCGCCGTCACTTCCGAGAGCCCCGCGAGCTCGCGGATCGCGAACAGCATGTCCCTTAATGGCGCGGCATAACTCGACACGGATTAACGACGCGAGTAAATCGGCGAAATCACAAATGGCCAGAAAATCGCAGTAAACCGCGCCATCTATGATTCATCGTTCACCGGAACTCACAGCGCAGCTGTGAGTTCCGGTACGGCCTTGAAGAGATCCTCGACCAGCCAGTAGTTGGCGATCGCAAAAATCGGCGCTTCCGGGTCCTTGTTGATGGCCACGATCACCTTGCTGTCCTTCATGCCGGCCAGGTGCTGGATCGCGCCGGAAATACCTATCGCCACATAGAGCTCGGGCGCGACGATCTTCCCCGTCTGCCCGACCTGGTAGTCGTTCGGCACGAATCCGGAGTCGACGGCGGCGCGCGATGCGCCCACCGCAGCGCCCAGCTTGTCGGCAAGCGCCTCGAGGATCTTGAAGTTCTCGGCGCTGCCCATGCCGCGGCCGCCGGAGACGATGATGCTCGCCGCAGTGAGCTCGGGCCGGGCTGACTTGGTGAGCTCCTGCCCGTTGAACTTCGAAAGCCCCGCCTCCGGTCCCGGCGCCAGAGTTTCCACCGGCGCGGCAGAGGCCGCCTCGCCGGCGGGGTCGAATCCCGTCGTGCGCACCGTAACCACTTTGATCTTGTCCTTCGACTGCACCGTGGCGAGCACATTGCCGGCATAGATCGGGCGCACGAAGGTGTCCGGCGACTGAACGGCGCTGATGTCGGAAATCTGCTGCACGTCGAGGAGCGCCGCCACCCGCGGCATCAGGTTCTTGCCAAAGCCGGTCGCAGGTGCGACGACATGGGTGTAGTGTCCGGCAAGCGGCACGATCAGCGCGGCGAAGTTCTCGGCGAGCGAGCCGGCATAGTGCGGCGCGTCGCAGTGCAGGACCTTCTTCACGCCCGCCACCTTGGCTGCCGCCTGGGCAGCATCGCCGCATTCATGACCCGCCACCAGCACCGTCAGGTCATCGCCCATTATGCCCGCCGCGGCGATGGCGTTCGCCGTGCCCGTCTTCAGCTGCTTCCCGTCATGTTCTGCTATTACCAGTACTGACATAGTCTTTCCCGTTTCCGACTTAAGGTTCTAAAAGTTATCTCAAAAACCAAAACAATATAGCCGCCCATCCTCATCCCTTTCCCTTCTCCAGAATTGAGAAGGGGAAGCTCGAGCCTCCCCTCTCAGTTTGGGAGAGGGGCGGGGGTGAGGGACTGAACGCCGATGAAGGTCAAACCCAAGTTCATTTAGCCGCAGATAAACGCGGATGAACCCCAGAACTGAGCCGCCAAGACGCCGAGAGAAACACGACTCAAGAGCAATTACTCGTCATCCATCACCCGTCACCTATCACCCATCACTCGTCACCCGTCACCCGTCACCGTAGTTAAATGACCTTGGCCTCGTTCTTCAGCTTCGCCACCAGCTCGGCCACATCAGCCACCTTCACGCCCGCGCCCCGCTTGGCCGGCTCTTCGACCTTGAGTATGGTGAGCCGTGGGGCCACGTCGACGCCGAGCGCATCGGGCTTGACCACCTCGAGCGGCTTCTTCTTCGCCTTCATGATGTTGGGCAGCGTCACGTAGCGCGGCTCGTTGAGTCGCAGGTCCGCCGTCACCACCGCCGGAAGCTTGACCGTGATCTTCTCCAGCCCCCCGTCGATCTCGCGGGTGCAATCGGCATTGTCGCCATTGATCGCGATATTGGAGGCGAACGCCGCCTGCGCCCAGCCAAGGAGCCCCGCCAACATCTGGCCGGACTGGTTCGAATCGTCGTCGATCGCCTGCTTGCCCATGATGACGAGGCGCGGGCTCTCCTTCGCGACGATCGCCTTCAGCACCTTCGCCACGGCCAGCGGCTGCACATCGGCATCGGCTTCGACGAGGATGCCGCGGTCGGCGCCCATTGCCATCGCGGTGCGCAGCGTCTCCTGCGATTGCATCGTGCCGATTGAAACCGCCACGATTTCGGTAACGACGCCGGCTTCCTTCATGCGCACGGCCTGCTCCATCGCGATTTCGCAAAAGGGGTTCATTGCCATCTTGACGTTCGCGGTCTCGACGCCGCTTCCGTCGGATTTCACGCGCACCTTGACGTAAGGATCAATGACGCGCTTGACGCTCACCAGCACCTTCATGATTACTCCTGCAGGAACGTTTCAAAAAATTGATACAAGGAGGATCCGTAGTTTACCGGATTGCGCCTGCCACCGGAATGCGGTCATACCCTGGGATCGGCCCCTGTCTTCTCGCAATGTGAACTTCCATATGACCTCGAGCCTGGCCCCATTTTTACACTTTCTCCACCGGCCGTCAGCCTCCCCGCGCACCAAAGGCGACGGTTACAATCCCCCATGGCTCAGGTCAAGAGGAAAGTCGGGTGATAACGGATTCCAACACACGGAAGGAAGTCGTCAAGGCGTCGTGGTGGGCGTCATTTCTATACGGCGCCGTCGGCGCGCCCGACGAACTAGGGTCCGGGAGAGGCTTCTCGGTCGCCTTGTTCCACTTCGTGACGGGCAGCTTCCTCCTGTCGAACTGGTTCCTGTCGGTGGCGGTCGGGGTAACCGCAATTGACGTTTTGAGCACGATGGCCTGGATCGGTCTGGTCATCTTCGTGTTTCAGATCCGTAGGACTACCCGCGCCGTCTAATGGCAACGACAGCAATTATCGCGCTTGCGCTTCTGGAGCTGCTGGTGATCGCGCGGGTCCTGCTGCGCCCGCATCGCGACCCCGCATCGCGCGTGGCCTGGATTCTGCTCATCGCGGCTGCGCCGGCGGTCGGGATACTCGCCTACCTGTTCGTGGGGGAGACGAGTATCGGTCGCCGTCGCGCGGCGCGTCTGCGCGAGATCGAGCGGTCGCTGCCTCCGTTCACAGAAACCGAGGACAGCGTGCGGCCGGAGGTCCCTGAGCTCTACACTCGCCTCTTCGCCGTCGGAAAATCGATCTCAGGCTTTGAGCCGGGCGGAGGCAACACCGCCCGGCTCCTTGAGGACTCCAACGCTACCATCGACTCGATGGTCGCCGACATCGACGCGGCGAAGGAGCACGTCCACCTGCTCTTCTACATCTGGCTGCCGGACAACAACGGCTGCAAGATCGTCGAAGCCTTGAAGCGCGCAACGGGTCGCGGGGTCGTCTGCCGCGCCATGGCGGATGGGCTCGGCTCGCGGGACATGATCGGTTCCGCGCACTGGAAGGCAATGAAGGAGGCTGGCGTGCGCCTCGCGGTCGCCCTGCAGATCGGCAACCCCCTGCTGCGGCTGCTCAGGGGCCGGATCGACCTGCGCAACCACCGCAAGATCGTCGTCATCGACGGGCGCATCACCTACTGCGGCAGCCAGAACTGCGCCGATCCCGAGTTCCGCGTGAAGGCGAAATTCGCGCCCTGGGTGGATGCAGTCATGCGGTTTGAGGGACCGATCGCGCGTCAGAACCAGCATCTCTTCGTCACCGACTGGATGGAGAACGCCGACGAAGACATCCGCGAGCTCTTGCGCGGGCCGGTCACCGCACACGAGCCCGGCGTTCCTGCACAGGTGTTCGGGACGGGGCCGACGGTCCGCTTCTCGGCAATGCCGGAGATGTTCATTTCGCTATTGTTCGGGGCCCGGCGCGACGTGGTGATCTCGACGCCCTACTACGTTCCCGACGAGTCTCTGCAGCATGCCTTGTGCGCTGCGGCGTACCGCGGCGTCGACACGACGATCGTTTTTCCGGCGCGGAACGATTCGTGGATCGTTCGCGCGGCGAGCCGCAGCTACTATGCCGACCTGCTCAAGGCAGGCGTGAAGATCCACGAGTACGTGGAAGGGCTTCTCCACACGAAGTCGTTCACCGTCGACGGCGAAATCACGCTCATCGGCTCGGCTAACATGGACCGCCGCAGTTTCGAGCTCAACTACGAGAACAGTATCCTGTTCTGCGGCGCGAAGCTGACCGCTGATGTCCGGGAGCGACAGTGGACCTACATTGCGAGTTCGAATTCGGTCACGCTCGAGCAGGTTGAGTCCTGGCCCGTGGCACGCCGATTGTGGAACAATGCGATCGCCATGTTGGGGCCGATCCTATGACGCCCGGCAGAAAACAGTAGGAAAGGCGCCTGGAAAAGTGGAAAAGGGGCCAGGCTCAGAAAAAGTGCAGCCGCGCGGTCAAGCCAGCCGGCGCTTACGTTCTTGCTATTAGGACTCGGATTCATCCGAGGCGTCAGCCGGCCGTAGACGCGTCCGATCCGTCGTAACGGTGACGATTGCCCCGGCGGCCAGCTCGGTGCCATAGCGGGCAAGAACATCCGCGCAGACCGACGCTTGGCGAGACGGATGGATGTCGGCAAGTCGGACAATTCCGCAATGCGGCTTGCCGAACACCACCGCCAGCTCGCCGAAGTCCTTGTCGAGTGTGACGAGGATCCGCGATTCGCGCTGCGCAAACTCGAGGATAGCGTCGTCGCCGGGATCAGACGTCCACTGCCCAGTCCAGATTGCGTCGTGACCTGCCGCCGCTAGCGCGGAGCGCGTCCGCGGCGAGACGCAGGTATCGAGCAGGAGCTTCAAGCCGCCGAGTCGATGATCGCCGGTTCGACGCGCTCACGTCCGACTAGGCGCCGCGCGTACACCAGGCACGCCCGGATGTCGTCGCCCTCGAGAAACGGGTAGTGCTCGAGAATCGACTCCGGCGTCGCGCCTGCCGCCAGCATCCCGAGCACATGCTCGACCGCGATCCTCCGACCCCGGACGATCGGCTTGCCGCCGAAGATGGCAGGATTGACGGTGATACGCGCCAACAGATCCGCTTCGTTCACTACGCAGGCTCCGGATGAAACCACTTGGCTACATTCTACGCCGTGGGACGACGGATGCCCAGTTCAAGCCCCTCCGGCGCGAATACGCAGGGCGACGGAAAAGGTGTCAGGAACGAATGCTGCTTACTTAAGCGGTAAGTAGCTGATGTGCTGTACAAAAGCAGCTGGCTCTGGTCGAATGATTGGATGGAGTCGCCAAACAACCATCCGTCATCCGAGGAGCCAGCCCAATGCATCCTAATGCGAGCGCGTGCGCGCAGCAACAGCGACGAGTTCGAGGGCATGTCCGCAACACCGATGCGTATGCGTTCTTCAACCTGCTAACGAGTGCTCAATTGTTGGGCGAGGTCGAGTCGCTGTTGCCGCAGCATCGGGAACGGTTGTTCCCGCCGACCGAGACGCTGTCGATGTTTCTGGCACAGGCGCTCAGTGCCGATCGTTCTTGCCAGAAGGCGGTGAATGACACCGCGGTCAAGCGCTTGGCCGGCGGTCTGCCGCGGTGCAGTACGCATACCGGAGCCTATTGCCGTGCGCGAGAGCGCTTGCCGGTGCAGATGGTGCGCACACTGGCGCGCTACGCGGGGCGCTGGGTCACGGCGCGCGTGCCCGAGTCGTGGCGTTGGCGGGGCCGTCGGGTACGGTTGGTGGACGGCACGACCCTGGCGCTGGCGGACACCGCGGCCAATCAGGCTGTCTATCCGCAACCGCGCAGCCAGCAGCCGGGCCTGGGTTTCCTCTTGTGCCGGATGGTGGGCCTGATGTGTCTGGGCAGTGGCGCCATGCTCGATGCGGCCATCGGCCGCTATCAAGGCAAGGGCGGCGATGAACAGTCGTTGCTGCGTTCGATACTCGATACCCTGGCGTGCGGGGACGTGCTGTTGGGGGATGCCTATTGCGCCACCTATTTCCTGCTGTGCACCTTGCGCGAACGCGGCATTGATGCGGTGTTTGAGCAATACGGCGCGCGCCAGCGCAGTACCGACTTTCGCTACGGTCAGCGGCTGGGTCCGCGCGACCATCTGATCGTGCTGGAGAAGCCCACCATCAAACCGGACTGGATGACGCAGGCTGACTACGAACAGGCGCCCAACACCGTGAGCGTGCGCGAGTTGCGTGCCGGGGGCAAGACCCTGGTGACGACGCTGCTGTGCCCGAAGCAAACTCGAAAATCCGCTTTGCAGTCCCTGTATCAACGCCGCTGGCACGTCGAGTTCGATCTGCGCAACATCAAAACCACCTTGGGGATGGAGCGCTTGAGCTGCCAGAGCCCGGCCATGGCCATCAAGGAG
>JAOTTL010000050.1:0-22492 GCA_029864385.1 Betaproteobacteria bacterium | reverse complement strand
TTCTCTGTGATCTCTGTGATCTCTGTGGCTAACGGCTTTAGGCCTCCCGCGGCGTCGCCGCGCTTTGCTGCAGGAGCTTCAGCATCGCCGCGGCCTTGTCGAAGGTCTCCTGGTATTCGTCCTCGAGCCGCGAGTCGGCGACGACGCCCCCGCCCGCCCAGCAGCGGATGACACCGCCCGAGTAAACGAGCGTGCGGATCGCGATGTTGAGATCCATGTTGCCGTCGAAGCCAACGTAGCCGATCGCCCCACAATAGATGCCGCGCCGGTGTGGCTCGAGCTCCTCGATAATCTGCATCGCGCGCAGCTTCGGCGCCCCGGTGATCGAGCCGCCGGGAAAGCAGCCGCGCAGCAGATCGAGCGCGTCTCGTCCTTCCCGCAACTCGCCCGTCACGGTGCTCACCAAATGGTGGACCGTAGGGAAGCTCTCGACTTCGAACAGCCGCGGCACCCTGATCGTCCCGGGCGCGCAGTTCTTGGAAAGATCGTTGCGCAGCAGGTCGACGATCATCACGTTCTCGGCGCGGTCTTTTTCCGAGAGCCGCAGCTCCTCGGAGAGCTCGGCGTCGAGCCGGGCGTGACCCGCGCGGGGGCGCGTCCCCTTGATCGGGCGGGTCTCGACGCGGCCGTCCTCGAGCTTGAGGAACCGTTCCGGCGACGCGCAAAGAATTTGCGCGTACGGGGTGGTCAGATAGGCCGAGAACGGCGCGGGGTTGATCACGCGCAGCGCCTGGTACGCGAGCCAGAGGTCACCGCTCGCCGACGCGGAGAAGCGCTGCGCCAGGTTCACCTGGTAGCAATCGCCGTCGTGAATATAGCCACGTATACGGCGGAACGCGCGGGCGTACTGCTCGTGCGACAGGTTGGATGCGACGGGCGACGAGATGCGAAATGGCGCGCGCGACTTCTCGCGCGGCGGTGTGCTGAAGCGCTCGATCAGCCCGTTCCACTTGAGATCGGTCTCCGGGTCCCGCCCCTGCCCGACCAGCCACGTCCTGCGCTCGAGATGATCAACCACCACGGCCCAGTCGTAGATCCCGATCGCCATCTCCGGGATGCGCTCGGCGTCCTCCGCAACGGCGGGCAGGCGCTCGATGCGGCGCGCGAGATCGTAGCCAAAAAAACCCATCGCGCCGCCGCAAAACGGCAACGCACCGCCACAGGACGGATCGATATCGAGCACGCGCCTCACCAACGCGAACGGATCCTCGCGCGAAAGCTCGATCGTGTCGGCGTAAACCTCGGTCAGCGGCCCGCGTGTCACCAGACGCACGTAGGGCTCGGCGGACAGGATGTCGTAGCGGGACTGCGCGGGATAGTGACGACCACTGTCGAGAAATACCGCCCACGGCAGGTCGGCGATCGCCTCGAAGAGGCGCGCGCTGTCTGGCTGGTACGGAAGCTCAGCGAGGAGCGAGGCGGACATGGCGCGATTTTACTCTCAACAGGTAGGGGTGATGAGTACTAGCGATGGGAACTGGTGATGATTAATGGTGATGGGTGATGGGTGATGGGTGATGGGTGATGGGTGATGGGTGATGGGTGACGGGTGACGGCGATCGGTAAAGCGTTACAAAGCGTTTTGATCGTTTTTCATCACCATTTCTCATCACCATTTTTCATCACCATCATCCATCACTTCTTCCGAGCACGCGCCTGCGCCGCTGAGGGAGTTATAGTAACGCGTGGGAGGGACATAACGTGGCCAAGACGATTAGACGACGACGGCGCGCGCGCGCGGTGCGAGACCTCGTAAGTGCGGAGGAGTGGCAGTTGCGGTGCGAGCTGGCGGCCGCACACCGGTTGATCGCGCATTTTGTCTTCGTCGACATGACCTACAACCACATCTCGGCGCGGGTGCCCGGCGAACCGGGTCACTTCCTGGTCAAGGCCGACAATCAGTTCATGGAGCAAGTAACGGCCTCGAGCCTCGTGAAATACGACGTCAATGGACAACAGGTCATAGACTCGCCGCGCAAGGCAAGCCCAGCGGCCTACAACCTTCACGCGGCGATAATGAAGGCCCGCCCCGACATTCAGGCCGCGGCCCACACGCACTCGCCGGCGAACCTCGCGGTGTCCGCGCAAAAGCGCGGGCTGATTCCCATCACGCAGCAAGCGATGCGCTTCTACAACCGCATTGCCTATTACCCTAACGAAGTCGATGACACGACGCGTGAAGGCAGCGACCGGGCGGCGCAGGCGCTCGGCGACAAGTGGGTGATGATGCTCGAGAACCACGGCGCGCTGGTGTGCGGCACGACGCTGCCCGAAGCGTACATCTACCATCACTTCTTCGAGCTCGCCTGCCGGGCGCAGGTCGGCGCGCTCGCTGGCGGCGCCGAGCTCATCGTACCCGCGCCGGAAATCTGCGAGGAGCGCGCGCGGAATTTCGGACGCAGCGGCGCCTACGACTCGAAGAGCCGCGACTGGGTTGCAGCGATGGCGCTGGTGGAAAGACTTTATCCCGACTACAAGCGTTAAACCCGGATGCGATGCGCCGGTTTAACTCCGCGTGTTCGAACGGACGATATCATCGCCGTTCAACACGCGGGCGTCGAGCGGACTCGTTACCCCGCGCCCGCCCTTGTTCAGCACGTGGGTGTAAATCATCGTCGTGGTTACTTCCTTGTGACCCAAGAGCTCCTGCACGGTACGGATGTCGTATCCGCTCTCCAGCAGGTGGGTGGCAAACGAATGCCGTAGCGTGTGGCAACTCACCGGTTTCGAGATCCCGGCGTCACGGGCTGCTTGCTTGACGGCACGTTGTAATACCGTTTCATAAACGTGGTGTCGCCGTATCACCGCGGTGCGCGGGTCTACCGAGCGTTTACGGGATGGGAAAACATACTGCCAAGTCCACTCACGGCCGGCATTTGGATACTTGCGCGAAAGCGCGTGCGGCATTTCGACTTCGCCATATCCCTCGGTCAGATCGCGCCCATGCAGGCTTTTAACGCGTACAAGGTGCTGCGTCAGCGGCTCGACTACCGTGCGCGGCAACATCGTCACTCGGTCCTTCCCGCCTTTGCCATCCCTCACCAAAACTTGACCGTATCCGAAATCCACGTCTTTCACGCGCAGCCGCAGACATTCCATGAGTCGTAGCCCGGCCCCATACAGCAGGCTCGCCATGAGCCAGGCGGTCCCTTCAAGTTGCGAGATCAGTCTTGCGGCTTCGTTCTGGGTCAAAACCGTGGGAACCCGGACGGGTCGTTTTGCCCGATCGAGCCCCTCGAGCCAGCCCAACGGTGTTCCCAGGACCTCCCGGTAGAGGAACAGGATCGCGTTGAGTCCCTGGTTCTGAGTGGCGGACGCAACGCGGCGCTCGCGCGCAAGATGATTGAGAAACGCGGTGGCCTCGGCGGCGCCCATGTCGCGCGGATGACGTTTACCGTGGAACAGGATGAAGCGTTTTATCCAGTGGACGTAGGTCTGCTCGGTGCGCAGGCTGAAATGCTTGCGCCGGACGGTATCCCGGACCTGATCTAGCAGCCGAGGCGGTTTAGCTGCTGGAGTTGCGAGCGGCTGTTGAGGGTGGTTGGTGTAACCCATTTCGCCATCCGAAAGACAGGTCCCAGTAATGCCTCTGGTATTACAACGCTTTGACTCACTTGAAGGTGTACATCCTGCGGCGCACAATGCCGCCTTATAAGGCGGCTTTTCGGCCGTCCACTTCAAAGTTAGCCATCAATAGTATATGGCTCGCGCAAAGTTCGACGAGATAATGGCCGCCTTCGAATTCGTAAGCCTCGGCCCACCGATGGAGCACGCGGCGTATCTCTCGAAGGAAACGGGAACGATCTACTGGCACTCGGAGTTCGGAGACAACTTTGAGGAATTGCCTGCGGATATCGACGAAGAAGACAAATACCTTTCCATTCCACACAAGAACGATTTTGGCCTTGGAAAGCGCCTCGCAATTCAGTTCGCCGAGGCCTTCCTAGCCGACGACGTGCGGAAAGTCCGCGAAATTTTCAGGCGCCAAGGTGCCTATGCACGGTTCAAGGATCTTCTCGAACACCGTGAAATGCTTAACCGGTGGTACGAATTCGAGGCATCCGCCCAGAAGGAGGCGCTGCTCACATGGTGCCAGGACAACGGGGTGGAAATTGATGGCTAACAACGCGTTCCAAGAGCCGACGCTGGCAAGCGTCGCTTGCCCACGCGCGGTTGAACGCGGACGTTAGGGTGCAAAGTCGTGCAGCGCTCCAATATGGCCCGCAAATCTCTCATTGCGATTGGCCTCGGAGTATTGGCTTTCCCGGCAATGACAGTCCTGTTCGGATACTCCGGCGGTATCACGGTTGCGCTCTATCAGCTCGCGCTCGACCTCGGGCTTGCTCCGCACGCGAAATTGATCGTGCGGGGCGCGAACGCCGCAGTCTGGACCGTCATCATAGGTGCGTTGTTGGGCCTTCCTTTGGGTTTTTTCGTGCACCCTTGCGTGCTTCGTTTCTGGCTGGTTTTTTCTGCGTCGGCGCTCATGCTCCAGACGGCGCTGGCGTCTTGGTCCCCGTTCGGGATTGGCTTAGTCGCCTTAGAGTGGGCTATGCCCGAGCAGTGGCTATATTTTTTGGGAGTTTTACTTTTTGCATATGTCGGCTCATGGTTGTGCGAGCGTCGGGGTAGTGGAGAAGTTGTTGCACCCTAACCACTCGATCCACCCCGGCGCGAGCAAGCGTTGCTCGCGCTTGCTGGCGCGGGTGATCGGGACACGTTAGCGGCCAACAACATACGGCGCTACAATGTCCACACACAATGCGATTTAGGAGGCCAGCATGTCCACGGCTGTTGCTGAAATTGAGGCCAAAATCCGGGCATTGAGTCTCGAAGACAAGGCGGATCTGATCCGCTCCCTTATCGCTGAACTCGACGGCCCGCCCGACGCCGACGTCGAGAGCGCCTGGTTTAAAGAGGCGCAGCGGCGGCACCGGGAGATCGTCGAAGGCAAGGTGCAGTCGATCCCCGGCGAACGAGTATTCGCGAATCTCCGTGCGCGCCTGAAGCGATGAGGCTGGAGTTCCACCCCGAAGCGGAGTTGGAACTTATCGAGGCAGCGCTACACTACGAGCTACAAGTTCCGGGTTTGGGGGAACGTCTTGAATCCGAGATTCGACGTGCGACGGATCTTCTGCTGGATCAGCCCGAGATTGGTCAGCCGGTTGCTCGCGACCTACGCCGTTTCGTTCTTCCCCGTTTTCCCTTTACGCTGATTTACAGCGCGACATCCGATGTGCTCCGTATCGAGGTGCTCGCACACCAAAGCCGCCTACCCGGTTATTGGCGGACGCGAGTTGGCCGCTAACCGCGCGATCGACAACGACGCAAGAAAGCGCTGCGCGCTTCCGAGCGCGCGTCATCGCGGACGTTAGACGGCAGGATACGCGGCTGCGCATCGTTACAAATGCTCCCTCGTTCCTTGTGCTGCTGCACAGGCCCGTGGTCGTACCCACAATTGCCGCCGCGCTAGTGATCGGCGTGATTGTCCAAGCCGTCGATTCCCCGAACGCCCTCGCCGTCGGCGAAAGGGTCGCAACCGGAACCGGGATCGTTGTTGGATCAGTCATTTCATATCTGTCCGCGCTGCCGACTCGGTTCGTGTTTGATGCTGCTCGTGGCGTCGTGGCTTGGCGACACTTCGGATGGCCTGGTCGAGTGCGGGGCGAACGCCCCCTATGTGAGGTGATCGGAGTTGAGGTGCACGACGATCCATCGGGAGCCTCACGGGTTGTGCTCTCAACTTCTACGGGAGTCATCCCTCTCACCCGTCATTTCACCGGTTTCGATCGCCACACGGAGAACGCAGCCGCAATTCGAGAGTGGCTCGCGAATCACCGGGCAAGCACGCTAGGGTCTAACAACACGCCCCACCCGGACGCGCGACGAGTAAGGGAGACCCAGGGGTTAGAGTAACTTTTCCGCGCGTTGAACAGCGATCCAGTCGTCCGTTCGAACACGCGAAGGCAAAGCCGAACGCCTGCGTTCGGCCTTGTTAATTGGCGCGTGGCAGCTCAGTCCGTCTTGTGGCACCTAGGAGTTTGTCGGACTTAGCTCCGACAAACTCCTTTAGCAGCCTGTCCGACACCTAAGTCCGACAGGGTGCTGGGCACGTTCGCGTGAGAAGGCTACGCGCTCAATCCACGCGCCAAATCGGCCTTGATGTCCTCGATGTGTTCGAGGCCCACCGCAATGCGCAACAAACCATCTGCTATTCCCGCGGCAACGCGGGCTTCCGCCGAGATGCGGCCATGAGTGGTCGAGGCCGGGTGTGTGATGGTGCTCCGGGTGTCCCCGAGATTAGCCGTGATCGAGAGCAGGGTCGTCGCATCGACCACGCGCCAGGCCGCGTCCTGCCCTCCCTTCACGTCGAACGACACGATGGCGCCCGACCCCTTTTGCTGCTTCCTCGCGAGCTCGTGCTGCGGGTGAGAAGCAAGGCCGGGGTAGTAAACGCGCTCGATGGCGGGCTGCTGCTCGAGCCACTGCGCAAGCGCCAACGCTGACGCGGACTGGGCTTCCATCCGGATCCTAAGCGTCTCCAGTCCTTTCAGGATCACCCAGGCGTTGAAGGGACTCAACGTCGGCCCCGCCGTGCGCAGGAAGCCGAACACGCCTTCATGGATCGCATCGCGCCTGCCGAGCACTGCTCCACCCAGCACTCTGCCCTGCCCGTCGAGGTACTTGGTCGCGGAATGGATGACGATGTCCGCACCCAGGTCCAGGGGACGCTGCAGCACAGGGGTGCAAAAGCAGTTGTCCACGGCCAGCAGCGCACCTGACTTTTTTGCAAGGCCCGCGAGCGCCGCGATGTCGTAGATCTCGGTGAGCGGGTTCGATGGCGTCTCGACGAAAAGCAGGCGCGTAGCGGGCTTCACCGCTTTCTCCCAATCGCTGAGAGCGCTACCCGAAACGAACGTCGTCTCCACCCCGAAACGCTTCATGATATTGCCCAGGAGCTGCACGGTCGCGCCAAACACGCCCGCTGAGCACACCACGTGGTCCCCGCTCTTCAGCAGTCCCATTACGGTCGCAAGAATGGCCGCCATGCCCGAGCCGGTCGAAATACAGCATTGCGCACCCTCGAGCGCGGCAAGGCGCTCGTCCAGCATGGTCACGGTCGGATTGGAAAAGCGCGAGTAGATGTTGCCCGGCTCCTGGTTCGAGAAGCGGGCTGCGGCTTGCGCAGCGGTCTTGAACACGAAGCTCGAAGTGAGGTAAAGGGCCTCGGAGTGCTCGCCGAACTGGCTGCGCTCCGTCCCCGCCCGCACCGCGAGCGTATCCAGATGGTATTCGTCGCTCATGTCACCTACTTTCCGCCTGCTAAAGGCAATAAAAAACCCGTTCAGCTTCCGCGAACGGGTTTTTCCACCGTCGCTTTAGCCGAATTCACCATTCAGAATTCACGCCCCTGTCGAGTGACCGGCAGGGGTCACTCGATCAGCTCGAGCCCGAGGTCGAGTTGCGAGGACGACACCGACGTCATCTCCGTCATCATTGCGCCCTCGCGGCGCCTCGCTTCGATGCCATCCAGGTACTCCTGCGTGACATCGCCGGTGATGTACACCCCCGAGAAGCACGAATCCTCGAAGTTGGTGACCTTCGGATTGACGCTCTGCACGTCGCGGCGCAGCGCATCCAGATTCTGGTAGATGAGTTCGTCGCAACCGATCTCGCGCGCGATCTCCGCTTCCGTGCGTCCCGCTGCGATCAGCTCCTCGCGCGTGGGCATGTCGATGCCGTAGACGTTGGGGAAGCGCACCGGCGGAGCAGCCGAGGCGAAGAACACTTTGCGCGCGCCGGATTCGCGGGCCATCTGCACGATCTCGCGACTCGTGTTACCCCGCACCACGGAATCATCCACCAGCAGAACGTTTTTGTTACGAAACTCCATCGCGATCGAATTGAGCTTCTGCCGGACGGATCTGCGGCGGACCGACTGCCCGGCCATGATGAAGGTCCGACCGATGTAGCGATTCTTGATAAAGCCCTCACGGTACGGCAGGTTGAGCTGCTTCGAGAGCTCCATGGCTGCCGGCCGGCTGGAATCCGGGATCGGGATCACGACGTCGATGTCGAGATGACGATACTGTTGGCTGATTTTCTCGCCGAGACTTTCGCCCATCCGCAACCGCGTCTCGTAGACCGAGATCCCGTCGATCACCGAATCAGGCCGGGCCAGATAGACGAACTCAAAGATGCAGGGATTGAGCGAGACGGCCGGCACGCACTGGCGGCTGTAGAAGTTGCCGTCCTGGTCAATGAAGATCGCCTCGCCGGGAGCGACATCGCGCACCGTCTGGAAACCCAGCGTATCGAGCGCCACGCTCTCCGAGGCCACCATGTACTCGTAGCCGCCCTGGGTCTCCGCACGCCCGAAAATCAGCGGACGGATGCCGAACGGGTCTCGAAAGGCAAGGAGGCCGTAACCCGCGATCATCGCCACCACGGCGTAAGCGCCGCGGCAGCGCCGGTACACGCCTGAAACGGCCGCAAAGATCGTGGCGGGGTCCAGCTTGTAGTTGGTCGCGGTCTCTTGCAGTTCGTGCGCGAGCACGTTGAGCAGCACCTCCGAGTCCGAGTTGGTATTGACGTGCCGCAGGTCCTGCCGGAACAAATCGTTCTTGAGCTGCTCGGTGTTCGTCAGATTGCCGTTGTGGCCGAGCACAATGCCGAACGGCGAATTAACGTAGAACGGCTGCGACTCAGCCGCCGACCAAGCCGAGCCCGCAGTGGGATAGCGTGTGTGGGCAATGCCGGAGAGGCCGATCAACGTGCGCATGTTTCGCGTGCGGAACACGTCACGCACCATGCCCGGTCCCTTGTGCATGTGGAATGTCGAGCCCTCGGCGGTCACGATACCGGCGGCATCCTGTCCCCTGTGCTGCAACACCAGCAGCCCGTCGTACAACAACTGGTTGACCGGGCTATCCTTCGTGACAATGCCGACTATCCCGCACATCGCGTGCCTCAATCGTAGGTGATGCGTTGCGACAGTCCACCCGGCAGCCAGGGCTTGACTCTGCCCACGAACGATTCCAGCGGTTTACTCAATACCGCCTCCCGCCAAACCGGCTGCTTGGGCAATGCCGTAAGACCGGCGAGCAATACCAGAACCACGACCACCAGCATTCCGCGCGCCAGCCCGAATACGCCTCCCAGCACGCGGTCTTCCACGCCAAGACCGGAGTTTTTTACCAGTTTAGCGGCGAACATGGCAAGCAGGCTCATCGAAAGCAGGACTACCACGAACGCCGCCCCGAAACCGACCAGAAGACGCACCTCCACGTTCGACATCTCGTCGGGCAGCAGGGTCGCCAGCGGACCGGCAAAGAAGTTCGCTGCAAGGAACGCGACCACCCAGGCGAGCAGGGCAAGCACTTCCCGAACCAGCCCACGAATCACGCTGAGGAGGATTGATAGTCCGACGACTGCGATCACGACGTAGTCAAACACGGTCATTTCGTCGTGATGTTCCCGCTCAGGCCAATCGTTTTAAGCTTCTCGTGGGCCTCTTCCGCCGCCTTTCGGTTTTCGAACGGCCCGGCGCGGACACGCGTGACGTCCCCTTTCACCGTCTTGACGACTTCTGTATAGGACTTGATGCCGGCTGCCGCGATCTTTTCCCGCAGCTGGTTCGCCTTATCCGCATCAGCCAGCGCAATGACTTGGATGACATACCGCGGGCTGGCAGGCTGGGGTGGCGCCTGGGCGACGGGCTTGGCATCGGCCTTTGCTGCCTTTTGGGGCGCCGGCTTTGGCGCCAGCGGGACGGCTGGCGCCTCTCGCTTCTTCTCTTGCGCCGCCGGCGCCTTGGGCGCTGTTTTCGGCGCCGGGGCCTCGGTCACCAGTTTCGGGGAAAACGTGCCGGAATTGGGGGAAGGAATCCGGACCGCGACTTCCCCGCCGGACGGCTTGGGCTCGGAGTCGAGCACCATCGGCAGCACCACCACGATGGCCGTGACCAACACGATGGCGCCAATCAATCGCCGCCGCGCGCGCCGTTTAAGCTGTAACTCTTCGTCGCTAGTCGTTCGCGCCATCTGCTGCCGTCGATGCCGCCTCCGCCACCATCATGGCTGTGACTATCACCGGGGTTCTACCCCGAGGCCCGCGCCCGCCGCCGGCGCTCGAGCAAGGCCATGACCGAAGCCACGGTGTAGAACGACCCGAACACCACAATTCTATCATTTTCCGTCGCCATATCACAGGCTTGCGCATACGCGTCGGCCACGCTCGCGCACCGCGTGGAGGCCCCGATGCCCGCGGCGCCGAGGGCGCGTTCCAGATCACCTGCGTCCGCGCCACGGGGCCCGGCCATTCCGGCGATCACCCAATGGGAGATTTGCGGCGCCAGGGCTGCCACCACGCCGGCAACGTCCTTGTCGCCGAACATCGCGAATACGGAATACGTACGACCGGTGCACCCCATGGCGGCGAGATTCGCCGCCAGTGCACGCGCCGCGTGCGGGTTGTGCGCCACGTCCAGAATCACCGGCGGGCGCCCCGGCATGACCTGGAAGCGGCCCGGCAGCTCCACCTGCAACAATCCCTGCCGGATGTCGTTCATGGCGACCGGCAACCGTTCGCGCAGACATTCCAGCGCCGTGATTGCTGCCGCGGCGTTGTCCAGTTGGTATGCGCCCCGTAATACAGGATGCGGCAGCGCGCTGCGTGGTCCCCGCGGCCCCCAGTATTGCCAGTGCTTGCCTTGTACCTTGGCGCCGAAGTCCTGCTCGATGCGCAGAAGCCCGGCGCCGATTTCCGCTGCGTGACGGACGAGACGCTCGGGCGGGGACGGGTCCGAACAAACCGCTGGCCGGCCTGCCCGGAAAATGCCCGCCTTCTCCGCCCCGATCGCCTCGCGATCCACTCCGAGGTAATCGACGTGGTCGATATCGACCGCGGTCACGACGGCGCAATCGGCGTCGAACGCATTGACCGCGTCAAGCCGCCCGCCGAGGCCGACCTCGAGGACTGCCACATCCACGCGCTGCTCGACAAACAACCAGAGGGCCGCAAGCGTGCCATACTCGAAATACGTCAGTTCGACATCGTCGCGCATCCGCTCCACCTCGCCGAATGCCCTCACGAGCGCTGCGTCGGGCAACTCGATGCGGCCGACGCGCACCCGCTCGTTGTAGCGGAGGAAGTGCGGCGAGGTGTAGCACCCGACGCGGTATCCAGCGAGGTGCAAGATCGATTCCAGAATCGCGCAGGTGGAACCCTTGCCGTTGGTACCACCGACCACGACGAGGGGAAAACACGGCTCGAGGGCAAGCCGCTCCTTGACGTGCCCGACCCGCTCAAGGCCGAGCGCGATCGTTTTGGATGCAGGCGCTCGATGTACGCTAGCCATTCGGCTAGCGTTTCAGGTTCAAGATTCAAGGTTCAAAGCCCAAGACCCGCAACTTTGAACTTGGAACCTGGAACGTTGAACATGGAATGTTCAAGGGGCGGGCGGGAGCTTCAGCAGAAGCGCGATTATGCTGGCGAGCTTGTCCCGCAATTCGCGGCGGTCCACGATTATGTCAATCGCACCGTGCTGCAGCAGAAACTCCGAGCGCTGGAACCCTTCCGGCAACGTCTCCCGCACTGTTTGCTCGATCACGCGCGGCCCGGCAAATCCAATAAGGGCACCCGGCTCCGCGATGACGATGTCCCCGATCATGGCAAAGCTGGCAGACACCCCGCCCATCGTCGGATCGGTTAGCACCGTGATGAACGGCAGGCGTTCCCGGCCAAGCTGCGTGACAGCCGCGCAGGTTTTCGACATTTGCAGCAATGAGAAAAACCCTTCCTGCATGCGCGCGCCGCCGCTGGCCGTGACGCAGATGTAGGGCAGACGCTGATCAAGGCATACTTTCACGCCGCGCACGAACCGCTCTCCCACCACGGCGCCCATCGACCCGCCGAGAAAATCAAATTCGAATGCGGCCGCGATCACAGGATGGGTCTTGATGCTACCCTGCATTACGATGAGCGCATCTTCCTCCGAAGTTGCCCGGCGCGCCTCCTCCAGGCGTTCCGTGTAGCGCCGGCTGTCCTTGAACTTGAGGCTGTCCACCGGCAGCACTTCAGCACCCACTTCGTAACGGCCCTCGCGGTCGAGCAGCCAGTCGAGCCGCTCGCGGGCCGAGATGCGATTGTGATGCGCGCACTTGGGACAGACGTAGAGGTTCTTCTCGAGGTCCGCCCGGTACAGCACCGCCTCGCAAGCCTCGCATTTGCTCCACAGTCCCTCCGGAACCATCTTCCTCGGGCTGCCGGCGTCGCGCTTGATCTTCGGCGGCAGGAGTTTTTGCAGCCAGCTCATAGGGCCGCCTCCGCCATCACCGTGGTCATATTAGCGCCGTCATGTCGGCGGCCTTTACATGTCGCATGGCATGTATTCCAATCAAACGTGGTTTGAGCTTTGCAGCTCATGCTCGTACCGTTGACAGGCTGTCCAGCGCTTCGCGGATTGGAGCAAGAAAACGTATAACCTCTGCCGTTACCTTGTCTCGTGGCGCTTTGTCGATTTCTTGAATCAAGGCGCTGCCAATCACCACCGCATCGGATAATGCGGCGATCGCCTTGGCGGTCGCCGCATCGCGGATCCCGAAACCCACGCCCACCGGCAGCGATGTAAAATCGCGGACACGCCGCACGCGAGCGGCAACGTCCGCGAGGTCGACGTGGGAGGCGCCTGTGACGCCACGCAGCGACACGTAATAAAGGTAGCCCCGCCCCAGCCGCGTAACCTCCTCCAACCGCGCATCCGTCGTCGTCGGCGACAGCAGAAAGATGGTATCGAGCCCGCGCACATCGAGCAGCTCGACCAGCCGTTGCGCCTCCGCGGGCGGATAGTCCACTACCAGCACCCCGTCAACGCCCGCCGCCTTGGCTGCTTCCGCAAAGTGCTCCAGGCCCATCGCTTCGATCGGATTGGCGTAGCCCATCAGCACGACTGGAGTCGACGCGTTCGTTGCGCGAAATTCGCGCACGAATCTTATGACGTCCTTGAGCGACACGCCGTGCGCGAGCGCGCGCTCGCTCGAGCGCTGGATCACGGGCCCGTCGGCCATGGGATCCGAGAACGGAACGCCCAGCTCGAGTACGTCCGCCCCACCGTCCACCAGAGCGTGCATCAACGCGACGGTCAGCTTGGGCTCGGGATCGCCTGCCGTAATAAACGGGATCAGCGCCTTTCTCCCCTGCTTCTTTAGCGCCTCGAATGTGGACGTGATGCGGGACATGTTAACGGCAGTGATGAGTGATGGGTGATGAGTGATGAGCGAAATACCCCCCAGGCCGCTTCGCGGGAGCGCGTTCTGCACTCTGCACTCTGCACTCTGCACTCATCGCTAGATCTTGATGCCGGCCATTTCGGCGACCGTTTGCATGTCCTTGTCGCCCCGGCCCGAAAGGTTGATAAGCAGCATCTGGTCTTTCCTCATGCGGGGCGCCATTTTTGCTGCATACGCCAGCGCGTGCGCGGATTCGAGAGCGGGAATAATACCCTCGAACCGGCAAAGGTCATGGAATGCCTGGAGCGCGTCCTCGTCCATGACGGCCACGTACTCCGCGCGCCCGCTGTCCTTCAACCAGGCGTGCTCGGGTCCGACTCCCGGGTAATCGAGCCCCGCAGAGACAGAGTGCGTCTCGATGATCTGACCATTCTCGTCCTGCAGCAGATAGGTGCGGTTGCCGTGCAGCACACCCGGCTTGCCCGTGCACAGGGTTGCCGCATGCTTGCCGCTTTCCAGCCCGCGGCCCGCGGCCTCGACCCCGATCAGGCGGACCTTTCCATCCGTAATGTAGGGATAGAAGATTCCCATCGCATTCGAGCCGCCGCCAACACAGGCGACGACCGCGTCGGGCTGGCGACCGACCATCTCCTGCATTTGCTCCCGCGCCTCGCGCCCGATTACGCATTGGAAGTCGCGCACCATCATCGGATAGGGATGCGGACCGGCAACCGTCCCGATCATGTAGTACGTGTTCTCAACGTTGGTGACCCAGTCGCGCATCGCCTCGTTGAGCGCATCCTTGAGCGTCCTGGATCCGCTCTCCACAGGCACGACCGATGCGCCCAGCAGCTTCATGCGATAAACGTTCTGCATTTGCCGCTTCACGTCCTCGACGCCCATGTAGACGACGCACTCCAGCCCGTAGCGCGCCGCGATGGTGGCCGCAGCCACCCCGTGCATTCCGGCGCCGGTTTCGGCAATGATGCGCGGTTTACCCATGCGGCGTGCGAGCAGCGCCTGGCCGATCACGTTGTTGATCTTATGCGCGCCGGTATGATTGAGATCCTCCCGCTTGAGATAGACCTGCGCCCCGCCAAAGTGCTCGGACCAGCGCCGCGCGTGGTAGACCGGGCTGGGCCGCCCCACGTAGTGCTTGAGCTCGTAAGCGAATTCGGCGAGGAACTGGGAATCGTTCTGATAGCGCGCGTACGCGGCCTCTAGCTGGTCGAGCGCCTCGATCAGCGTCTCGGCAACGAATACCCCGCCGTATTTGCCGAAATGGCCGCTGCGATCGGGCAGGTCATGCATCTGCATTGCGCACCCCCTTCATGAAAACAGCCATTTTCGAAGCATCCTTGATGCCCTTGGCAGACTCGACGCCACTCGATACATCGACCGCAAGCGGACGCACGCGGCGCACGGCATCCGTTACATTCTCGGCGGTCAGGCCACCAGAGAGAATGACTGGCAGCGCCAGGTCGCGCGGGATGAGGCTCCAGTCGAAGGTGACGCCGCTGCCGCCTTGCAGCCCCTCGACAAAGGTATCGAGAAGAAGCGCCTTCGCATCATGATAGGCCCGGACGTATTGTAGCAAATCCACCCCCGGCCCCATCCGTACCGCCTTGACATACGGCCGCCCGAATTGCCGACAGAACTCGGGCGTCTCATCGCCGTGGAACTGGAGCAACTCGACGGGCGCCTCAACGAGCGCAGCCCGTACCTCCTCCACAGTTGCATTTACAAACAATCCGACGGTGGTGACGAACGGCGGCAATGCTCGCATGATCTCGGCGGCTTTTGCAGGCGTCACGCAGCGGGGACTGGCCGCGTAGAAGACGAAACCGACGGCGTGCGCACCCGCACGCGCCGCCGCGAGCGCATCCTCGAGCCGGGTGATGCCGCATATCTTGACTGCAGTGGCCATGGCGAGTGAATCGTAAAGCGGAAATGCTACGCTTGGGTGCTGCGTGCTACCACTTTCTGCTTCCTATCCTTTGTCACACAGTTCCATGAAATTTGCGCGCGGCGCCACCGGCAGACCCCAGTGAGGCCCATATTCGACCTGGGCCAGGTACAGCCCGGCGGCCGCAAACGTCGGCGCCGCTCGCGTCCGCTCGCGCCCCGCTAACAACTCTCCAAGCCACTCTGGAGGAAACTTGCCTTTGCCCACGTAGACCAGGCAGCCCACGATGTTCCGCACCATGTGATGCAGGAATGCGTTGGCTTGCACGTCGAACACAACGTAAGTACCGCTGCGGACGAGATCGAAGCGCTTCACCGTGCGCACCGGTGAGCGCGCCTGGCACTCTGCGCTACGAAAGGCGCTGAAATCGTGCTCGCCGATGAGCAGTCGGGCTGCATTACGCATCTTTTCCAGGTCGAGAGGCAGATGGAACCACCCGACACGCGCGTGAGCCGCGGCAGGCCGAACAGGATCGTTAAGAAGAATATAGCGATAGGACCGGCTCACCGCGGAGTATCGCGCATGAAAATCCTCGGCCACTTCGTGTGCCCAGGTGACCGCGCAGGGTGGCGGCAGGAGCGCATTCACGCCTCGCACCCACGCCGACGCCGGGCGTCGCACGTCGGTGTCGAAGTGAACAACCTGGGCGAGTGCGTGCACGCCTGCGTCCGTTCGCCCGGCGCAAATGGTCGCAACCCGCGTGTCGCCAATCTCGCACAATGCGCGCTCGAACGCGTCCTGCACCGCGCAGCCCTCTGGCTGGGTCTGCCAGCCGCAGAATCGGCTACCGTCGTACTCCACACCGAGGGCCATTCTCACGGTAGATCTCCCAGGAACTTGCCGGACCGAAGTCCGGCAAATTCCTGAGGCAAAACCGCCTGCGGATTTCGAATGAATCCGAGGACAACGACCGGTTTCGGCCTCCATTGGGCACAGGTGTAGGCCCGAAACGAGGTCTTCACTGTCCGTTCCTTCCGTCTTGGTGCAGGCGATTTTGCTTAAGGAGTTTGTCGGTCCCAAGTCCGACAAACTCCTAGAAAAACAAAAACCGCGGCAGCGTGGAGCTGCCGCGGTTCGATCTGACCTGCTGCCCGCTTAGCCCAGAATGTCGAGCAGTGCCTTCGCCTGCGACTTCTGGTCGGCGTCACCCTCATTGATCACTTCCTGCAGGATCTCCTTGGCGCCCGATTTGTCGCCCATTTCCTGGTATGCCTTGGCCAGATCGAACTTCGTCTGGATATCGTACCAGTGGCCGTTCTTGGTCGTAGGTATATCCTGCACCGTCGTGGGCGTCGTCCTGTCGCCGAAATCGAGTCCACCTTCCGGCACTTCGAGCTTGAAATCCACGCCCCCCGGGCTCGTTGCTTCTTTCACGGTCGGTAGTTCGTGGATAGCGGTCCCCGCTGGGGGAAGTTCGATCTGGAAATCCATCGTTCCCACATCCCGAGCCGACTTGCCTGCTTCGAGCTTCAGGTCGGCTTCCGCAGGTTCCTCCCCTGCTGGCGGCACGTCGAGCTTGAAATCCGGCATCATCGGAACGCCTGCCGCGCGCTGCGCGCGCGTCACATCAGTCGCCATACCGGTATCGACCACGGTCTGGGTCGCTGCCTGCACGGCAGCGGCCGCTTCGCTGTCAAGCTCGATGTCGGTTGAGGTCACGCTGGCTCCGCCGCCGATCCCCAGGTCGAAATCGAGATTCTGCCCCGTTCTCGGGCCTGTCGGCGCCGGTGCCTCGGCGCCTTTGCCCGCCTCATAGAGCGTGTTGCCCGGATCGATTGCGTAACCCATCGCGGCGACCTTGACCCACTCACCTCCCGAGCTTCCGACCTGCTTTTGCACGTCACTCGCGAGCCGGGCAAACGCGCTCTTGTCTTTTCGCGCCGTGTAGATCTCGAGCAGCTTCATCTTCACGTCCGCGCGGTTCGGCGCCCGCGCCAGCGCTTCCTTGAGGATCTCTTCTGCCTGCCCGTCGCGACCGTACGCGATGTAGACTTCTGCCTCGGCAAGGGGATCGACCTCGTCGGGCGTCCCAGCCGTTGCCGTCGTGGTGGGCGTCACGGCGGAAGGCACGTCGTCAGTCGAGGCGACTGCCTCCGCCGTAGCGTCAGCCGCCGAACCCAGAGTCGGTGCTTCCTGGAACAGACCGGCGTCCACCCCCTCAGGTGAGCGTCTCCGGCGCGCCATCCATAATGCGAGGCCGCCTAGCACGAGAACACCACTGCCCGCCGCCAGATTCATTGGGTCACCCAACACCTCCATGACCCGGTCCATCAACTCGGGCTGCGCAGGCGATGGCGTGACGACCTTGGGCTCTGGTTTCCGTTGCGGGGGCTCGGGCTTGGCGACAACCGGCGGCTTCTCCGGTGCCGGTTGCGCCACCTCGGGCTTTACCGACGCACTCATGTCCGGCCGCACAGGTTCCGGCATGGCGGGTGCGGCCTGCTGGGTCTGCTGAGCCTGCTGCTGCGCAGCCGCCATTCCCGGGCTCTGCAGCGCGATCAGCTCCTGCATGTCCTTGATAGTCTTCTCGAGCTGCACAATGCGCTCGTTGGCTTCCGCCAGCGCCTTTTCACGCGCCACGACTTCTTCCTCGAGCGCGCGGACGCGGTCCACAGTGCTTTGCGGTTTGGCCTCGCCCGCGCCAGCCGCGGGGGGCTCACCCTTGGAAATCTTTACGACCTCTTTTGGTCCACCGTCGGCATTCTCCTCGACCTTGGCCACGATCTTGCCGCGCGCAGCACTTGGGCTACTCGCCGACGTCGTGCCAGCTGCATCGGCGAGGCGCTGGCGATAGGCTCTCCAGTCCGTCACGTGAGTGCGGTACACCTTGACCGCCTCGCCTTTGGAAATCGACTCCACTTCCTCCCGGTCGGGAACACGGAGAATCTTCCCCGCCCGCACCAGGTTTAGATTCTTGCGAATGAAGGCGTCTTCGTTCGTGCGGTACAGTGCCACCAGCATTTGTTCCAGCGACACGCCCTGCGGCATCACGCTTCGCGCAATCTTGCCCAGCGTCTCTCCCCGTTCGATGGGTCCGTATTCCTTCGCTCCCGCCGCCGGCGCTGGAGCAATCGGCTCACTCAAGGGTGCGCTGACCGGCGGTTCCGGCGCCGCTTGCACCGCTGGCGACGCTGACGCCGCAGGTGCTTCCGGCGCCATGGGCGCCGGCCGCATCTCGGGAGCTGCAGAGACGGTGGGAGCCGCTTGACCCAGCGGCACCGACCCGACACCAGGCGGGTCGAGCAGTGCCGTGTATTCACGCAAGATGCGCCCCGCTGACCACGTCAGCTCGATCATCAGGTCGATGAACGGCTCCGTCACCGCACGCGACGTTGTGACCTTCAGATACGGCCGCCCATTGGCACGTTTCTCGATAGTGACCCGCGCTCCGGGTAGCGCTACGTTGTACTGCAGGTTGGCTCGGCGATAGTCTTCGGGCGCAGCAATCCGGGCGCTAAGGGAACCCATCTCGGCCTTGCTGACCGAGACCAGCTCAATCTCTGCGCTAAGCGGATGGCCCAGAGCCGATAGCACCGTGATCCGTCCCAAACCGGCTGCACTTGCAAGCCCGGGCGCCAGCGCCACGAGCAGCACCGCAAGCCATGCCTTCACGATGAGTTCTCGCACAGCGGATCCCCTCCTTTTCGCGAGGAATAAAAAGACTAACATCAATCAGTTAGCGATGCAAGCTCATGTTCCCGTTAAATGATATGCCTAATCGAACTATTTTTTAACAAATCTCGGTGCGCTAGTGTGACGGATTCCGCGCTGTGTCTTTATGACGCCGAAATACGGCCCACGGCGTCAAAGCAAGGCATTGGCCGGTTCACGCGCGAACCGAGGCGCTTGTTGTCGCAACTTTCCCCGCGAGAGATGCGCTCGAATCCGCTTCGAGCAGGATCCTCAGCATGCGACGGAGGGGCTCCGCTGCGCCCCACAGCAACTGATCGCCGACGGTAAATGCCGCGAGATAGTGTGCGCCCATCGGCAGCTTGCGCAATCGGCCAATCGGGACCGAGAGCGTTCCCGTGACGGCGGCTGGCGTGAGCTCCGCAAGCGTCGGTTCACGGCGATTCGAAATGACTTTGACCCAAGCATGCGCCGACGCAAGCAACCCCTCGACTTCATCCAGGTCGACGTCCCGTGTGAGTTTGATCGTGAGCGCCTGACTGTGACAGCGCATCGCACCCACCCTCACGCAGATGCCATCTATTGGTATCGGGTTGGCCGAGCGTCCCATTATCTTATTGGCCTCGGCCATCGCCTTCCATTCCTCGCGGCTCTGCCCATTGCCAAGGTCCTTGTCGATCCACGGCAGCAGGCTGCCGGCGAGTGGGTACCCGAACTGGGCGACAGGAATGCTGCTGCCCCGAATCGCCGCCGTGACGGCCTTGTCGATCTCCAATATCGCCGCGCCTGGATCATCGGCCAGGTGACGCGCCGTGCCGTACAGATTACCCATCTGTTGCACCAGCTCCCGCATGTGCTGCGCACCGGCTCCCGACGCCGCCTGATAGGTCATCGCGGTGACCCACTCCACGAGACCCGCCTGCACCAGGCCGGCGATTGCCATCAGCATCAGGCTCACCGTGCAGTTGCCACCAACATAGTTGCGGATGCCCCGCGCAAGCGCCTCGTCGATGACCGCCCGATTCACGGGGTCGAGGATGATAATCGCGTCCTGCTCCATGCGCAGCGTGGATGCCGCGTCGATCCAGTAGCCATTCCATCCTGCCGCGCGCAGCTTAGGATGGATCTCGCTGGTATAGTCGCCTCCCTGGCAGGAAATCAGGATGTCCGCTGCGGCAAGCTCGTCGAGATTGCGCGCGTCCTTGACGGGCGGCGCGTTCTTGCCGATTCGCGGCGCGCTGCCGCCTATCTGCGAGGTGGAGAAGAACACAGGCTCGATCAGGTCGAAGTCACGCTCCGCGCGCATGCGCTCGATCAACACCGAGCCCACCATGCCGCGCCAGCCGATCAAACCTACCGTTGCCATTGCATTAGCCTAAATACCAAGAGGTTCTATTCTATCAAGGGGTTAACTGGCGTGGGCAGAGGTTGGGGCAAAAAAACAACAGTGCTGCGCGTTCAAACAGTGCTGCGCGTTCACAGTGCAGCAACGACCGCGTCGCCCATCTCGCCGGTGCCGACCTTCCGGGTTCCCGCCTCGTGAATATCGGCCGTGCGGTAACCCTCCGCCAGCACGGATTTGACCGCCGCTTCGATGCGGTACGCCCATTCGTCCTTATTGAACGTGTAGCGCAGCATCATGGCCGACGAGAAGATGGTCGCGAGCGGATTGGCGATGTTTTTGCCGGCGATGTCGGGTGCCGAACCATGGCTGGGCTCATACAACCCCTTACCACCCGCATCGAGCGAAGCCGAGGGCAACATGCCAATCGAGCCGGTGAGCATTGATGCCTCATCCGACAGGATGTCGCCGAACATGTTCCCAGTCACGATCACGTCGAACTGCTTGGGCGCGCGCACGAGTTGCATCGCCGCGTTGTCCACGTACATGTGCGATAGCGCGACCTGCGGATAATTTTTCGCCACGTCGTTGACGATTTCGCGCCAGAAGCGGCTGGTCTCGAGCACATTCTCCTTGTCCACCGAGCAGAGCTTTTTGCCGCGCTTCATCGCGGTGGAAAAACCGACTTCCGCGATTCGCCGGATTTCGGGCTCGCTGTAGAGCATGGTGTCATAGCCTTCGCGCTCGTTGCGGGCATTGTTACGCCGCCCGCGCGGCTCGCCGAAGTAGATATCTCCGGTCAGCTCGCGAATGATCATGACGTCGAGACCAGATACGACTTCCGGCTTGAGCGTCGAAGCGCCCACCAACTCCGGAAACAGCACCGCCGGCCGCAAATTGGCAAAGAGCCCGAGCTCCTTGCGTATGCGCAGGATCCCCTGCTCCGGGCGCTGCGCACGCGGCAGCGCGTCGTACTGGGGGCCACCCACCGCCCCGCACAGCACAGCATCCGCTGCCTTGGCGAGCTTGAGTGTCGACTCGGGAAGCGGATCGCCATGCGCGTCGTAGCCGGCCCCGCCGAACGGCGCTTCCTCCAGTTCCAGCTTGAGCCCGTCGCGCGCGAGCACCTTCAGGACCTTCACCGCCTGCGCGATGATTTCCGGGCCGATGCCGTCGCCTGCCAGGACTGCTATTTTCACAAATGCGTGATGGGTGATGGGTGATGAGTGATGAGTGACGAGCAAATCGAGAAATGCGCTCGCAAGCTCGGCCCCATCCCTCCGACCGTTTTACGTTTCACGTGAACAGCCAGGGCTGCCGCTCGCGATGCCCGGCTTCAAAAGCCTTGATCTTGTCGGCGCGCTCGAGCGTGAGGGCGATTTCGTCGAGCCCATTCGACAGACAATGCTTGTTGAATGGGTCAATCTCGAACTTGAAGCTCTCGCCACCCGGCGCATTGACCGTTTGCTGCTCCAGATCAATCGCGAGCCGGTACCCTGGTGTCGCCTGAACTTCCTGAAACAACTGTTCCACGATCTTTGCATCGAGCCGGATCAGCAACAACCCGTTCTTGAGGCTGTTGTTGTAGAAGATGTCTGCAAAACTGGGGGCGATTACGGCCTGAAAGCCGTACTGCAACAGTGCCCACGGCGCATGCTCGCGCGAGGAGCCACAGCCGAAGTTTTCGCGCGCGACCAGGACTGTCGCGCCCTTGTAACGCGCCTGGTTGAGGACAAAATCCTTGTTGAGCGGCCTCTTGGAATGATCCATTCCCGGCTCGCCGTGGTCGAGATAGCGCCACTCGTCGAACAGATTCGGGCCGTAGCCGGTGCGCTTGATCGACTTCAGGTACTGCTTGGGGATGATCGCGTCGGTGTCCACGTTGGCGCGATCCATCGGCGCGACCAGGCCTTCCTGTCTAATGAATTTTTCCATTTCAACCTCAATAAACCCTCACCGCAAAGGCGCGAAGGCGCAAAGAGAACGCAAAGTAGATACAGCAGGAATCTGATATTCCGGTCTTCCTTTGCGCAACCGTTGCGTCTTCGTGTCTCCGCGGTTCATTTCATTTCCCGCACATCGACGAAATGGCCTGCGATCGCTGCGGCGGCGGCCATCGCCGGGCTCACCAAGTGGGTCCTGCCGCCAGGGCCCTGCCGGCCCTCGAAATTGCGGTTCGAGGTCGACGCACAGCGTTCCCCACGTGAAAGCTGGTCGTCGTTCATGCCGAGGCACATCGAGCAACCTGGCTGGCGCCACTCGAAGCCAGCCGCGGTGAAGATCTTGTCGAGCCCTTCTTGCTCGGCCTGCTGCTTCACCAAGCCC
>JAOTTL010000212.1:0-5694 GCA_029864385.1 Betaproteobacteria bacterium | reverse complement strand
CGCAGCGCCGGAAGCTCGCATTGATCAGGCGCGAGATCTCTTTCTTCTTGAGCGTCTTGTTGAGCAGCTCGAACGGCAGACCGGCGGGCAGAATATCGGACAGCAACGCTCGGCCGACGGTGGTCTGGTGGCGTAAGATCTTCTCGCGCTTCTCGCCCTCATCGTCGATCTCGTACTCCTTGATCCGCACCGTGATGCTGGCACTGCCCTCGACCTCGCCCGAGTCATACGCACGCGACACTTCGGCGATGTTGGTGAACAGCGAGCCCTCCCCGCGCGCGCCGACTTTCTCGCGCGTGATGTAATAAAGACCGAGCACGATGTCCTGCGACGGGACGATGATCGGTTCGCCGTTGGCCGGGGACAGAATGTTGTTGGAGGACAGCATGAGCGTGCGCGCCTCCATTTGCGCCTCGAGCGACAGCGGCACATGCACGGCCATCTGGTCGCCGTCGAAGTCGGCGTTGAACGCCGCGCACACCAGCGGATGGAGCTGGATCGCCTTGCCCTCGATCAGTACCGGCTCGAACGCCTGGATGCCGAGCCGGTGCAGGGTCGGCGCCCGGTTCAGCATGACCGGATGTTCCCGGATCACTTCTTCGAGAATGTCCCAGACGATGGGCTCCTGGTCCTCGACCATGCGTTTCGCCGCCTTGATGGTCGTGGCCAGCCCCATCACCTCGAGCTTGTTGAAGATGAAGGGCTTGAACAGTTCCAGCGCCATGAGCTTTGGCAGCCCGCACTGGTGGAGCTTCAACTGCGGGCCGACGACGATTACCGAGCGGCCCGAGTAGTCGACACGCTTGCCGAGCAGGTTTTGCCGGAAGCGCCCGCCCTTGCCCTTGATCATGTCGGCCAGCGACTTCAGCGGCCGCCTGTTGGCACCGGTCATCGCCTTGCCGCGGCGGCCGTTGTCAAGCAGCGAGTCCACGGCTTCCTGCAGCATGCGCTTCTCGTTGCGCACGATGATCTCTGGCGCCTTCAGCTCGAGGAGTCGTTTCAGGCGGTTGTTGCGGTTGATGACGCGCCGATAGAGATCGTTCAGGTCCGAGGTGGCAAAGCGCCCGCCGTCGAGGGGCACCAGCGGCCGCAACTCGGGCGGCAGCACCGGCAGCACCTCCATGATCATCCACCCCGGCTTGATGCCCGATTTGTTGAACGCTTCCAGCACTTTGAGGCGCTTGGAAAGTTTCTTGATCTTGGTATCGGAAGAGGTATCAGCAAGCTCCTCGCGTAGCGTTTCGATCTCCTTCTTGAGGTCGAGGCTGCGCAGCAACTCGCGAACGCCTTCCGCGCCCATCATGGCGGTGAAATCGTTGCCGTACTCCTCGACTTTGGCGAGATAGTCGTCCTCGGTCAGAAGTTGAGCGCGCTTGAGCGGCGTCATGCCAGGATCATTCACGACGTAGGCCTCGAAGTAGAGCGCGCGCTCGATATCGCGCAGCGCCATGTCGAGCACCATGCCCATGCGCGACGGCAAGCTCTTCAGAAACCAAATGTGAGCGACGGGGCTCGCGAGCTCGATGTGGCCCATGCGCTCGCGGCGCACCTTGGAAAGCGTGACCTCGACGCCGCACTTCTCACAAATCACGCCGCGGTGCTTGAGCCGCTTGTACTTGCCGCACAGACACTCGTAGTCCTTGACCGGCCCGAAAATCTTAGCGCAGAAGAGGCCATCGCGCTCAGGCTTGAAGGTGCGGTAGTTGATCGTCTCCGGCTTCTTAACCTCCCCGTACGACCAGGAGCGGATCTTCTCGGGCGAGGCAAGTCCGATCTTGATCGCGTCGAACTCCTCTTCCTGCGTGACCTGCTTGAACAAATCGAGCAGTGCTTTCATCAATGACTCCCGTGTGAGGTCAGGTCAGTCTCGGTAAATATTCCCGTGCGCGCCGGTCAATAACGGTTGCGGTCGAGATCGATGTCGATCGCAAGCGAGCGGATTTCCTTAACCAGCACGTTGAAGGACTCCGGCATGCCGGCTTCGATGCGGTGATCGCCCTTGACGATCGACTCGTAGACCTTGCGTCGGCCTTCCGTGTCGTCGGACTTGACGGTCAGCATCTCCTGCAGCACATAGGCCGCGCCATAGGCCTCGAGCGCCCAGACTTCCATCTCGCCGAAGCGCTGGCCACCGAACTGCGCCTTGCCGCCCAGCGGCTGCTGCGTCACCAGGCTGTATGGCCCGGTCGAGCGCGCGTGCATCTTGTCGTCCACCAGGTGATGCAGCTTCAGCATGTGCATGTAGCCCACAGTCACGCGCCGCTCGAAAGCATCGCCCGTGCGCCCGTCGTGGAGGGTGACCTGCCCGCCGACGGGCAGTCCGGCGAGATCCAGCATCGCCTTGATCTCCTTCTCGGTCGCCCCGTCGAACACCGGCGTCGCAAACGGCACGCCGCCCTTCAGGTTTTCGGCGAGCTGCATGATCTCCTCGTTGACAAGCGAGCCGAGGTCCTCCGCGCGATTGCCGCTGTTGTAGATGCGCTCGACGAACTTGCGAACTTCGGCGGCACTCGCCTGCGCTTTCAGCATCGCGCCGATCTTAAGGCCGAGCCCCTTTGCGGCCCACCCGAGGTGGGTCTCGAGAATCTGCCCCACGTTCATGCGCGAAGGCACCCCAAGCGGGTTCAGCACGATGTCAACCGTCGTGCCATCGGCCATGTAGGGCATATCCTCCACCGGCACGATCTTGGAGATGACGCCCTTGTTACCGTGGCGGCCGGCCATCTTGTCGCCCGGCTGCAGGCGCCGCTTGACCGCGAGGTAGACCTTCACCATTTTCTGAACGCCGGGCGGCAATTCATCACCGCTTGTGAGCTTCTTCTTCTTTTCCTCGAACATGCGGTCGAACAGCAGCTTCGTCTGGGCCAGGCTCTCCTTGATGCTTTCGAGCTGTGCGGCCGCCTTGTCGTTGGCGATACGGATGTCGAACCAGGCGTGCCGCTCGACCTCCATGAGGTAGGCCTTGGCGATCTTCGCGCCCTTCGCCAGTTTCTTGGGCCCGCCGTTTGCGATCTTGCCGATCAACAACCGCTCGAGGCGCTCGAAGGCGTCGTTTTCCACGATGCGCAGCTGGTCGCCGAGGTCCGTCTTGTAGCGCTTCAGCTCATCGTCGATGATCTGCTGCGCGCGCTTGTCGCGCTCGATGCCTTCACGCGTGAACACCTGAACGTCGATGACGGTGCCGGACATCCCGGACGGGACGCGCAGGCTCGTATCCTTAACGTCGGAAGCCTTTTCGCCGAAGATCGCGCGCAGCAGCTTCTCCTCGGGCGTGAGCTGCGTCTCGCCCTTGGGCGTGACCTTGCCCACCAGCACGTCGCCAGCCTCGACCTCCGCGCCGATGTAGATAATGCCCGACTCGTCGAGACTGGCCAGCTGCGATTCCGATAGATTGGAAATGTCGCGTGTGATTTCCTCGGGTCCCAGCTTGGTGTCGCGGGCAACGACCGAAAGCTCCTCGATATGGATCGAAGTGAAGCGCTCATCACCCACCACGCGCTCCGAGATCAGGATCGAGTCCTCGAAGTTGTAGCCGTTCCAGGGCATGAACGCCACGAGCATGTTCTGCCCCAGCGCGAGCTCGCCCATGTCGGTCGAGGCGCCGTCGGCGACCACATCGCTCTTCGCGATGCGATCGCCGACCTTGACCAGTGGGCGCTGGTTGATGTTCGTGTTCTGGTTTGAGCGCTGGTACTTGACCAGGTTGTAGATGTCGACGCCCACTTCACCCGGCGCCGTCTCCTCGTCATTGACGCGGACCACGATCCGGGAAGCGTCGATATAGTCCACCAACCCGCCACGGTATGCCTGGACCGCCGTGCCCGAGTCCACGGCCACCGTGCGCTCGAGCCCGGTGCCGACCAGCGGTTTCTCCGGTCGCAGGCACGGCACCGCCTGGCGCTGCATGTTGGAGCCCATGAGCGCGCGATTGGCGTCGTCGTGCTCGAGGAACGGAATCAGCGACGCGGCGACCGAGACGGCCTGCGCCGGCGCGACATCCATGTACTCGATGCGATCGGGCGTGGACAGCGTGAATTCGTTGCGGTGGCGGCAGGACACCAGTTCGTCGCTGAAGCGGTTCTGCTTGTCGAGAGCGGCATTCGCCTGGGCAATCATGTACTGCCCTTCCTCGATCGCCGACAGGAAATGGATTTCGTCGGATACCCGCGCGTCCGTCACCTTGCGGTACGGCGTTTCGAGAAAACCGTAATCGTTCGTGCGCGCGTAGAGCGCGAGCGAGTTGATCAGCCCGATGTTCGGACCCTCCGGCGTCTCGATCGGGCAGACGCGCCCGTAATGCGTCGGGTGCACGTCTCGCACTTCGAACCCCGCGCGCTCGCGGGTAAGGCCGCCCGGACCGAGGGCGGAGACGCGGCGCTTGTGTGTGATCTCCGACAGCGGGTTCGTCTGGTCCATGAACTGCGAGAGCTGCGAGGAACCAAAGAACTCCCGGATCGCCGCGCTCACGGGCTTGGCGTTGATGAGATCGTGCGGCATAAGGTTGTCGGATTCGGCCTGCGACAGGCGCTCCTTGACCGCGCGCTCGACCCGCACCAGCCCCGCGCGGAACTGGTTTTCGGCGAGCTCGCCCACGGACCGAACGCGGCGGTTGCCGAGGTGATCGATGTCGTCGATTTCGCCCTTCCCGTTGCGCAGATCCACCAGGATCTTGATGACGGCGACGATGTCTTCCGCGGACAGCGTCCCGGTCCCGAGCAACTCGGTGCGTCCAACGCGGCGGTTGAACTTCATCCGGCCGACCTTGGACAGGTCGTAGGTGTCCTCGTTGAAGAACAGCCGTGCGAACAGCGTCTTCACGGCATCTTCCGTTGGCGGCTCGCCCGGACGCATCATGCGGTAGATCGCGACCTGGGCCGCCAGCTGGTCGGCGGTCTCGTCGATACGCAGCGTCTGCGAGATATAGGGGCCCTGGTCGAGGTCGTTGGTGTAGGTCGTCTGGAACTTCCCGACCCCGGCTTCGCGCAGCTTCAACAGCAACTCCTCGGTGATCTCTTCGTTGGCATTGGCAAGAACCTCGCCGGTGCCCTTGTCGATGACGTTGTGCGCCAGCACGCGGCCGACGAGGAAATCTTCCGGCACCGTGACGCGTTGCAGGTTTGCCTGCTCCATCTCGCGCACGTGCTTCACCGTGATGCGCTTGTCCTTGGCGACGATGAGCTTGTCGCCTTTCGTGGCGATGTCGAAACGCGCCAGCTCCCCGCGCATGCGCTCGGGCACGAGTTCGAACTCGACCGCATCCTTGGCAAGCTGAAAGGTATCGAATGCGAAGAACTCTGCAAGAATCTTCTCGGGCGTGTACCCGAGCGCCTTCAGCAGGATCGTCACCGGCAATTTGCGGCGGCGATCTACCCGGAAGTAGAGATAGTCCTTGGGATCGTACTCGAAATCCAGCCACGAGCCGCGGTAGGGAATCACACGAGCCGAGAACAGCAGCTTGCCCGACGAATGCGTCTTGCCACGGTCGTGCTCGAAGAACACACCAGGCGAGCGGTGCAGCTGCGACACGATGACGCGCTCGGTGCCGTTGATAACGAACGAGCCCGTGGCCGTCATGAGCGGAATCTCGCCTTTATAGACTTCCTGCTCCTTGACCTCCTTGGGCGTGTTCTTGGCCGCCTCCTTGTCCATGATCACCAACCGAACTTTGGCGCGCAGCGGCGCGGCGTAGGTCAG
>JAOTTL010000049.1:0-22618 GCA_029864385.1 Betaproteobacteria bacterium | reverse complement strand
AGGTTCCAGGTTCCAGGTTCCAGGTTCCAGGTTCCAGGTTGGACGGTATCGGTTTGCGACGTTCCTCGCTTGGAACTTGGAACATGGAACGTGGAACTTTGAACTTTGAACGCCAGCGACTAAGGCTGCTCCGCGGCCTTAGTCGCCGGCGATGGTCATACGCTCGATGAGTATCGAGCCACACTGGCGCGCGCCGCGCCGCACAACGTCGTTGCCGACGGCGACGATCGCGCGAAAGATGTCTTTCAGGTTCCCCGCAATCGTGATCTCCTGCACCGGATAAGCCACCGCGCCGTTCTCTACCCAATACCCGACGGCACCTCTCGAGTAGTCGCCGGTCACCGAGTTCACGCCTTGGCCCATCAACTCGGTCACGAGCAGCCCGGTTCCCATGGTCTTCAGCAGCCCCGCAAAATCAGTGCCGGTGTCCTGCAGCAGCAGATTATGGGTGCCGCCGGCGTTGCCGGTGGTTTTCAGCGCGAGCTTGCGGGCGGAGTAGCTGCTCAGGAAATATCCCTGGACTGCGCCATCCCTCACGACGTCGCGGCTCCGGGTCGCCACGCCCTCTTCGTCGAACGGGGCGCTCGCCAATCCCTTCGGCACATGCGGCTGCTCAGTGATATTGACGTTGGCCGAGAAGACGGCCTGCCCGACACTGTCGAGAAGAAACGACGATTTGCGGTAAAGATTGCCGCCCGAGACTGCTGCGGCAAAATGACCGATCAGACTCGATGCCAGCGGCGCCTCGAAGAGCACCGGCACCTGCCGCGTGGCGATCTTGCGCGCGCCGAGCCGCCGCGCCGCCCGCTCCCCCGCCCGGCGCCCCACGCTTTCAACCGTTGGCAGGTCCGCCGCATCACGGGCTATCTCGTACCAGTCATCGCGCTGCATGTCATCGTTTTTTCCGGCGATGAGCGCGCACCAGACCGCGTGGCGCGAGCTCGGGTAGCCCGCGAGGAACCCCAGGGAATTGCCATAGATGAAGTGGGATTCCTGCGTCGAGATGGTGGCGCCTTCCGAATTCGTCAGGCGCGAATCGGCCGCGAACCCGGCCTGCTCGCACGCCCTCGCGAGCTCGATCGCGCGCTCCACCGCCAGCCCCCACGGGTGCCACAAATCGAGGTCCGGAATCGTGCGCGCGAGCATATCCACATCCGCGAGCCCAGCGCACTCGTCCGTCGCGGTAAAGCGCGCGATCGAGAGCGCCGCATCTACGGTGTCGCGCACGGCTTGTGCCGAGAAATCCGTCGTGCTCGCGTGCCCGCGCTGCTTGCCCATGTAGACCGTGACGCCAATGCCCTTGTCGCGGTTGTACTCGATGGTCTCGACTTCGGCCCGGCGCACGGTGACCGTCTGCCCGAAACCGTCACTGAGCTCCGTCTCCGCGGCGCTCGCGCCGCGCTTCATGGCGTAATCGAGCACATCGCGGACAATTTGCCGCAGCCTGTCGTCGCCGTGGGTAAACTGGGTTTCGGACATCGGCGCCCCTCTTCGAAGCGGGCCAAGACTAAAAGGAGGCGATATCATAGCCGATGGACGTTTTTCTCGCTTTGGTCGGCCATGAGCCAGCAAGCGCCGATTAGCAAGACCCGCCGCAAGACGCAGATGCTCGAACTGCAGGAACTGGGCGTCGAACTCGTTGGCTTGGACGACGAGCAGCTTGCCGCCCTCGACCTGCCGGACGCCCTGCGCGACGCGGTTGTGCAGGCGCGGCGCATTACGCGTTTTGAGGCCAAACGTCGCCAACTTCAGTACATCGGAAAACTGATGCGCCGCGTGGATCCCGCGCCGATCCGCGCCGTGCTCGATGCGCGGCGCGCGCGCGCTGGCGGGCAAACCGTCATGCTCCGGCGCGTCGAGACCTGGCGCGAGCGCCTACTCACCGATCAGGACGGTCTCGCGCAGTTGCTTGCCGAGCAGCCCGATGCGAATGTGTCCCGGTTGCGCGCGCTCATCGAGTCTGCGCGCAGCGAGCGCGTGGAGGCACGGCCACCGCACAGCTACAGGGCGCTGTTCCAGGCGCTCCGCGCCTTGTTGGATGAAAGTGATGAATAATGGTGATGAGAAGCCTGGCAGCAACTGCTGCCTTTACGCTTTAGGACTTATTACCAGTTCCCATCACCATTTCTCATCACCAGTACTCGTCACTTGTCAAAAGCATCGCTGATATACTTTCGCCCCTATGTCCGCAGCCAATGAAGAACTCATAATCGGTCTGGTGTCGGTCAGCGACCGCGCCTCGCAGGGCGTGTACAAGGACGAGGGGCTGCCGGCGCTCGAGGACTGGTTCGGAAAGGCAATCGCATCGCCGCGATGGAAGACGACGAAGCGGCTGATTCCCGACGAGCAGCTTGCGATTGAGGCGGCGCTCAAGGAACTGGTTGATCGGGAGGGCTGCCATTTCGTGCTCACCACCGGCGGCACGGGGCCGGCCGCACGCGATGTCACCCCCGAGGCAACGCTTGCGGTCGCCGACAAGATCATGCCAGGCTTCGGCGAGCAGATGCGGCAGGTGAGCCTCCGGTTCGTCCCGACCGCGATCCTGTCACGCCAGGTCGGCGTGATCCGCAAGCAGGCCTTGATCCTCAACCTGCCGGGACAGCCGAAGGCAATTCGGGAAACGCTGGAAGGGGTGAAAGGAGCCAACGGGGAACAGATCGTCCCGGGAATTTTCGCGGCAGTGCCTTATTGCATCGACCTCATCGGCGGCCCCTATATCGAAACAAACGAAGCTATCGTAAAGGCATTCCGACCCAAATCCGCCATCCGTCCCAAAAGTCCGTGAATGGTGAATGGTGAGCGGAGAAAAACAGTCTACGATTCAACGCCCACGAACCTGTCCACTCACCATTTACCGTCCTTCTGCCTATGGCAAACCTGCTGGAAGCGATTGAAGTCGAGACGGACACGAATCCCGCGGCGTCTATCATATGGATGCACGGTCTGGGCGCCGATGGCAACGATTTCGTGCCGGTCGTAAACGAGCTGGACCTCTCCGGTGCACCTGCCGTCCGCTTCGTGTTCCCGCACGCGCCGATGCGCGCGGTTACGATCAACAACGGCTACGTGATGCGCGCCTGGTACGACGTCTCCTTCGAAGACCTGGCCGGCAAGTCACGGCACGCCGACGAGAGTGGCGTGCGCGAGTCGCAGGCGCAGATCGAGGCGCTCATCGAGCGCGAAACCGCGCGCGGCATCGCGCCGGGGCGCGTGATTCTTGCGGGCTTTTCCCAGGGCGGGGCGATCGCGCTGCAGACCGGACTGTGCCACGCCGAACAGCTGGCAGGAATCATGGCGCTCTCGACCTATCTGCCACTCGCCGATGGTTTCCCCCAGGAGGCCGCGCCAGCCAACAAGGCGACGCCGATCTTCATGGCGCATGGCGCCTTCGATCCGGTGGTTCCCTACGTGATGGGCGTGGGGTCCATGACCTATCTGACCGGCCTCGGCTACCACACGGAATGGCACGAGTATCCGATGCAGCACTCGGTCTGCCCCGAGGAAATCCAGGATATTGGCGCCTGGATGCGCAAAGTCCTAAGAGCGTGACCTGTGACCAGTCGCCGGGTCACGCGCTTCGTTCGGTGACTTTGAACGTGGCCCAGTCGAAGTCTTCGCCGCCTTCGTCCAACCGGACGGGCTGAAGGAGGTAGGTTTTATCGCGCATGGTCATCTCCATGCTGTCTCGCGCGCTAAAAATGCCCTCGCGCAGGATCACCCCGACTTCGCCCTTCACATGCGGGGCCGTGGCAAGCAGGATCGCCGGCTGCAGCTCGCCGCGCACGTTCAATGATGAGTTGGTCGTGCCGGAGCGCGCGACTCTGACGGGTATCGCAGTCCTCGACAACGTCTGGATGCCGACGTGACGCTGGTTCTGCTCGTCGCGCGCGATGCGACGGATAAGGCCAATCGTCCAAAGGCTGTTCCGATCGCTTTGCATGGCGATCAGTGTGCCCACCTGAATCCAGTCGCTTTTCACGTTGGGAATGATGGTCCCATAGCCGGCGTCGCTCACGTTCTCCACGAGCCAGCTTTCCGCGGCCTCGTCACGGCTGAAATCGAGCTCGTCGCTGGTGCTCGGGTCGAGCGCCTGCAGCACATCGTTGAAGCCCGGCACCACCGTAATGCGGCCGGTCGTTGGAAGCCGCTCCGAGCTGCGAGCCGGCTGGTCGGTGCCCCAGTACATCGCAACGTGCTGGAGCGCGCCGATCACGAGATCTTTGTGGTAGCTACCGCCCAGGTTGACGTCCGCCGGAACCTCACCGGTCTGATGGATCTTAGCGACCAGCGCCTCGAGCGCTCCGAGCGCCCTGCCCGCTCCGAAGAAACACAGCCCGGCGGCGGACCCCGCGCCTTTGAACAGGCGCACCGGCGCTTTCGGCGACGCCGGATTGAAACAGTGAGTGCAACCGTCAGGCCGCCTTGACACCCGGAACGAGCCAGAATAGTGCGCCACCGCACGCTCGACGATCTCCTGACGCATCGGCGATAGCCCGTCTGTGGACGACGCGGCCAGCATCATGGCCTTGAGGAATTCGCCTCTGACCGTGCTTTCGTGATGGGACTCGGGATAGACAGCGACGGGATTGTCAGCAAAACCCCGCTTTTCCGCGATCTGGTAGAGGCGCCCTACGTCTGTCCAGATCCGCTGCTCGACCGGTCCGTAGCGCAACAAGTACCACTTGAGCTGGAAGGTCAGCGCACGCAGGGCGCGCGCGACCATCAGCGGCAGGCTCCTGCGAATGATGGTCAGGCCGAAAGGCCCGGCGTCGTACTGGTCGACACACGCGAGGTACGCGCTTCCCAGCTGCTGCCAGAACCCGAAGGTCGCGGTCCACAGCAGGTTTTCCTGGAACTTCATCTGGCGCGGCATGGACAGATAGTCAAGCGAGAGCTTGCGCACGCGCTTCTTCGCGGCGGCGTCGAGCAGGCCCACATTGTCGAAACGCTGCTCGACCTTGAAGCCCGGTGTCTGGTTGATCGTCTCTAGCCAGTACGTAATTTCCTCGAGCGCCTTGGCGTCGTTCGCGGGCAGCTCCTCAATGAGCTGGCGCGCCTGCTTCGGATCGGCCATGAGGTGGTCGACTTGTCCCCCGCGCCATTTGAAAACCATCACGGACCCTTAGATGCCGGCGAACGCCACCGAAAATTCACTCTTATTCGTTTGCACGAGAAGATTGTAGTGGAACGGCCGGGTTTGAAGCCAGCGCACCTGTTCACAGCGCACGGGTCATCAACTCGGCGCCTCCAGCGCCGCGCCGCGCCCGCGCTTCACGTCAAGCCCGACCAGGATGGCGATGCCGATCAGGAAAAAAACACCCGTCACGAGCATCGCAAACCGATGGTTGCCGCCGGTCACCCACGTGACCACGCCATAGGTGATGGGCCCCAGGATCGACGAGAGTTTGACCGCGAGCCCCCACAACCCGAAGAACTCCGCCGTGCGTGCGGGAGGGCTCAAGTAGCCCACGAGTGCGCGGCCCGCAGACTGGGTCGATCCGAGGCAAATGCCGACGAGATTCGCGACGACCCAGAAGAGCGTCGCACCCTCCGCCGCCCAGGCGAGAACCACCGCGATGAGCCAGCCGATCAGCGTCAGGACCAGCGTGCGCACATGGCCCAACCGGTCCTGGACTTGCCCGAACGCGAAAGCGCCAGCTGCAGCGGTAATGTTGACGACGAGGATCAGCACGAGCGTCTCACGTGTCGTAAATCCCATCACCTGCTGGGCGTATACCGCTGCGAGCGCGATGACGGTTTGTATGCCGGCCTGATAGAACACGAGGCAGACCAGGAAGCGCCACAAGTCTTTGTAGCGGCGGGCGTGCCCGAGCGTCTCCGCGAGGCGCACGAAGGTGCCGCGCACGAGCTCGCCCGGACGCGCCACCGGCTTGGCGCGCTCGCGCAGGAACAGAAACGTCGGCAGACTTGCCGCCGCAAAAATCGCAGCCGTGATGAGCATCGCGCCCGGTACGAACTGCGTCGCATCGGCGCCCTGACCCTGCGCCCATGCGACGTAGGCTAGGCACACACCGAGCGCGATCAGGCCTCCCAGATAACCAAGGCTCCAGCCCCAGCCCGAGACGCGGCCGAGCGCTTCACCGTCGGCGATTTCGAGCAGGAACGCGGCGATGAGATTCTCCCCAGTACCGAAAAAGTAGTTCGACAGCACGATGAGCGTGACGCCCAGCGCTATGTCGCCGCGGCCGACGGTGGCCAGCCCGGCCGTAAAAATGACGCACCCGGCTGTGGTGGCGAGAAGCAAGCGTTTCTTCGCCGCGTGCGCGTCGGCATAGGCGCCGATGAGTGGCGCGGTAAGCATGATGAGCGCGTACGACACGGCGAGCGCGGCGGTCCACGCGAACGTCGCCCACGGCGCATTGCCGGCGACCTCGGCGACAAAGTAAGCGTTGAAGACCGCGGTGATGACGACCGTGGTGTAGCCGGAGTTGGCGAAGTCGTACATCGCCCAAGAAAAAACCTCGCGCCGTTCTACACCCGGCGCGAGGTTTTTTCTTATGGAAGGACTACTCAAGATTTCCTTTCAGAGGTTTACCGGCGATATACCTGGCGCAAATTTGCTCGCGTAGAAAGGAAAATCTGCCACCCGATGTGGCAGCCGCGATTATTTAGCGGACTCTTGGTTAGATGACACCCTGCTGCTTGAGGTCCCGCATCTGCTCCTGGCTGTAGCCCAGCGCACCGAGCACCTCCGCCGTGTGCTCACCCAACGCCGGCCCCAGCCATTTCGTGTCTCCGGGCGTTTCCGACAACCGCGGGACGATGCCGGGAAGTTTCAGCGTCTTGCCGTCATCGAGCCGGTGCTCGCGGATCATCTCGCGCGCCGCGTAATGCGGATCGTTCACGATGTCGGCAATGTCGTAGATCTTCCCGCTCGGCACCTCTGCGCCCTCGAGCACTTCGAGAACACGATCCAGGTCGTTCGCGGCGACCCAGTCGCCGATGACCTTTTCGATCTCTGCAGTGCGCGCGACGCGCCCGTCGTTGTGCGCGAGGCCCGGGTCATCCGCCAGGTCCGCACGCCCGATCGCATTCATCATGCGCTTGAAGATCGAGTCCGCGTTGGCTCCGATGACGACGTACTTCCGGTCACGGGCAACGTAGGTGTTCGAGGGAACGATACCGGGGAGCGAGGCCCCGCTGCGCTCGCGGATCAGGCCGAACATGTCGTGCTCCGGCAGCACGCTCTCCATCATGTTGAACACGGCCTCGTACAGCGCGACGTCCACGAACTGGCCGCGTCCGCCGTTGACCTCGCGGTGGCGCAACGCCATAAGCGCGCCCATGACGCCGTGCAGCGCCGCAATCGAATCGCCGATCGAAACGCCGACCCGGACCGGCGGGCGGTCGGGATAACCGGTCACATAGCGCAAACCCCCCATCGATTCCCCTATCGCCCCGAACCCGGGGCGATCGCGATAGGGCCCGGTCTGGCCGAAGCCCGAGAGCCGCACCATGATCAACCGCGGGTTGACGCGGGCGAGCTGCTCCCAGCCGAGGTTCCACTTTTCCATCGCGCCCGGCCGAAAGTTTTCCACGACGATGTCGGCGCCGGCGACGAGCTTGCGCACGATCTCCTGCGCTTCCGGCTGCTTCAAATCGAGCGTCACCGATTTCTTGTTGCGCCCCTGGGCCTGCCACCAGAGCGAGGTGCCTCGGTAAAGCGTGCGCCACTTGCGCAAGGGATCGCCAACGCCTGGCGGCTCGATCTTGATGACCTCGGCGCCGAATTCGCCAAGAAGGCGCGCGCAGAAGGGACCGGCAATCAGTGTCCCGAGCTCGATCACCTTGACACCCTGTAGGGGCAAGCGCTTTTCCTCACTCATGGCCGGGTTGGAATCGTCCTCGGTTCGAAGTTACCACGCACGTCTCACGGCAGCGACATGAAAAATTACATTGATTCAGCCGGTTAGGCTCTTGGCCCTTGGCGCTGTCGCTAGTTGGCAACACTCCCGCCGGCGTGGTGAACAATATTCAAAGTCTAACTAACTGATTAAAAGTGTAATTCCGTCTTGGCACGCCCTGTGCAAAGGACGGAGGAAATTGGCTACCTATTACCTACCCCGCCGGAACTCTTTTCCGGCCAGGGTTCGACCCGTCCCCTGTTTTCCCCGGCTGATGCCGGGGTTTTTTTGTGCCCAGCGGTGAGCATCAGCTACTGGCGTCCTCTGGTCAATTCCGCTCGAATCGCAATCGGCTTCGCATTCACCGCGCACCGCTTAACGAGAAACCGTCACCGCTAAAGAGATAGGGCGACACACCCGTGTTCTCCACGGTTCACCGTTTACCGTTTACCGTTTACCGGCTCTTCGACGCGTCGCGTGACAGCGCGCGTATTGCCAAAGCAAGGCACGTAAACGGAGTGCGTGCCCGGTCCGCCGGCGACGACGATCTGGATATCCTCAGGACGCGGCGAGATCGGAATCAGGGTCTCGGCGCCGAGCTCGCCCAGCTCCCGCGTCCGGGAATCCCGGGCACGCTGCAGCTCCAGGGTGCTGAAGCTGCCAGCGGGCATTCGGGAGCGTTCCCACAACGCGCGCTTCAATTGCGTCTTGGAATACCCGCCGCGCTTTAATACTTCCGCGTGCTCCGGCCCCAGGAGCAGCCACGGCTCGCCGCCATGGACGTATTCGTTGCTGGGCGGGTGAATCATCGTCTCCGCGATAACCCGCACGAGCTCCGGCGCGTCCTTCGTGTGGGTGTTCATGTTCATCGTGCCTTCGGCACCCACGACTGTCACGGTGCTCTCTTCCGCGGCAAATCCGCGCTCCACGTGCAGCGGCTCCCACGGGCTCGCTTCCTCGTTCTCGGCACAGCAGAAACTGTACTTGCCCGGCTGCCCGTGGGTTGCGCGATCCATTTCACCCGGCAGCGCGCCCCCAATGTTCTGCAGGATCAACCGCATTGCGCGGCCGATGGTCGCGTTCGCCCACACGCCCTGGCCGATACAGTTGAAGCTGGCGTTGACAGCAAGGCGTTTCTCGACCGGGCCGTTGATGATGACCCACACCGCAACGGGATTGGTCGTCGCCTGGATGCCCTGCAGATTGAACTTCGGATCGGCAACGGCTTGCGTCGCGGCAATCAGAACCGGGAGATACTCTGGTTCACAGCCTGCCATCACCGCGTTCACCGCGATGCGCTCGGCCGTGGCCACACCGTATCCCGGGGCAACGCGGGCCACGACATCATGCCGCGCGCAGCGCGCGTGGCGCAACATCCGCTCGACCCGCTCGGCGGTCGGCGGAACGATAGGCAGCCCGTCGCTCCAGCGCCGCTCCCGATAAAGCCGGTTGATCGCATCGAGGTCCTCCGGCGCCTCAAAGGTCGCCGCCTGCTCGCGTGCCGCGTCGCTCACTCGGCTCCCCGGCTTACGAGCCGCGCGATATCCTCGACGCACTGCTCCGCGATGCGGCGCACCTCAGCACGCGTGCGCAGCCCGAACGGATGCGGAATGACGGCGATGGGAAGGTCGGGCTTGCCCAGCGCGCGCGCCTGGGCCTGGCCGAGCGTGGTAAACGCGGTCGAGCAAACGGTCACGGCAGCCTTGCCGCGCTTCTCGATTTCAACACTGTCGTGGACACTCCACGACGCACAGGAGCCTCAGTCGCCTGAGCCGGCGATCACCATATCGCACTGGTCCGCGAGCTCCTCGACCAGCTCCGGCAGGGCCGGGACCGAGGCCGAAGGTTTGCGGCGCTTGATCACGCGCCGAACCCCGTAGCGGCTCACCAGGAGATCGGCCAGGTCATCCACGAGGTGGTCGAAGTTCGGCTTGGCGTTGTCGATGAAGCCCACTACCGCGCCTGCGAGACCTGTGCGCCCGGCGCGCGCGGGAGCCGTGCCCGCCTCAAACCGCAGCGCGGTGGGATCGAAAAGAGTCACTGTTTTCACAGATTTGATCCGTGTTTATCTGCGGTAAATGTTTTTGATTCTGTTACACGCTTTCAAAAATTTCTATCAGCGTGTATCGGCGGCTCAAAGGAATTTCACGAATCCGTTCATTTTACGCCCGCACCCGCGCGCCTGCCGAGCTCAGGCACCACACGGATCGATCGGCGTGAGACCGGCCACGCCGAACAGGGACTCGAGGTACGCCGCGGCCGAGATGAGCGCCTCCTCTCCCCGAGGCCTACCGAGAACTTGCAGCCCAACCGGCAGACCCGCCGCAGTGAAGCCGCACGGCAGGGCGGCCACCGGACACGCGGTCAAGGTGACCGCGTAGCTCAAAACCAGAAACCCCATGTAACCCTCGAAGCGCACGCCCTCCACTTCCGCGGGATAACGTGTGTCGACATCGAAAGGCGGACACGTCACGGCCGGGCACAGCAGCAGATCGTAGTCTTCGAAAAATCTCGCGGCGCGCCGGATCAGCTCGCCTTGGGCGATCTCGGCCTCGACAATCTGCTCGGGCTTCAAGCGCAGCCCGAACTCGACGTTCTCGATGATCTCCGGCTTGTAGAGATGCCGGTTCTTCTCGAGCAACGCGGCGTGGCGTGCGATGAAAACCGCCCCGCGCAAAGTGAGGAAGGTCCGCTCGGCATCAGCGAGGTCGGGATGCGTCTCCTCAACCGTAACCCCGTCGCGGGCGAGCTTCTCCACGGCCGCCCGGCAAAGCGCCCGAACCTCGCGATCGACCGCGCCCGCAATGCCGAGATCGACGCTGAAGGCGACGCGGCGCGGCTTGCGCCGGAGCACGGCCGCGGTGGCAAAGCTCGGGTGGGGCCCCAACTGCGACAGGGGATCGAGCGGATGCCATCCTGCCTCCACGTCGAACATGAGCGCCATGTCCGCGACATTGCGCGCCATCGGTCCTTCCACCGACAACGGATTAAACGGTTGGCGCTGCGTGCGCGCCACCATGCCGGGACTGGGCCGCAGCCCGGTAATCGAGCAGTAACTCGCGGGCGTGCGGATGCTGCCGCCAAAATCGCCGCCGGTCGCGAGCCATACCTGGCCGGCCGCGAGCGCCGCCGCGGAGCCGCCGGAGGAGCCGCTTGCGCTCATGCGCGTATCCCACGGGTTGCGGGTGGCGCCGAAGACATCGTTAAAAGTGTTCCCGCCAGCCGCGAACTCGGGCAGGTTGGTCTTGCCGATCACAATGGCGCCGTTCGCCTCGAGCCGCTCCACCACGACGTCATTCGCCGTCGCGATGCGGTCGGCATGGATACGGGAGCCGGAAGTGCAGCGCACACCCGCGACATCGGTGTTGTCCTTGACGCCGATCGGCAAGCCGTAGAGGAACTGCGGCGGCAGGTTCGAGCGATCGAGCTTCTCGAGCCGCACCGCATGATCGCGGGCGCGCTCGAGGCACAGCGTCACCATCGCGTTGATCCGGGGATTCGTCGCCTCGATGCGCGCCGCGGCGGCATCGACGAGCTCGCGCGGCGCGACCTCGCGCTCTTTCAACAACGCCACCGCTTCGCAGGCGGTGAGCCTCCACAGATCACGCATGACGCCCCTCCCCTGCCGCTGGTCTTCGTCCCCCGCCGTACCGGAGCGATTCTAGCAGCCGGTTGGACCTTGCGATTCGACAGTTTGCTGGATGCAAGACCGTGTGCGAAATTTGCATGAGGGGAGTTTGCAGGACGAAGTCCGGCAAACTCCTCAATTGACAGCCGACCGCGACCTCCTTAAAAGAGCAGTTACCCCATACCGGAATCTTCCGTAATGAATGCAAGCGCGCACGGCCCCCTCGCGGGGCTCAAGGTGCTCGAATTCGGGCAGATCGCAGCCGGCCCGTTTGCGAGCTCGTTGCTCGCCGACCTGGGAGCCGACGTGGTGAAAGTCGAGCGTCCCGACGGCGGCGACGACATGCGGCGCTGGCCGCCCATCGTGGCGGGCACCAGCGGCGAGGGCTACAGCGAAAACTTCGCCTCCGTGAACCGCAACAAGCGCAGCATTGCGGTCGACCTCAAGGACGTCACGCAGCTCGCGCGCCTGAAGCAGCTTTGCAGCCGGGTCGATGTCATCGTGGAGAACTTCCGCGGGGGGGTGCTCGAGCGACTCGGTCTCGGCCATCCGGAGCTGGCGCGATCCAATCCGCGGCTCGTTTATTGCTCGATCAACGGTTACGGCCAAAGCGGGCCTTATGCCGGGAAGGGGGCGTTCGACGCCACGGTACAAGCCATCAGCGGGATCATGAGCGTGACCGGTGAAACCAGCGGGCCACCGGCAAAATGCGGCGTGCCAGTGGGCGACTTCGGGGCCGGCCTCTACGGCGCTTTCTGCGTCCTCGCGGCGGTGCTCCAGGCGCGCGAGACGGGGCGCGGCGCGTTCATCGACTGCTCGATGATGGCAGGACTGCTGGGCATGGCCGCGCTGCAGACGAGCGAGTATTTCGGGACCGGTCAGGCGCCGCAGCGGCTCGGATCCGCGCACCCGCGCGCGGCGCCATACCAGGGTTTTCAGGCGAAGGACGCGCCGTTCGTGATCGCGGCCGGCAACGAGAGGCTCTGGCAAGAAGTATGCGATGCCGCAGGCCTGCCGGAACTCAAGTCGGATCCGCGCTTCAATCCGCAGTCGGAACGCGCGCGGAATCAGAAGCAGCTCGCGGCAATCCTGCAGTCGGTGTTCGCGACCCGCACGAAGGCCGAATGGCTTGGTGAGTTCGATCGGCGGGGCGTGCCCTGCGCGCCGATCAACACCTACCCCGAGATCCTCGCCGACCCGCAAGTCGCGCACCTCCGACTCGTGCAGGACATGACGCTACCGAACGGGAAGCGCACCCGCACCGTTGCCTTCCCGGTAAAGATGACGGGCTACGAATTCAGCGTGTACCGCCAACCCCCGCTGCTGGGCGAACACACCGAAGAGGTTTTCGCCGAGTGGCTCAGGAATTGACGCGGGGCCACACGGCGTAAACCCGACCTGTGGCCAAAGCTTTTCGAACTGACCTTGTCTGTCCTTATCTGCGCTTAATTGCGGCTAAACGTCTTGTCTTGATTTTTCTTGGCGGTCCTGGCGGTTTGATTCGACTTTTCTTGAGTTCGCGTCCAGCCTTATCGCGCCATGATGAGTTCCACCGCGCCCCAGGCGAGCAGCAAAACCCAGACAATCACGTACAGCCACTGGTCCCTCAGCATTGCGGGCAGCAATTGCGTCTCGAGCCACTCGAAAAGCCGCCCCGCATAAGGCGCCACACCGACCACGAGTAGCAACGCAACGAACACGGTCACGGCGAGCACCTGGATGATCGTCAGGCCGGATTGCCGCAGAAGATAGAGGACGAGCCCGTCCCAGACCCGCTTCGCACCAATGGCAAACGTCAGCGTGTAGAAGAACGGATCGTCTATCATCTGGACGCCGCTATTCCAGCACCGCGCCGACCGCACCGCATTGAGTTAGATCAAGTACGCGCGTTCGTGATAAATTGATGAGGCGCCGCGCGTTGCGCGGCACTTTTTCCCGGCCTGCCATCCATGAATCCTCGCGAATCCCTCGCGCGCACCGGCTCCGCGGCCTCTGACAGCTAATGGCAAGCGTCGGCAACCCTCGCGTCGGCCGCCCGCCCCGCAGCCTCCGAAGCGCCGTCAGCAAATTTCGCTTTTGTGGCGTCGGCTGCTCGCGCGCCTTCCCGCCCCTACCTGCGGCCGCCAAGTCCGGCGCGCCCTCCTTGGTCGCATCGCAATGAACAGCGCCCCTGCTCCACGCTCTGGCGGGCAGATACTCGTCGACGCGCTGAAAGTCCACGGGGTGGACCTCGCCTTCGGCGTCCCCGGAGAGAGCTATCTCGCAGTGCTCGACGCGCTCTACGACGCGCGCGACCAGATCCGTTTCGTTATCTGCCGCCAGGAAGGCGGCGCCGCCAACATGGCGGAAGCCTACGGCAAGCTCACCGGGCGGCCCGGCATCTGCTTCGTGACGCGCGCTCCGGGCGCAACCAACGCTGCGATTGGTATCCACACGGCCCAGCAGGACTCGACGCCGTTGATTCTCTTCATCGGACAGGTCGGCAACAATTTCGTCGAACGCGAGGCGTTCCAGGAGGTCGACTATCGCCGCATGTACGGCCAGATGGCCAAATGGGTCGCGCAGATCGATCGCGCTGACCGCATTCCCGAGTACATAAGCCGCGCGTTTCACACGGCGGTGTCAGGTCGTCCCGGTCCGGTCGTGCTCGCGCTCCCCGAGGACATGCTCATTGAGAACGCGACGGTAGCAGATACAGGTCACTACCGACGCATTGCCGCGCACCCCGGCGAAGCGGACTTGCAGAAGCTGCGCGAAATGCTCGGGCAGGCAAAGCATCCGTTCGTGATCCTCGGCGGATCGGCGTGGAACGCCGAGGCCTGCGCCGATATTCGAGCCTTCATCGAAGCCAACGATCTGCCCGTCGGCACGGCGTTCCGGCGCCAGGACCTCTACGACAATCGGTTGGCAAACTTCGTCGGCGACATTGGCATCGGTATCAACCCAGCTCTGTCAGAGCGCGTCAAAGACTCGGATCTCCTGCTCGCGATCGGGCCGCGCTTGTGCGAGATGACGACCGGCGGCTACACGCTGGTCGATGCGCCACGACCCCGGCAGAAATTTGTGCATGTGCATGCCGGAGCCGAGACCTTGGGCCGGGTATACGAGCCCGACCTCCCGATACTCTCGGGTATGCCCGAGTTCGCCCGGGCTGTCCGCAAGCTCCCGGCGGTCGAGTCTCGCCCGTGGAAAGACTGGACGCGCGCAGCGCGCGCCAAATACGAGGAATGGATCCGGCCTGCCGAGACGCCGGGCGACGTCGATCTCGGGCAGGTGATGGTATTTTTGCGCGGCCGGCTGCCCGCGGAAACGATCGTCGCGAATGGGGCGGGCAATTTTTCCGCGTGGGTTCACCGCTTCTACCAGTACCGCGGCTGCCGCACGGAGCTCGCGCCGACGAGTGGCGCCATGGGCTACGGCGTTCCCGCCGCGGTCGCCGCCAAGCTCGTCCACCCCGAGCGGCCCGTCGTTTGCTTTTGCGGAGACGGCGACTTTCTCATGACCGGCCAGGAGCTCGCCACGGCCGCGCAGTACGACGCCAGGATCGTATTCCTGGTGATCAACAACGGCATGTATGGCACTATCCGCATGCACCAGGAGCGCGAGTACCCGACCCGGATCAGCGGGACCGAACTCAAGAATCCCGATTTCGCTGCGCTGGCAAGAGCGTACGGCATGCACGGGGAGATCGTGGAAAAGACCGCGGACTTCGAGCCCGCGTTCGAGCGCGCGTGGAAGGCGAAGACCTCCGCCCTGCTCGAGCTGCGAATCGATCCCGATGCGATCACGACGCGCTCGACGCTTACGGCCATCCGCGCCGCTGCGTTGAAGAACAAGAAATAAAGTAAAGCGTCACCGCCAAGAACGCCAAGACCGAGAAGGAACGAAAAAGCATTACCGCAAAGACCGCAAAGGACGCGAAGTAAGAGAACGGCTTTACCGCGAAGGACGCTAAGAACGCAAAGGATTGATTTTCGAAAACCAATCTTTGGTTTGCCCCATAGTTGATGACTTAGCGACCTTTGCGTGCTCGGCGGTAGAGCTTTTAGGCATTGAGTGAAAACATGATTCGATACTTAAGCGAAAACGACATCAAGCAGCTGCTCACAATGCCAATCGCGCTCGAATGCGCGGAGCAGGCGTTGCGCGCCCGGGCGCTGGGCGACGCGATCGACGTACCGCGGGCGCGAATCCATCTCCCGACGGGCACGCACCACGTCCTTCAGGCCGCGGCACCCGCACTCAAGTGCGTCGGGTTCAAGTATTACTATACGACCCCGCACGGCAAGAGCTTCTATGTTCACCTCATCGATACGGAAAGCGGCCGGCTCGAGGCAATCATCGAGGCCGTCTGGATGAGCATGGTGCGTACCGGTGCGGCAAGCGGAATCGCGACGAATCAACTGGCAGTCAAGGACGCGAGCGTCGTAGGCCAGATCGGCGCCGGCTTCCAGGGCATCGGCCAGCTCGAGGCCGTTTGCCAGGTGAGAAAGATCCGCACGGCGCAGATTTTTGCGCGCAACCGGGATCGCCTTCAGGCGTTTTGCTCGAGCATGTCGCAGAAGCTGGGCATCGAGGTCGTCGCGGCTCCGAGCGTGGAGGCTGCGGTACGTGGGGCCCATGTTGTCAACGTCATCACGAAATCGGCCGAGCCCGTACTCAAGGGCGAGTGGCTTGAACCCGGACAGCACGTGAACGCGGCGGGGTCCAACGCGTTAAGCCGACGCGAGCTCGACGATGCGGCGGTGAAGAAGTGCAATGTGATTGCGGTCGATTCGCGCGGTACCGCAAGCAAGGAATGCGGCGATCTGCTCCCTTCCGTGGAGAAAGGGTGGCGTCACTGGGACTCGCTGACTGAAATGGGCGAGGTGATCACCGGCAAGGCGCGCGGACGCTCGTCGCCCATTGACATCACACTCTACGAATCGCACGGCATGGGTATCCTGGACCTCTGGGTCGGCGCGAGGATGCTGGAGCTCGCGCGGAAGCGCGGCATTGGCACCGAACTGCCGATCGGAGGTTGAACTTCACCACCCTGGCCGGAGAAAAGGTGTCTGACACCTTTTGATCGGCGTTTATCCGCGGCTAACTTTTTGGGTTCGTCATATGAATACCACCATCCGAAAGATCGGGTTCGTCGGCATCGGCGCCATGGGCACGCCCATGGCCGGACACCTGGCGGACGCCGGATACCAGCTCGCCATTTACGACTCGGACCCCGCGCGCGTCCGTGCATTCATCGCCTCACGGCAGGTCGCGACCCCATCCACGCTCACCGAACTTGGGACACACTCGGATCTCGTCATCACCATGCTCCCCGACGGAGGCGTCGTGAGAGGCGTTATGTGTGGAGAGAAGGACTCGATGCACAACTGCGTGGCAACGGGGCTCAGGAAAGGCGCGATCGTGCTCGACATGAGCTCGTCCTCGCCCGTCGGCACGCGCGAGCTCGCGCCGGTGCTCGAGGCGCGCGGTATCCGGCTGATGGATGCTCCCGTCTCGGGCGGGGTCAAGCGGGCGGTGTCCGCCGGGCTCGCGATCATGGCGGGCGGAGATGGTGGCCTGCTCGAGGCATGCCGGCCCGTACTCGAGAAGATGGGCAAGCAGATCTTCCACGCCGGGCCACTTGGCGCCGGCCATGCGGTCAAGGCGCTCAACAACTACGTCTCAGCGGCGGGGCTGATCGCGGCATGCGAGGCCGCCATCGCGGCGCAGGGCTTCGGCATCGATCCCAACGTGCTCGTGGACATCCTCAACGCCTCGTCGGGCATGAACAACACCACAGCCAACAAGATGAAACAGTTCATGCTGTCGGGTGCATTCAATGCCGGCTTCTCGACGGGGCTCATGGCCAAGGACTTGCGAATGGCCCTCGAAATCGCAAACGCGACCGGCACCGCGGCGCCGCTTGCCGAGCCCTGCGTTAAGGTCTGGAACGAGATGGAACGGGCGCTCGGCGCGGGAAGCGATCACACCGAGATGCTTCGCTTCCTCCAGAATCTGCGCGACAATAGGCCCTAGAGCATCGGGGCCGCCAAGAGGCCAGGAAAAAGCAAAATTCAAGCCGCAGATCAACGCGGATACGAACAAAAGCAACATTTTCAACTCACGAATCACGAATCACGATTCACGATTCACGATTCTCGAGTTGCGGTCAGCGGAGACAAGTGATGGAGGGCAACAACCGGGCGCGGGTAGTGATGCTGGCGGGCGCGTTCCGCATCAAGGGCGAGATCGAGCTTGTGCCCGGCGCACGTATCACCGACTACATGATCGAGTCGAAGCCGTTCATTGCGGTGACGAATGCCGAAGTCTGGGACCTCGAGGGGCGCAGGATCATGGTCGTCCCGTTCGTCAACATCAATCGCGACCACGTGGTCGTCGTGGCACCGGATGCCTGAAACGCCGTGACCGGTGACCGGTGTTGAAAAGAATTTGCCACAGAGAACACAGAGACGAGCAAGTAGCGCTGCACTACCGTCCTTCCTTCTGAACTCACGGCACCAAAAAAGATTCTTGACACCTTTTCCGCTATACTGGCGAGCTTGGCGGTTCGATTCTCGCTTTTGCTTCTCTCCGCGTCTCCGTGATTCGATGGATCCGCGTTTATCTGCGGTTAATTAACCAGCTCACGCATGACCGCATAGAGTGCATTCTGCGCTTCAAACCCGATGCCCGGGCGCTCGGGCAGCTTGAGGTAGCCGTTCTCCACACTCGCATCATCGGCAAAGCCCGCGAAGACGCCGAACACGCCCGGATAAGCCTCGCATCCGCCGAGTCCGAATCCGCCCACGATGTGCAGCGTCATCTGGTTACCACCGTGGGGAAAGAATGACGTTCGCTCCCAGCCGTGACGCTTCACCGCGTCGAGCGTGCGCGAGAACTGCACGATGCCGTAGGACTGCGGCACGTCCGTCTGGATGATGTCGCGGTCGGGGCGCAGCCCTCCGAACTGCACCAGGTTCTCGACGTCCTCAGTCGAGAACAGGTTCTCCCCGGTACCAATGGGCGCATCGTACGCCGCCGCCACATCGGCGAGCAGCGCGTAATCGAGTGGCCCGGTCGGTTCCTCGAACCACCGCAGCCTGAACGGCGCCAGTGCCTTCGCGTAGGCAAGCGCGCGAGCACGGTCGAACGCCGCATTGGCGTCCACTGCCAGCCGGTCACCCGCGCCTACCACCTCGAGCGCCGCCTCCACGCGCTTCACGTCCTCGGGGATCGTTGCGCCCCCGACCTTGATCTTCATCGTGTTGTAGCCCTGGTCGAGCCTGGCGCGGATCTCGTCCTGAAGCTCACGGATGCCTTTGCCCGGCGCATACCACCCGCCACCGACGTAGCACGGCACCATAACCTGCGACCGGCCGCCGCTGTATTTGTCGGCGAGAACTCGGTGGAGCGGCTTTCCTGCGATCTTGGCAACGGCGTCCCAGACCGCGACCTCGATGGTGCCGATCGCGACCGAGCGCTCCGTGTGGCCCCCCGGCTTCTCCCGCTGCATCATGCACGCGAGGATTTTCCCGGGCTCGAGGTTGTCCCCCGCATCATCGACCAGGGACTCGGCCTCTGCCTTGAGCACACGGGGAATCAGGCGATCACGCATCTGCGCACCACAGGCGTAACGGCCCGTCGAGTTAAAGGCGAAGCCAGCCACCGGCCGGCCTTCGCGGACCACGTCGGTGATGACGGCCACCACCGAAGTTGTCATCTCGCTGAAGTCGAACACGGCGTTGCGCAGGTCCGTCTTCAGCGCGACAGCTGTTTCCCGGATATCCGTGATACGCATTAAGCGCTCACCACAAAGGACGGAAGTCTCTCACACCGGGGACCTGGATCGCACAGAGAAACATGCGGGAATCCGGCGTGCGGAGTATTGGAACCCATTCGCAGCTCCTTCTATTCACGATTTACCACTCACGATTCACGACTCTTGGGCCCGAATTCCTCTTCGATCCCGCGCCAGCGATCGATCCCGACGATCTTCGTGTATTCCTCGAACGGCGTGCCCGAGCCCACGAGCTTGAGCTCGCCGCTCTTCAGGTCCGCAAGCGCCATCTGCATCGCCCGGGTCACGCGCAACAGCAGCGTGATGCCGTAGAGCGCGATCTTGTAGCCCATCTGGCCCAGAACGGACGGCTTCAAAATCGGCGTGATCCCGCCCTCGAGCATGTTCGCGACATGCACCGTGTCCACCTCCCGCACGGCCCGCGCAATCTCTTCTTCGTCGAGCATCGACTCGATGAAGATCCCGTCCGCGCCCGCACGGACGTAGCGTTCGGTGCGGCGCAGCGCCTCGTCCATGCCGTGCAGCGCGCGCGCATCGGTGCGCGCCACGATGAAGGTGTCCGGATTGATCCGGTTTGCGGCCATGGCGCGCAGCTTTGCTTCCATCTCCTCCGTCGGCACGATGCGCTTTCCCGCCATGTGACCGCAGCGCTTCGGCGAGACCTGATCCTCGATGAACATGGCCTGCACCCCCATGCGCTCGTAGCTATTGAGCAGGTGCACGCAGTTCTTGACATCGCCGTAGCCGTTGTCGGCATCGACCAGCACCGGCAGGTCGCACGCGTTGATCATGTCGCGGAACGCCGCGGAGAATTCTCCAAGCTGGCACAAGCCGATGTCGGGCAGGCCATAACGCGCGCCGGCCGCCTGGAAACCGCCGATGAAGAAGCCTTTAAAGCCGGCCTGCTTGATGAGCAGCGCCGACAAGGCATCGTGCGCGCCCGGCAGGACGAGCGGTCTTTCCGTTTGTGCGAGCTGGCGGATGGTAGGCGATTTCATGATCGATTGACCCCAAAGAACAACAAGATTAACCGCCAATAAACGCCGGTGAAACTCCGGCTAGCCGGTGGATCGGGTCAGCAGCGCAAACGGCGACGTGGCGCCAAGGGTTTGTTTTCAGGAAGGCGCGCGCCGAGGCAATGTTGCACGCGCCCTGTACTTTGTCAACGCGCTCCCGATTTCGAGATACCGGGGCGCCGCGGCGTTAGCCGCTCAACTTCGAAAGCGGCGGTTCAATTCCGGCGCCTTCGCGGTTCAGCTTCTCGAACGCCTTTGCAAAGAAATCGTCGGTCCCGAAATTGCCCGACTTGAGCGCCAGCGCAAGCGGGGGATCGGATAGGCTCGCCGTCCAAGGCACGCCAGGGTCGATTTCTTCCCCGACGCGCAGCCCGCTGATCCCGAGAGCCGTGACCACCGCAGCGGACGTCTCGCCGCCAGCCACTACTAACCGACGCACACCCAGTTTTGCCAGGCCGTCGGCAATCTTCCCCATGGGATCCAGCTCGAGCGATGGTATGGGCGCTACAATAACCGGTCAAATGCACCGCGAGTGGCTGCACCGCATCGGCCGGCCGCTCGCGCGCGCTCCCACCCCGCGCCCCGTGCCAGTGTAAGCACCGTGCACGCGGCATACAGTCCATTCGGCAACAGGCCAGGGTATCAGATAGAATGTGCGTCCCATGACCGCCCCGCGCATAGCGTTGATCCACGCGACACCGGTTGCGATGCAACCGATCGGGGACGCGTTCGGGCAGCTGTGGCCAACGGCACGAATCACCCATCTGCTCGAGGACTCTTTGTCCGCCGACGTTGTGGCTGAAGGCCGGTTGACCAGGCACATGATCGAGCGCTTCGTCACGCTTACGCGCTATGCGCAGGGGTGCGGCGCGGATGCCATCCTTTTTACCTGCTCCGCGTTCGGGGTTGCCATTGAAGCAGCAGCGGCGTCCGTACCGATTCCGGTACTGAAGCCGAACGAGGCGATGCTCGAGGAGGCGCTTGCGGCCGGCAAACGGATCGGTCTGCTCGCAACCTTCGAGCCCAGCATCCCCTCGCTCAAAACCGAGCTCGAGCAGATCGCGCAAACGAAGAAGATCGCGCTCGAAATCACCACGCGCGCCGTTCCAGCCGCGCTGACCGCGCTCCACGCCGGGTGTGCCGCCGACCACGACCGGCTCATCGCCGACGCCGCACAGGAGATCGGGGATTGCGACGCGCTGATCTTAGGTCAGTTCTCGATGGCGAGTGCGGCGAGCGTGATTCCGGCGCGGCCGCGGCGCACGGTGCTGACAAGCCCCAACTCCGCGGTGACGCGCCTCAAGCAGCTGCTCGCACCCGGCCGCGGATCAGCCGCGGCCGCCGCGATGCGCGAGACTACGTCTCAAAGCAGCAAATAGCACCGACCCGGCCAAGAAAACAACACAGCCACGGAACCACGCGGAAACACACGGAAATTGTTAGTCCACTACAGCGCGCTTCCCGGTTCAGGTTTTCGTTTGTGCAATTCCGTGTGATTCCGTGGTTAAGGATTTTCTGGAGTCATGGGTCACGGGTCACCGGGGTACCGGCGTTCTAGCTCAATCCTCGCCGAACAGCCCTTTTGCCGTTAGCTCGCAGATCCATTCCCGCTCACTCGCAGTAAGGTCCGGAATCGCATCGACCGCACCGATCGGGCTGTCCGGGCCCATATCGAACGGATGGTCCGTGCCGATCACCACGTGGTCCGCGCCCACCATATTGACGAGATACCGCGCCGCCTGCGGATCGTGGGTAAGCATGTCGAAATAGAAGCGCTTGAAAAATTCGCGCGGCGAGGTTTTCGATTTCACCTTGGGCTCGGGCCGCACCTTGTGGCCGTGCGCAAAACGGCCGATCTGGTACGGCACGTAGCCGCCGCCGTGCGCAAGCAGGAACCTCAATTTTTTCAGCTCGTCGAGCGCCCCGCTGAACATGAGGTGCGCCACCATGATGGTCGTATCGAGAGGGAACCCGATGAAATTCTGCAGGTAATAATCATCCATCGCGCCCTGCGCCGAACAGCGGTACGGATGCGCGAAGATGAAGCACCCCAGCTGCTCAATCGTCTTCAGAACCTTTCGGAATTTCGGGTCCGAGAGCTGGACGCCCTCGATGGAGGTGCCGAGCTCGACCGCCTTGAACTTGTATTTCTTCACCACGCGCTCGAGCTCGGTGATCGCCGCGTCCGGGTCCTGCATGGGCAGGTGCGCCATGCCGCGCAGCCGCGTCGGGTACTTCGCCACCATCTGCGCAATGCCGTCATTGGCAAGCCGGGCGGATTCCAGGCCCGCTTCGGGCTTGAGGCCGTAAAAATAGATTGGGGGGC
>JAOTTL010000211.1:0-5781 GCA_029864385.1 Betaproteobacteria bacterium | reverse complement strand
ATCTGCGCTGGCCTAAAGACGCGAGCCCACGCGAGGCCGAGCAGCTCGCGCGCTACTGCTGTCCGCACTGCGGGGTTGAGCTGGACGACACGCACAAACCACGCATGCTGGCCGAGTTTCGGTTCAAGCCGTACGAGCGGCGGCCGGATGGCGAATACATTCCCTCGTCTCGCGAGCTGGATCATCATCACCGTAGCTTCTGGATCTCAGGATTTTTCTCGCCCTGGCTGACGTTCGGCGATCTGGCGCGCGAGCTGTGCGGCGCGTATCGCAGCGGCGACGTGGGCAAGGTGCAATCGACGATCAATACCCAATTCGGCGAGCTGTGGCGCACGCGCGGCGAGCGGCCGGAGCTGGAAGATGTGCTCACGCATCGACAGGATTATGAACGAGGCTACAGCCGCCCGCATGGGGTTCAGTTCGTGACGCTGGGCGTGGATGTGCAGCAGGATCGGCTGTACTGGGTCGCGCGCGGCTGGGGTTGCGAGCAGGCGCCCATGGAGAGCTGGCTGTTGGACTATGGGGAGCTTCACGGATCAACCGATTATGATGAGGTGTATCAGGCACTCGAACGGTTGATCCGGGACGTGCACCTGGGCGTGCTCACGGCGTGGATTGACAGCGGCTACAAGCCAGGGATCACGTTTTCGCGCCCGGACCATGCGATCTATAGCTTCTGCCGGCGCAGCGGCGGGCGAGCGTTTCCGACCAAGGGTTACCAAACGCGGCCGGTTCCCGTTCAGGGCAAGCTGCAGGACGTGACCATCGGGGGGCGCACCATCCGCGACGGGGTGCGGCTGTACTTGCTCGATACGACCTTCTTCAAGAGCTGGTTGTACTCGCGGATCCGTTCCGATCTGGAGGAGCTGCCCGATTGCTGGCATCTCCCGCGCGATATCACTGAGGATTACGGGCGCCAGGTGGTGGCCGAAGAAGTGGTGCAGAAAGCCAGCGGGCAACTGCATTTTCACTGCCCGCGCTCACGCCAAAACCATTACCTTGATGCCGAGGTGTGCGCGACGGCCGCGGCTTACGCTCACCTGCAGCAGCACCGGATCGAGCCGCTAGGGGCGCCGCAGGAGCCCCAGCGCGCGCTGCCCGAGCCCGCGGGCGCGCAGCTCGGGCGCCGCGGGAGCCAGGGATTCCAGCGGCGGGGGCTGGTGTGAGCCGCCGCGCAAAGTATCCGCGCCCGAGAGTTTGATCCGCGGCCCGGATCGGAACTTGGGCCGATGGGTTGTGCGCTGGCGCGGGGTGCGCCTACCTTTACGCATGGCATTCACACCGACGACCACGGGAGTCAGCAGCGAGGCCGACGCGCAGGCGCGGCTCCAGCTGTGGCTGGATGCCGAGCAGCGGTTGAGCGTGGCGCAAACCGCGAGCATAGGTGATCGCCAGCTTACGCGCGTGGATTTGCCGGCCGTGCACCAGGCGATTAACTTCTGGCAGGGCCAGGTGCAGCGATTCCGCGCTCGTGCAGCCGGCGCCGGCGCCGGGGGCTTCAAGGTGGTGCAGTGGAGTCCTTGATCCGTGCCTGGTTTCCGGGCTGGGCGTTGCGTCGGGCGCAGGCGAGGCAGCGGCTTGATGTGGTGGAGCGGCTGTACCAGGCCGCGAGCCCGTCACATCTGCGCGCGAGCCCTCCAGCGAGCCGAAGCGGAAACGCCGTCACCGACCACGCGCGCGGCAAGCTGCGCGACTGGGCGCGGCATCTCGACGAAAATCACGACTTGACGCATGGCGCGCTCGATATTCTGGCGCGGCAGGCAGCGAACCAAACGCTTATCCCGACCCCGAGGGCGCGCAGCGGTGCCCCGCTTGAGGAGCTGGCGCGGCGAATCAGTGAGGAATGGGAGCGCTGGTGCGAGGGCGCCGACACCACCGACCGCCAACCCTGGGGCGCCTATTGCCGACTGGTGGCGCGCAGTTGGCTGCGCGATGGCGAAGCCTTTGTGCTGCACCAGGAGGGCGGGCCCGGGGGCCTGGGCTATAGCCTGCGCACGCTGGAAGCGGATTACTGCCCCTTTGACGTGGAGCCGATTGTCCCGCCCGGGGGCGAGGGCAGGGCGCGGCGGATCTTGCACGGCGTCGAGCTGAACGAGGAGGACCGGCCGTTAAATTATTGGTTTTATCGACGGCACCCCAGCGGGCTAGACCTTTACGGCATTGACGATCTGATCGCTGTTGACGCCGCATCGGTCAGCCATTTACGGACGATCACGCGCCTGGGGCAGTTGCGCGGCACGAGTATCCTCGCGCCGGCCGTGACGCGCATCGCGGACGTTGCCGAGTACGAGGGGTCGGAGATGGCGGCCGCGAAGGTGGCGAGCGCGGTGTCGGTCGCCATTACGCGCAGCCCGGATTTCAGCACCAGCTCCGCGCTTTCGACCACGTCGGGCGAGCGCTCGATCGAGCTGCAACCAGGAATGATCCTGGATAACCTGGCGCCGGGCGAAAAGTACGAGGTGCTGGACACGTCGCGGCCGAATCCCGAGCTGGCGAATTTCCGGCGCGCCATGCTGCAGGCGGCCGCATCCGGGATCGGGGTGTCGTACTCGTCGATGGCGCGCGATTATGCGGGCACCTACAGCAGCCAACGCCAAGAGCTGGTCGAGGCGCGGCTGGCGTACGGGGATTTACAGACGGCGTGGAAAGCAGCGTTTTTGCGTCCGGTTTACCGTCGTTTTGTGGCGGCGCTGCAGCGATCGGCCGAAACGCTGCAGATCCGAGGCTTCGCGCGCGCGGATCCGCGCACCCTCTTTGAATTCGATACCGTGCCTCCCGCGATGCCGTGGATCGACCCCGCGAAAGAGGCTGCCGCAGACAAGCTAGCGTTAGAGATGCGTATCGACAGCCGGCGCGGGATCCAGCGCAAGCGCGGCTTGGATCCGGTGCGAGTGGATCAAGAGAACGCATCCGACACCGAGCCGGGAATTGCCGCAGTGGGAGAGCCGAGCAATGAACAGTCAGCAGAGGCGGACAGTGAAGCGTAAGACAGGCGGCGGCGAAGATCTGGTCGAACGCCGCGCCGAGCTGGCGGCGGCGGCCGATAGCCCGGATACGTTCAGGGTCACGATCAGCACCGATCAGCCCGTGTCCGGGATGCTGCACGAGCGCGAGGTGCTGGAGCACAGCCCGCGGGCTGTGGATCTGAGCCGCGCGCGCAAGGGGCTCCCGGTGACCATCGGCCACGGTGGGGACGCGTTACCCGTGGGGCGCGTGGATGAGTTGCGGCTAGAAGGTGGCAGCCTGCGCGGGCGCATGCGGTTATCGCGCAACATGCAGCATTTGGCATCCGATATCGACGATGGGATCTTGACCGATGGCAGTGTGGGTGCGCGGGTGCACAGGGACGCATGGAAGGAACGAGACGGTTCGCTGGTGGCGACGAGATGGACGCCTGTGCATTTTGCGCTTGTCGCGACCGGAGCCGATCCGGGGGCATCAGTATCACGAAACGAGGACAGCAGCATGGAAACGACCGAGACCGGGACGGCAATCAATCGCGCGCAGGAGGTTAGCGCGCTGTTCGCGGGTCTCGAAGGGACCCAATGGCGAGACATGGAGCTGAACGCATTGCGCGCCGGCAGCGAACCGGCCGAGGTGGCGCGCGATATCGATGCAGAGCTGAGGCGGATTGCGCGCGAGGTGCAATACCCGAGCACGGCGCGCGTGGAGGCGGGGCGGGACGCGCTCGATACCTGGTGCGGGCTGGTCGAAAAGCAGCTGGAGCTGCGCGCGGGGCTGGTCGATAGCGCTGAGCAGGTGCCGGTGCTGCGCGAGCTGCAGCAAGCGGGGATCGCGGAGGCGTCACTGGAAGTCCTTGCGCGCGATTATTTGCGTATTCGGAATTTGCCCATGTCGGGGAATCATGGCGCCATCATCGGCCGTGCGCTGGGCACGCCCGCGGTGCTTCGATCGCAGTTCTCGCACACCACCAGCGATTTCGCGAATTTGCTGGCGGCGACGGCAGACAAGAGCCTTGCGCGAGGCTATACCGAGGGGGTCAATACCTTCCAGGCGTGGACGCGGAATGAATCACTGTCGAATTTCAGGCAGCATTCTTTCCCGGCGCTTTCGGCTATCGGTGATCTGGAGCGGGTGCCCGAGTCGGGCGAATTCAGGCACGGCACGCTGAGCGATAAAGCGGAGACGATGCAGCTCAGGGAGTACGGCAAGCTGATTTCCGTCGGCCGGCAGCTCATCATCAATGACGACGTCGGGTTGATCGGCAGGCTGCCGCGCGCGCTGGGTAGCGCCGCCCTGCGCCAGGTCGGCGACCTGGTGTATTCCGTGCTGACCACGAACGCGAACCTGGTGGAGACCGGGCGCGCACTGTTCAACACCACGGACGGCAACCTGGCCGCATCCGGGGCGGTGATCAGCACCACCACGCTGGATCTGGGGCGCGTCGCCATGCGAACGGTCACGGATCCCAGCGGCGCGGCGGTGCTCAATATCATGCCACGGTATTTGCTGGTGCCGGTCGCGATCGAGACGGTGGCGAGAGTGCAGATCGCAGCGGAAAAGGATCCCGATACCACAGGCGACCTGTCACCGAATCCGTTCAGGAATGCGCTGGAGGTGATCGCCGAGCCGCGTCTGGACGCAGCGAGCGCTACGGCATGGTACTTGATCGCGGGCAAAAATGCGGACGTCGAGACCGTATCATTGGGCTGGTTGAATGGGGTTCAGCGGCCGCGATTGGAGCAGGAAAGCGGCTTCGCGATCGAGGGGTTGACGCTGAAAGTTGCAATCGACGTCACGGCGGCCGCGCTCGATTGGCGCGGCATGTACAGCAACGCGGGGGCGTGATCGCGGCGTGAGGTGACTACATGGCGCCGGAGCTCCGGCGCCGGGGTGACTACATCATATAGAGGGGTGGATCATGGCAACGAATTACATCGGCGACGGTGACACGATCAACTGGGCGCTGGTCGCGGCCGCAACGAGCGGCGATTTTCTTCAGTTTCCGACCACGGGCACTGGCATGAAATTCGTCGGCGTAGTGAAAGAATCGGGCGTCACTGGTGATGTGGTGGCGGTTGCTCTGCGGGGAATATGGAGCGTATCCACGAAGGTGGCGGCGGCGGGCGCGTGGGCCGTTGGGGATGATATCTACATCACGCCAACGGGCGATTTCACCGAAACCGCGACAGCGAACGGATATGCGGGTGTCGCGGCCGAGGCGGCGGTAACGGGGGCGACGACCGGCAAAATCATCATCAACTTCGGCGGGGATCCGCGCTAACGGTCACCCTGCTGCGTCGATGACCATTGACCGAATAGGGACGGTGCATTGACCACAACCGCAGCCGTGCACCGCAACGACGCGCAGGCCGATGGCCGGCAATATGTCGTGTTCGAGTTTACCCATACGGCCAGCGGCAGTCGCTGGCTGTCGGGCGTGCACCGGCTGGCTGCGGGCGTTGATCCCGACGCGCTAGGCGCGGCACTGGCGCCCGAGCACGAGGTGCGGCGGGTGCAGGAGGAGCGTGACGAGGCGTATAGCCTTGCCATTGCAGGCGGGGATCCCGATCTGATGGCGTTGGACTTCAACACGCTTGCCGTGATCCGAAAATACGTGTTTCGTCGGATCTTCAACTTGATGCGCGATGACATTGCAGATCCCGCCAAGGCGCAGGTGTGCATCAATCTGAGTGCGCCGTCTAGCTACATGAACAAGCACACCAACCCGCAGATCGCGGGCTTCGTCGACGATCCAGCATGGAGCACGCCCACAGTCAATGGCGCGACGTCTGCAATTAGCGCTGTCGGTGTGAATAT
>JAOTTL010000048.1:0-22903 GCA_029864385.1 Betaproteobacteria bacterium | reverse complement strand
TGGTTGTCTAGCATTAGACTGGCACGTCTCGAACGTGTGCTCTTGATCAGATTCAGTTTAAATCGATTTGTGGTCATGCAATTCCTGTCTATCTGCAGCACTGGTGGTCGGCGAAAAGTCGGACACTGCTGCCTGACGCCGTGTGGGCACGGGGCTCGGGCATCAGACGTCTTTTTTGGGACAAAAAGGAGGGAAAGATGAAGCGCATACTGTTGCTAATTGCTGCTGTTGCCACGTGCATCGCAGGCCCGGCGCTCGCACAGAAGTATCCGAACAAGCCTATACGGTTAGTCGCGCCTTTTTCGCCCGGCGGCGGTTCATCCATTATTGGGCGCATGGTCACGACGCCCGTATCGGAAGTGTTCGGTCAGGGCATCGTGATCGACAATCGGCCGGGCGCCGGCGGCGCGATCGGCGCCGAGATCGCCGTGCGCGCGACGCCCGACGGATATACGCTGATCATCGTCTCGTCGAGCTACTGCGCGACGTCCGCCTATCGCAGGCTGCCGTACGACCCGGTGAAGGATATTCAGCCGGTCGTGCTGATCGGGACGACAGGGCTCATCATGATCGCGCATCCCTCCGTTCCGGCGAAGAACGTGAAAGAGCTCATTGCGCTCATGCGCTCACAGCCCGGCAAACTCAACTACGCTTCGGTCGGCAACGGCAGCGTGACGCACCTCGGACTCGAGTTCTTCAAGATCGAGACCAATACGAATATGGTGCACGTCCCGTACAAGGGGTCGGGCCCGGGGCTCGTCGGGGTCGTTTCCGGTGAGGTACAGATCTCGGCGTTCAGCATGGTGCCCACTCTTCCACACGTAAAAGCGGGGCGGCTGCGCGCGCTTGCCGTCACCAGCCCGAGGCGCTCGCCATTGATGCCCGACACGCCCACTGTCAGCGAAACCGTTCCGGGGTTCGAAATCGTTCACTGGTACGGCATCTGGGGTCCGAAGGGCATACCGAAAGGCATCGTCTCGAAGTGGAACCGCGAGGTTGCGAAAGTGGTGCGTCAGCCGGCGATGAAAGAGCGCCTGCAGGCGGGCGGCATCGAGCCCGCTGGCGGCCCGCCCAAGGAGTTCCGGGATCTGATCGACCGCGACGTGAAGAAATGGAATCGCGTGATTGACACAGCGAAGATCAAGCGCGTCGGCTGAGCATCGTGTGCCAAGCCGCTAATTCTCATCCCTTCCCCCTCTCCCGAAAGGAGAGGGACGGGGTGAGGGACTGAACGCGGATAAGCTGGTCAGGGGTAAACGGTGAACGGAAGAATCAACATGCTTTCGGTCTTACCGTTTACTGTTCACCGCTCGCTGTTCACCGGAATCTATCGGCGTTCATCCGCGTTTATCCGCGGTTAATATGTCTTTCGATTCTCGACACAGCATCAAGCGAGCGGCGGGCACACCAGCCGTTCCATGAGATAGCACAAACAATCCTGCCGGATCGCGCGCTCGTCGAGCGTCAGCATCGCGGGCATCGCCGTGCGCGCGAGACGCAGCTCACTATTGCTCACCGCAAAGTAGCGTTCGAAGGCACTGCTGCCCGCCGCGTCGGTCACCTCGAGCGGACGCGCGCAGCCCGCGCGCACGTGGCCCCAGAAGGTGTGCGGCGTGAGCTCGCGGAAATTCATGTGGTCGAGCTCTGGCGCGAGCTGGAGATCCACGTTGTCTTCGCCAAACGAGAAAGTCACGTGGCTCGGCACCTTCACGGTGGCGACGCTGTGATAGAGGTCGAGATCCTGCGGGTGCGGAGCGTGCGCCGGAAACTCGGAGAGACGCAGGCAGGCCTCGATAAAGTCCGCGACGTGCTCCGCGGACCCGGGCGATCCCGACTTGCCGCATTCGAGCGTGACGGCCGGACAAAGATCGTTGAAGGCCGAGACCTGGACGCCGAGGGGGCGCTCGAAATGGACCACGGTGCGGCTGAAAAGCGCGCATAGCTGTAACGCGCGCAGATCGAGGCGGCTCACGCAGGCGTAATGCGGGTTGAGACCCGAGTTGTTGTGGATGTCCACGCTCGCGAAAACATGCCGCCCGCGCATCTCCTCCACCACCCGCGCCATCATCTCGTGCTCCGGCGCGTGCGGCTGATCCGAGCCCGGCCACACCCGGTTGTAGTCCGGCTGTCCATCGAGACGGCGCACGCCCAGGCGCGCGGCGGCAACGTTGCCGATGAAGAGCGACAGCGCCCGCGGCAGCGGCCGCTGCGCGTGGCGCTCGAGGACGGTCTGGGCGGCGCGCAGCCCCGTGTCCTCGTTGCCGTGTAGCAGCACCGAGATGAGCACCGGTTCGCGCCGCTGCCCCGGCAGATGGATGAGCGTCGGCCCAGCGAGAATTCGGTGCAGCTCCGTCGGCGCGGCCTCCAGCAGGCCAGGCGGAACGTCGGTCAGGATGGAGAGCATGTCGTCGCCTGTCCTGTCTCTCGCTAGATCGGCCATTCGTGCACGGGCCGACCGCTTCCCTGGTGCTCGAGGTAAGCGGCCGTGAGGCGCGAGAAGTGACGCCCGTGCGCAGCGATGAAGGCGCGCTGCCATGCCGTGCCGTTCTGACCCTTGCGCACGCGCGCCGCGGCGAGACCGAGGTAGCGGTCGACGTCTTCGGGATCGACGCGGTACTGCAGCAGCCCCTCGCGCGCCAGCGGCAGGATTTCCGCCTCGAGCAGCTCCGCCGCGCCCGCTTTCCGCCCATCGAGCCAGGCGAAGCGCGCGGCGAGGCCGTCGCGCGCCGCCGCATAAAAATTGGTGCGTGCCGCCTCGAATGAAAGCTCGGCCTCGGGCGCGACGCGCCGGCCGGCCAGTGCGCGCACGGCGCCGAAGTAGACCGCCGCGTTCGCCATCATGTCGATAATGGTCGGGCCTGCGGGCATGACGCGGTGCTCGATGCGCACGTGCGGAACGCCGGCCCCGCTGAAGCCCAGTAGCAGGCGGTTCCAGCGCCAGATCGTCCCATTGTGCAGGCTCATGTGGCACAACTCCTCGGGTGCCGAATCGAAATGCGCGGGCAACAGCACTGGATAGCGCTCGAGGTTCTCGACGAAGGATTCGCGCGGACCTGACTCGAGGTAGCCCGAGCCGAACGTGACCCGATGCTCGCCCGGTTCTACCGCGTCGCCGGTGTCGACGGCCTGCTCGAAAAGCGGGATTCGCGTCTCGTCCCAGAGATCGTGCTCGAAGAGGTACGGGGAGTTGGCCGAGAGCGCCACCAGCGGCGCCGCCAGCACGAGCGAGGCATTGAAGCAGCGCGTCAACTCGTCGGCCGGCACTTGCAGATGCACCTGAAACGACGTCGCCCCCGCTTCCAGCATGACGTCCTCGTGCGTGAGGGCGAGCCGCTCGCGTCCCGCAATCTCGAGCTTGATCGGGCGGCCGCCGCGGCGCTTGAGCACCTGCTCGTTCAGCGCATAGTAGCGATTGAGCGGAGAGATGTTCCGCAGCGTGAGGTCGCGCTCGCGCACGGTCGGAAGTATGCCGATCATCGCCAGCGCGCCGCCAAGCGCCTGCGCCGCTTTTTGGCAGCGCTGCCAGGTCGCCACGAGCTCGTCCTCCAGCGTTCGCAGCGCGCGCCCGGCCAGCCGCTGCGGTGTGCCGTTCAGTTCGACATTGAAACGCGCGAGCTCTGGCACCACCAGCGGGCTCGCAAGGCGCTTGAGGTAAGCCTCGTTCTCCGGGAAGGGACGGCACTCGCGGTCGACGAGCCACGCCTCGAGCTCGAAGCCGCCCATGTACGCCGAGCGGTCGAACTGGCCCTCGCGCCACCACGTCTCGAAGATCCGCGTCTCCGCTTCCACGCGCTCCCGAAAGCTCGTGTAGTCAACCGGGTCGAAGCGGACTTGGGTGATTTCGCGTCCCACACTAAAACCCGTGCATCCTCAACAGTGAATGGACCGGGCCGCGTGTCGCCAGTCGCCGCCAATCGATGTGATGAATAATGGTGATGATAATTGGTGATGGAAGATGGTGATGGAAATTTGTCTTGCGCCACCCATCACCAGTACTCATCACCAATTCCCCTCACCAGTTTCCACCACCCGTTCAGCAATCAGGGCTTAAGGGCGTAGGCATCATCGAACTTCCGCTCGAGCCCGGGATGCGTGCCGCGCAGCTTGTCCACTACTTCCTTCGCCCACTCGAAGTACTCCTGCCGGCGCTCGAGCGGCCAGCTGGCCGGAGGGCGCGCAGCGACATCGCGCAGGTTGCAGATCTTGTCGGCGAGCTTCACGAGGCGCGCCCGTTTGCTGGCGTGCTTGGCTTTTGCGACCTGAAGGCGCTTGCGCACGATCTTCTTCAGCCACTGCACGTCGGTGACCTCGAGCACGATAGCAGCGATCTCGTCGCCGAACTCGCCACGCAGCTCCTGCCAGCTCGTCTCGGTGTCCTCGACCGTATCGTGCAGCAACGCGGCGGCGATCACGGCCGGGTCGGCGACGCCGCCCTCGTGCCAGAGCACGTTCGCAAGCTGGATGGGATGGTTGATGTAGGGCGACGCCTCCTTGTCCTTGCGGCGCTGATCGCGATGCTTTTGCGCAGCGAACTCGAGTGCCTTCAGGATGAGCGACACCCCGTCCGGCTGCAATGGGCGGCTGGCGGGGCTCATCGCTTGCTCACCAGCGGGGCGATGCCGATGAGCCCAAGCACCGGTCCGGGCAACAGCAACCACCCGATCTTTGCACCGAGCGTGTCCCACGCCGATGAGGCGACGGTGATCGCGACCACGGTGATGAAGAAGCCGATGCTGTTCTGGATCGCCAACGCGCTGCCGACCAAGTCCGGCGGGCAGGCGCGCGCCGACAGCGCAGAAAACTGGGGCGAGTCGGCCACAACCATGACGCCCCAGAATAGCAGTGCTGCAAGGAGCAGCGCCACCGGAGCTGCTTGCACCAGCGGAAAGAGCAGGCACATTGCGCCTGAACTGGCGAGGGCGATGGCGGCGACGCGGGCGCTGCCGAAACCACGGCTCAGCCGCCCGCCCAGTATGCAACCAAGGCCGCCGGCGCCGATCACGGCGAACGACCAGGCCGATACCTGCCACAACCCGGGCCCCGCGGCCGCCTCACGCGCCAGCACCCCGGCAATCAGGAACGGCACCAGCGTCCAGAACGCATAGAGCTCCCACATATGGCCGAAGTAGCCAAAAGCGGCGGCGCGAAAGGCTGGCACCTCGAACGCCCGGCGCAGGCCGCCCCACTGCCGCGGCCTGGGTCCGGTTACGAGATGGGGGCCGTCACCGAGCCGCAGCAACATGACCGCGGCGGCGAGCGCCAGTACCGATGAGGCGAGCACCACGTAGCTCCACGGCCAGGCCCTGCCCGCGGCGCGCACCGCGTGCGGCAGCGCGGTTCCGAACGTCAGCATCCCGACGAGCCAGCCGAGTACTTCCCCCGCGCGCTCGGGCGCCCAGCTCACCACAAGCTTCATCCCCAACGGATAGATCCCCGCCAGAGCCACGCCGGTCACAAATCGCCAGGCCCATGCGTCGGTGAGCCCTGTTGCCAGCAATGCGAATCCGGCATTGGCCGCCGCCCCGCCAACGGCGCAGACAGCAAATATTCGGCTCGCTGGAAAACGGTCCGCGAGCCCGGAGATCGCGAACAGCAGCGTGCCAGAAATAAAGCCGAGCTGAACGGCGTTGGTGAGCGTGCCCATATCCGCCGCGGCCAGTCCCCATGCTTGCCGGAGGTCGTCGGCGGCGGCATTCGCGCTGAACCACAACGAGGTGCCCAAAAACTGCGCGATCACGATGGTCGCCACCGCAAGCTGCGGCATGGCTTCCGGCGCGAACTGAGGGCGCGTCATCCCTGCGCGCTCATCCATAAGCGACCGATAAGCGGTCGCCCATGGATGAGCAAGAGGCGATGAATATTGGTGATGAGTGCTGGTGATGAAAACTGGTGATAAGTTGCACGGCGTAACGTCCCATCACCATTTCTCATCACTATTTTTCATCACCATCAAACATCACCATCATCCATCACTGCGCTCGGCGCGCTCGCCGAGCGCCTGCTGCAGAACGCAAGCGGCGTGCGTCGCCAGCCGGCCGCTGCCATCGTAGATCTGGTGGCGGCAGCTCGTACCGTCGGCGACGATGAATTCCTCCAAGCCCGCCTTTCGTACGCGCGGCAGTAGCGAAGCCTCCGCCATTTTCATCGAGACGTCGTAGTGCTCCGCCTCGTAGCCAAAACTCCCCGCCATGCCGCAGCAGCTCGACTCGATGGTCTCGACTTCGAGCCCGGGCACGAGCTGCAGCACCCGCTCCACATCGGGCATGACGTCGAAGGCCTTCTGATGGCAGTGCCCATGCAGCAACGCTTTCTTCTGCGGCAAAGGCTTCAGCGCCACATTGAAGCGGCCCGCTTCCGCTTCGCGCGCAATGAATTCCTCGAACAGAAAGGTCTTGGCCGCGAGTGCCGCAACGGTGGTATCCGGATTCAGCGACAGAAACTCGTCGCGCAGGCCAAGCGCGCAGGAAGGCTCGAGCCCGATGATTGGCACGCCGCGCTCGACGAAGGGCGCGAGCGTCCGGATCATGCGGCGCGCTTCGGCGCGGGCTTCATCCACCAGTCCACTCGCGAGGAACGTGCGCCCGCAGCACAAGGGACGCCCGCCGTCCGCGGGGCGGGGCAAATTAACCACGTAGCCGGCCGCTTTGAGCACCGCCAGCGCCGCGCGGGCGTTATCAGGTTCGAAATAGCGGTTGAACGTATCCACGAACAGCACCACTTCGCGGCCGCTCGCGGCTGGGGCCGCGTCGGGTGCCGTCATCTCACGGAAGGGATCGGTGTGCCAGGCCGGCAGCGAGCGCCGCCGCGCGAGACCGAGCAGACTTTTCGTGCCGGCCTGCATCGCGTTCATCATGGGCGCGAAGCGGGAGGCCCACGGAGCGTAGTGCGGCAAGTACGCGACCAATCGGTCCTTGAGCGTGAGGCCGTGGCGCTTGCGGTAGTGGTAGAGGAACTCGATTTTCATCTTTGCCATGTCGACGCCCGTCGGACACTCGCGCCTGCAGCCCTTGCACGAGACGCAGAGGTCGAATGCGGCATAGAGCGCGTCCGAAGCAAGCGCATCGGGACCCAACTGCCCCGAGAGCGCGAGCCGCAGCGTGTTGGCGCGCCCGCGCGTGAGATGCTGCTCCTCGCGCGTGGCCCGGTAGGACGGGCACATCACCCCGGCGTCGAATTTGCGGCAGTGGCCGTTGTTATTGCACATCTCCACCGCCTTGGCGAAGCCTTCACCACGGGGTGTTGTGCCGTCTTCGTGTTCCGACCAGTCGAGCGCGGTGCGGATCGGGATCGTCCGGTAGCCCGGCGGGTAACGGTAAAGCGTGCGGTCGTCCTGCTTCGATGGGCGCACGATCTTGCCGGGATTGAGCAATCCCTTCGGATCGAACAGATCCTTGATCTCCTCGAAGGCGCGCGTCAGCCTGGGCCCGTAGAAGGGCTCGATCCACTCCGAGCGCACGAGACCGTCGCCATGCTCGCCGGAGTAGGAGCCCTTGTAGTGCTTCACCAGCTCGGCGGCTTCCTCCGCAATGGCGCGCATCTTCTGCGCGCCGTCCTCGCGCATGTTGAGCACCGGGCGCACGTGCAGGCAGCCCACCGAGGCGTGCGCGTACCACGTGCCCTTCGTGCCGTGCTTCTCGAACACGCGCGTCAGGCGGTCGGTGTACTCGGCGAGATGCTCGAGCGGTACCGCGCAGTCCTCGATGAAGGAGACGGGCTTGCCGTCACCCTTCATGGACATCATGATATTGAGCCCTGCTTTGCGCACCTCCCACACGGCGCGCTGCAGCCGCGCGTCGGTGATCTCGACCACACCGCCTGGAAAACCGAGCTCGCCCATCAGCTCGCCAAGCTGCCGCAGCTTGCGCAGTTGCTCGTCACGAGCCTCGCCCGCGAATTCGACCAGCAGGATCGCCTCCGGCTCGCCTCTGATGAACCGCTCGACGGTCGGACGGAACGCCGGGTTGCCGCGCGCGAGTTCGATCATCGTGCGGTCCACCAGCTCCACCGCAACGGGTTTTAACTGCACGATGTGCCGCGGCACCTCCATCGCAGCGTAGAACGTCGGGAAGTGGCACACGCCCAGCGTCTTGTGCGGGGGCAGCGGCGAGAGGTTGAGGTGGAGGCGGCGAGAGTACGCGAGCGTGCCTTCCGAGCCCACGAGCAGGTGTGCCATGTTGAACGGCTCGCCCACCATCATGTCGAGGTTGTAGCCGGCGACGCGGCGCAGGAGCGTGGTGGGCACGCGGTGCTCGATCTCCTCAGCCTCGCGCGTCGCGATCCCGCGGATTTTCCTGACGAGCTCGACATAACCCCCGGGCGCGTCGAGCTCGTGCAGATCGCCGGGCACGGCACCGAACCGGTACTCGGAGCCGTCGGCCAGCGCCGCGTCGATCGCGCCCACGTTGTGCACCATGTTGCCGTAGTAAAGCGAGCGCGAGCCGCAGGAGTTGTTGCCGGCCATGCCGCCGAGCGTGGCCTGCGCGCTGGTCGAAACGTCCACGGGGTACCACAACCCGTGCGGCCGCAGATACGCGTTCAGCTGATCGAGCACGACGCCGGGCTGGACCTCGGCCGAGCGCGCCGCCGCGTCGAAGTCGACGATCTGGTTGAGACAGCGCGAACTGTCGATGACGAGCGCGGCGCCGACCGTCTGGCCGCACTGCGACGTACCGCCGCCGCGCGGCAGGACTGGCACGCCTTCCTCTAGCGCGATGCGAAACGCGGTGAGCGCATCGTCCTCGGTGCGCGGCACTACCACGCCGACCGGTTCGATCTGGTAGATCGAGGCGTCCGTGGAGTAGCGCCCGCGCGATGCCGGGTCGAACAGCACCTCGCCTCGCACCTCGCGCCGCAGCCTTGTGGCAAGCGCCGAGTCACCAGGATGAATGGAGCGCATCGCCATCTCGGGCATCACATAAAGAGGTGATGATTATTGGTGATGGATACTGGTGATGATTACTGGTGATGGGTAAATCGTTGGGTCATTCCGGGCGGTTCATCACCATCATTCATCACTTCTTGTCCTCCAGATATCGAGCCTATAATAACGCAGCCAACCCGGAGAAGAACCATGACACACCAGAGCGGCCGCCATTTCCTGCAGATTCCCGGCCCCACCAACGTGCCCGAGCGGGTGCTGCGCGCGATCGACAGCGCGACGATCGACCACCGCGGCCCCGAGTTCCAGCAGATGTCGAAGGAAGTGCTGGCCGGGTTGAAGCAAGTGTTCAAGACGAAGGCGCCCGTGGTGATTTTCCCGGCGTCGGGCACCGGCGCGTGGGAGGCGGCGCTCGTCAACACGCTCTCGCCCGGCGACAAAGTGCTCATGTATGAGACCGGGCACTTCGCGACACTGTGGTGCAACATGGCCAATAAACTCGGGCTGACGCCCGAGTTTATTAAAGGGGATTGGCGACATGGGGTCGATGCCGAGGCGCTAAAGGCACGGCTCGCGCAGGACAGGAAACACGAGATCAAGGCCGTGTGCGTGGTGCACAACGAAACGTCCACCGGCGTCGTCACGCGGATAGGCGAAGTGCGCAAAGCGATCGACCGCGCAAAGCATCCGGCGCTATTCATGGTCGACACGATCTCCTCGCTTGCCTCGATCGACTATCGTCACGACGAGTGGGGCGTGGATGTGACTGTGGCCGGCTCGCAGAAAGGCCTCATGCTCCCGCCGGGCCTGTCGTTCAACGCTGTCTCCGACAAAGCCCTCGCGGCCGCGAAGTCCGCCAAGCTCCCGCGTTCCTACTGGAACTGGGAAGAGATGATCGGCGCGAACAAGGACGGCTGGTTTCCTTACACGCCCGCGACCAACCTGCTCTACGGCCTGCGCGTCGCGCTCAAGATGCTGATCGAAGAGGAAGGGCTCGAGAACGTCTTCAAGCGCCACGACCGGCACGCCGAAGCGACGCGACGCGCGGTGCGGGCCTGGGGCCTCGAGATCCTGTGCGCGAATCCCGCGGAATATTCGAGCTCGCTCACTGCGGTGCTCATGCCGGAAGGCCACAGCGAGATCGCCTTCCGCCAGGTCGTGCTGGATCATTTCAACCTTTCGCTCGGCTCGGGGCTGACCAAGCTGCGCGACAAGGTGTTTCGCATCGGGCATCTCGGCGACTTCAACGATCTCATGCTGCTCGGCACGCTTGCCGGCGTTGAGATGGGGCTCGCGCTCGCCGGCGTGCCGCACCAGAAGGGCGGCGTGGACGCAGCCATGGACTACCTCGCGTCGCAGCCGGCCGCTGCCAGCGCCAACAAACGCGCGGCAGCTTGAGCGCTGCCGCGCTCGACCAGCGGCGCGGGGCGGTGATGAGTGACGGGTGACGGGTGACGGCTTCTTGATAGAGCATGACTGAGGGTTCGGGCTGCAGCGCATCTTCTTAGTCACCTAGTCACTTAGTCACTAGCATCATCCCTTATCCTCGCTCGGCCCGTTTCCGCGATCCGGAATAGCGTCGCCACTTGTGGAAACCGGCGGTACGGGCTAAGTTAGCCCCCCGCCCCGCCCACGCCGATACCGACTAAATCGGTCAAGTCGGGGTCCCTTAACAGGAGGAGTGTCATGAAGCATCTTCACGTTTTGCGATTTGCGCTGCTGATCGCGCTTTTTTCGGCTGGCTCCGCGCTCGCCCAGATGGAGCTGAAATTCGGCCACGTCGGCAACCCAGGCTCGCTGTTCGAGAAATCCGCCAATGAGTTCGCCACGCGTGCGAACGCCAAGCTCGGCGGCAAGGCCAAGGTGGTGGTCTTCGGCTCGAGCCAGCTCGGCAACGACCGCGAGTTGATCCAGAAGCTCAAGCTCGGGACGGTGGATTTCTCGTTGCCCTCGACCGTGATGTCCTCGGAGTCGGACGTCTTCGGGGTGTTCGAGATGCCGTACCTGGTGAAGGACCGCGACCACATGAAACGCATCGAGAAGGAGTTGTTCTGGTCCAAGCTCGAGCCGGCCGTCAAGAAGAAAGGTCTGAAAATCATCGCGGTCTGGGAAAACGGCTACCGGCATATCACCAACAACAAGCGCCCGATCAACGTACCCAGCGATCTGGACGGCATCAAGCTGCGCACGCCCAAGGGCAAGTGGCGCGTCAAGATGTTCAAGGCCTACGGCGCCAATCCGAGCCCGATGGCATTCTCCGAAGTGTTCACCGCGCTGAAGACCGGCGTCATGGACGGTCAGGAAAATCCTTACGCGCAGATCTACAGCGGCAAGTTCCAGGAGGTGCAGAAATACCTCTCGATCACCGGCCATGTCTACACGCCCGCCTACGTCACGGTCGGCGCCAAGAAATGGGCATCGCTGCCCACCGATGTGCGCAAGACCCTCGAGTCGGTCGCCAAGGAAACCCAGGCATTCGTCTACGCGACCGCGGTCAAGGATGAAGAGGATCTGCTGGGCAAGATCAAGGCCGCCGGCGTTCAGGTAAACAACGCCGACAAGGATGCCTTTATCGCCGCCTCGAAGCCGATTTACGAGGAATTTTCAAAGGACGTTAAAGCCGCGAAACCGCTCATCGACCGCGCGATCGCGCTTGGCAAGTAACCCGCAACACGGAGCGGCCAGCGGCCGCTCCGGCTTCCTTACGTACATCGATCCGTGACGCTGTCATCCACCGACAGGCTGCGTCGAGCGTTTGAGCGCCTGCTCGAGGTCATCGTGTTCGCGCTGATGATCGCGCTCGCCGTGATCGTTACCGTGGCGGTGATTTACCGCAAAGCCGGCGAGTCGCTCGTCTGGTACGACGAAGTTGCCGAGATCGTGCTCGCGTGGATCACCTATTACGGCTCCGCGCTCGCGGCGCTCCGGGGCGCCCATATCGGCATGTCAGCCCTCGTCGACACTCTGCCGCGGCGCCTGCGGGTCGCCACCGTCCTCGTAGCCGAAAGCTTCGTGATCGCGTTCTTCGTGCTGCTCGGCTGGGCGGGGTGGGCGGTGCTCGAGGTGCTCAGCACTGATTACCTCGTGAGTCTGCCGGAGGTTTCGACCCGTTACACGCAGTCGGTCATCGTGATCGGGGCGTGCCTGTACGTCATCGCGGAGCTGCTGCGCCTGCCCGAAGCGCTGCGCGCCGCGGCCTCACCTGCCTCACCCGGAGGGCCCTAGATGGCGATGCTGCTGCTCTTTCTCGGCATGCTGGCGCTGGTGCTGATCAACGTGCCCATCGCCGTCGCGCTTGGCATCGCCGCCATCATCGCGATGCTTACCGCGGGGGGCCTGGACTCGCTGCCCAACCTCGCGATCGTGATGTTCACCGGCGCGACCAAGTTCCCGTTGATCGCCATTCCGCTTTTCATCCTGGCCGGCGCCATCATGAACACGGGTGGGATCTCGCGCCGGCTGATCGCGTTCGCCTCCGCGCTCCTGGGATTCATCCGCGGGGGTCTCGCGATGGTGAATGTCGCGACCTCGATGTTCTTTGCCGAGATTTCCGGCTCCGCCGTCGCCGATGTCGCGGCATTGGGCTCAATTCTCATGCCCGCGATGAAGCAGAAAGGCTACCCCGGACCGTTCACCGCCGCGATCACCTCGTCGTCGGCATCGCTTGCGATCATCATTCCGCCGTCGATCCCGATGATCCTCTACGCGGTGATGGCGGATGCTTCCGTCGTGCAGCTTTTCGTCGCCGGAATCATCCCGGGCGTCATCGGCGGGCTCTTGCTTATGGCGCTGTGCTACTGGTACGCGGTGCGCTACGACTACCCGGTCGAGGAGGTATTCCAGCTGCGGCGAGTATGGCGGACGTTCAAGGAGGCGTCGCTCGCCTTTCTGCTGCCCATCATCATCCTCGGCGGCATCTTTGGCGGCATCGTCACCGCGTCCGAGGGCGCCGGGCTTGCGGTTGTCGCGGCAATCGGGATTGCGGCATGGTACCGCGAGATCAACTGGAAGCAGCTCTGGACTGCCGTAATCGATGGCGGCGTGCAGACCGCGGTGGTGATGCTGCTCGTCGCTTCGAGCGCGCTGCTCGGCGTCTACCTGACGGAAGCACAGGTGCCGCAGCGCCTCGCCCAGGCCATCATCGATTTCACGAACAGTCCGTGGCTGGTGCTGCTGCTGCTGAACATCTTTTTCCTGGCCGTAGGCCTTTTCCTGCACTCGGCCGCGGCCATCATACTGGTCGTGCCGATCGTGATGCCCGTCGTGAATCAAGTCGGGATCGACCCGGTCCACTTCGGACTGGTCGTCACGCTCAACCTCGCAATCGGCCAGCAGACCCCGCCGGTCGCGAGCGTGCTCATGACCGCCTGCTCGATCGCCAAGGAGAACGTCTGGGACGTCAGCAAAGCCAACGTGCCGTTCATCGCGGTGCTGGTCGCTGTGCTGATCCTGGTGACTTACGTGCCCGCGGTCCCGCTTTTTCTCGTCAACCTCTTCTATGGCTAAGCAGCGTGACCGGTGACTCTTAATTAGAGCCTGTCTTAAGAATCAGAAAACATCAAAAGCCGCAGATAAACGCAGATACACGCCGATAGGCTCCAACATTGAACCGCCAAGACGCCAAGAGGGACGAGTCTCCCCTTACGGTTCACCGCTCACCGTTCACCGGTGTTAGGCCGATTACCCATCACGGGATCTAAGGCCCTTCCGCCTTCAGCCTTCTGCGTTCTGCCTTTGTCAGGTAGTGGCGTCCTCGCCGCCGCCCGCTGCGGCGCGCGACAGGCGGTCGTTGATGGCCATCCACTCCGCGGTCTGCGGGGGCTGTTCCACCAGGATGGTTTCGCAGCCGGCCTCATCGAGTTCACGCAGGCTGGCGTAGAGCTTGTGCGCGTAGGCGGCTGGATCGGTCGGCGCGGCGATCCACGTGAGCCTTTCGTGCACCGGGCGCCGCTCGGTCAACGCGAGCGCCGCGACCCGCTTGCCGACGCGCGTGAGGGTGGCAGCGAGTTCCATCAAAAGGTCGAACTCCATGACGATGAGCGGCGTTTGCGGCGCATAGTGTTTTGCCAGGTTCCCGGGCGCGCGCGGTGCATCGGCCCCCGGCGCTGCGAGCGGCGTGCCGAGCGCCTGCTCCAATTCCGTCGGCCCGATCCATCCCGGTCGCAGCAGCGTTGGCGCCGCGCCCGAGAAATCCACGATCGTGGACTCAATGCCTACGGCAGCCTCGCCGCCATCAAGTACGCAGTCGATCGACTCCCCGAACTCGTGGCGCACGTGCTCCGCCGTTGTCGCCGATACGCGTCCGTGCCGGTTCGCCGAGGGAGCCGCGATGCCGCCGCCGAAGCGGGCGAGCAGCTGCAGCGCCACCGGGTGCGAAGGCACACGCAGCGCCACCGTTTCCTGACCGCCGGTCACCGCGTCGGAGACACGCTGCGCGCGCCTGAGAATCAGCGTAAGCGGCCCCGGCCAGAACTTGCGCGCGAGCTTACGCGCTCCTTCCGGAAATTCACGCGCCCAGTTGGCGACCTGCACGGCGTCAGCGACGTGAACGATAAGGGGATGACCGGCCGGGCGGCCTTTGACTGCAAAGATTCTCGCGACCGCATCCGCATTGGACGCGTCGGCCCCCAGCCCGTAGACGGTCTCGGTCGGAAAAGCGACCAATCCTCCCGCCTTGAGGATCAGCGCTGCCTGTTCGATATCCTTATCGGAAACCACTGACTGAGGAAGTGATGATTACTGGTGATAACTAAAGCAGCGACAACCTATCACCATTTCTCATCACCATTATTCATCACTATTTCTCATCACCCGTCTACTGCGTAAGAAGGCGTAGGGCCTCCTTGTATTTCTCAGTGGTCTTCTTAAGGACATCCGCGGGCAGCCTGGGCGCCGGCGCCTTCTTGTTCCAGGGTTGCGTCTCAAGCCAGTCGCGCACGAACTGCTTGTCGAATGAGGGCGGGCTGGTTCCCGTACGGTACTCCGCGACCGGCCAGAATCGTGACGAATCCGGCGTCAGCACTTCATCTATGAGCACCAGCCCGCCCTTATCATCAACCCCAAATTCAAACTTGGTATCGGCGATGATGATGCCGCGCGTCGCTGCGTATTCGGCGGCCTCGGCGTAGATCCGGATCGAGACGTCGCGCACCCGTTCCGCGAGCGCCCGGTCACCGACGATGTCGACCGCCTGCTCAAAGGAAATGTTCTCATCGTGGCTGCCGATCGGCGCCTTGGTTGCCGGCGTAAAGATCGGCTGCGGCAGCTTCTGCGCCTGCTTCAGTCCCTTGGGCAGCGGGATGCCGCAGACGGCGCCCGTGCGCTGATAGTCGCTCCACCCCGAGCCGATGATGTAGCCGCGCACCACGGCTTCGATCTTGAGCGGCTGGAGTTTCTTCACTACCATCGAGCGCCCTTCCACCTGCTCGCGTTCCGCGGCGGCGACCACCGTCTCCGGATTCACATCGGTCAGGTGATTGGGCACGATGTGCGCGAGTTTCCGAAACCAGAAGAACGACATCTCTGTCAGCACACGCCCCTTTTCCGGGATCGGGTCGGGCAGGATCACGTCGAACGCCGAGAGGCGGTCCGTCTGGATCACCATCAGCTTGTCCTCGCCCACGGCATACAGATCGCGAACCTTGCCGCGGTGCAGGAACTTCAGGCTCTTTAGGCTCGACTCAAATAGAGTGGAAGAATTTGTCGTCATTTTCTTGCGTGACTAGGTGACTAAATGACTAGGTGACTAAGTGCCCAAGTTTCAGAGTAACCACGTAGTGGTTGACTGCTCGCACCCAGTCACTCAGCCGTCAAGGCCGGGAAGTTTCGCGGCCTTGACGGCTTCGGCCTGCTTCTTGCGAAAATCCACGAGTTTCGTCGCGAGCGTTGCGTCCCCAAGCGCAAGCATCGAGACGGCGAAGAGCCCCGCGTTCGCCGCGCCGGCGTCGCCGATCGCGAAGGTGGCAACCGGAATGCCCTTGGGCATTTGCACCATGGACAGCAGTGAGTCGAGACCCTGCAAGTGCCGCGATGGAATCGGCACCGCCAGCACCGGCAGTGTGGTCCTGGCGGCGACCACGCCCGCAAGGTGCGCCGCGCCGCCAGCACCGGCGATGAAGCATCGGGCGCCTTGGGCAGTGAGGCCGTCGATCCACTCGATAAGGAGATCGGGCGTGCGGTGGGCCGACAGCGCGCGTGCCTCGTAGGCGACCCCGAAATCCTTCAGGGCGCGCGCGGAATGCTGCATGACGTCCCAGTCGTTGCTGCTGCCCATGACGATCCCGACCAGTGGTGTGCTCACGATATGCCTCCTGGGTCCTGAGCGCGTTATTCTATCGCAGCCTGTCGCGCCCCGGATGCCGCGGCACTGCCCGTTCTCACTTTGGTATCATGACGGTCCCTCGGCCGCGTCGGTACCGCGCCGAACAGCAGGGCTGCGTCGGGGGCCGGATGCGGTCACGCAACGGTGCGCGGCTCGGAAAGCGCACCCGAGCGGCCCGAATATCGGCGCTCACTACCCCCGCTCGGGCGCCGGGGCGAGCCCGGAGAGATCGCGGCCATGGTGCGCCTGCTGTGTGGCCCCGACGGGCGCTACGTCACGGGGCAGTCGATCCAGTTGAACGGGGGCGGCTTTATGCCCTAGGAATTTGCGCGACTTTCGTCCCGCAAATTCCTTATGAGGGACAACTCAATAACAACCCGGAGCAGAAGATGAATAAGTATTATTCTTTAGGAAATTTCAGATGAAGCCGAAGGCGAAATCTGAAATTTCCTCGTTGATGCAAGAACTCGCCGCCTATATCGCGGGCGCGTTGAAGCGGCCTCTGCCCGCGAACGTCGTCGAGAAAACCAAGCATCACGTGCTCGATACCTTCGCCGCAATGGTCTCGGGCGCGCCCCTGCTGCCGGGGCGCAAGGCCATCGCCTTCGCGAAAACACGCAGTGGTGGAAAGGAATCGTGCGTCGCCGGTTCACGCATCGTCACCATCGCCGAGTTCGCCGCGCTCGCGAACGGCATGCTTGCCCACGCCGACGAGACCGACGATTCGCACGCGCCTTCGCTGTGCCACCCCGGCTGCGCCGTCGTTCCCGCGGCGCTGGCCATGGGCGAGCGCGAGGGCCGCAACGGCACGCAGCTCCTGCGCGCGGTAGCACTCGGCTACGACATCGGCACGCGCGTCAATATGGCGCTGCACGCGTACGACTTCCGGGAAGCGGGCCACTCCACGCATTCCTTCGGCCCCATGTTTGGCGCCGCGGCGGCGGCGGGCGCGCTCGTGAACGTGAACGCAGACCGGGCGCGCTGGCTGCTCTCGTACACCGCCCAGCAGTGTTCGGGCGTCTCGTGCTGGATGCGCGACGAGGAGCATATTGAGAAGGCCTTCGATTTCGGCGGAATGCCCGCGCGCAATGGCGTTGCCGCGGCGGCGATGGTCGCGGCCGGTTTCACCGGTGTCGAGGACGTCTTCTCCGGCGAGCGTAACTTCTTCGTCGCCTACGACGAGACGCGGCGCATCGGCAAGGCGCCGGAGCCCGAGCGGCTCGTGCGCGAGCTGGGTTCTACCTACGAAATTATGAACACCAACATCAAGCGCTGGTCCGTGGGCTCCCCGATCCAGGCGCCCCTCGATGCGCTGCTCGATCTCATCCGCACGCAGTCGATCAAGGCGGCGGATGTCGAGAAAGTCGTGGTCCGCGTGGCGCACCAGGGCGCCAATACCACTAACAATCGCAACATGCCGGACATCTGCATGCAGCACCTGTGCGCGGTGATGCTGCTCGATGGCATCGTCACCTTCAAATCGGCGCACGACGAGAAGCGCATGCACAACCCGAAGGTGCTGGCGCTGCGCAGCAAGATCGAGCTCTACGGCGACGACGAGATGACGCGCGCCATGCCCTCGCGCCAGGGCATCGTGGAGATCCGCCTCACCGGCGGGCGCGAGCTCCGGCACCACGTCAAGGCGGTGCGGGGCACGGCGCAGAACCCGATGACGCGCGCCGAAGTGGATGAGAAGTCCTACCATCTGCTCGCGCCAGTCCTGGGCAAGAACAAGGCGCGCGCCCTGTGCGATGCCGTTTGGAACCTCGAGAAGTACCGAGACGTGCGCAAGTTACGGCCCTTGCTCCGCGCCTGACTCGCAAGGGGCGGGTAAATGGTGATGAATACTGGTGATGAGCAAACCGTTGCAAACTGTGGTTTGGTTTTTCATCACCATTTTTCATCACCAGTTCTCATCACCATCTCCCATCACTTCTTCAAGAGCACGAGTAAGCGATGAACTTTGAGCTGACGGAGGAGCAGAAACAGTTCCAAGAGGCAGTGAGGGGCTTCGCCGAGCGCCATCTGCGCGCCGGCGCCCTCGCTCGCGCGCACAACCAGCATCATCCATGGGACGTGGCAAAGCTCATGGCGCAGCAGGGGCTCCTCGGGATCACGATCGCCGAGAAGGATGGCGGCCAGGGCGGAACGCTGATGGACGCGGTGATCGCGATCGAGACCATCGCGCAGGTGTGCCCACGCAGCGCTGATGTGATCCAGGCGGGCAATTTCGGGGCAATCCGCGTGCTCGCCGAGTACGGGACGGAGGACCAGAAGAAACGCTATCTCTCGCGCTTGCTCTCGGGCGAGGCCGTCATCTGCGTCGCCATGACCGAGTCGGATGCGGGCTCGGCTGTAACCGACCTCACGACTACCGCGACGCCCGAGGGCGAGGGCTACCGCGTCACCGGGGAGAAAATCTTCACGACCCACGCGCAGTACGCGGACGTGATACTGGCCTACGTGCGCTACGGCCCCGGCGTGGATGGGATCGGCTCGGTATTGATCGAGCGCAGCGCGCCCGGCGTGAAGCAAAGCAAGCCTTCGCGCTTCATGAACGGCGAAGAGTGGGTAACGACCTGGTTCGACAACGTCTACGTCCCGCCGGAGAACGTCGTGCTCAGGCAGGGCGGGTTCAAGAAGCAGATCGCGGGCTTCAATGTGGAGCGCATCGGCAATACGGCGCGCTCGCTTGCGCTGGGACGCTACTGCTACGAAACGGCGCGGCAGTGGGCCCTGCAACGCAAGCAGTTCGGACGCCTTCTGGCAGAGTTCCAGGGGCTGCAGTGGAAATTCGCGGACATGAAGATCAAGCTCGACGCGGGCCAGCTCCTGATCTATCGCGCCGCCTCGAACGCGGATCGTGGCTTTCCCTCGGCCGAGGAAACCTCCATCGCCAAGGCGTTCTGCAACCAGGCCGGCTTCGAGATCGCCTCCGAGGCGATGCAGGTAATGGGCGGGATGGGCTATACCGAGGAGACGCTGGTCGAGTGGTGCTTCCGCAAATGCCGTGGCTGGATGATCGCGGGCGGCTCGATCGAGATCCTCAAGAACCGCATTGCCGAATCCGTTTTCGAGCGGTCCTTTTCCCAGCGGCCTCCCGGGGCTGAGAAGAAGTGATGGAAAATGGTGATGGGAACTGGTGATGAGAAGTGGTGATGGGCAAAAGGTCATCGGCGCTTTTCGAGCTTTTCATCACCATTTTCCATCACCAGTAATCATCACCAGTCGTCATCACGTCTTGAGCAATCCCGACCTTTGAGGAGTTGTGCCATGTTGCTAAAGACCATCGCTGAATACGCTGTCGCCGAGCAAACTGCCAAGCTGCGCCCGGAAGTTATCCACCACGCCAAACGCGCCGTCATCGACTGGTACGCCTGTCTGCTGCCAGGCAGCGGGGTCGCGCCGGCCGTGCTGCTCGAGCAGGCGCTCGCCGAGGAACTGGACCGCGGCCGCGCGCGGCTTGCCAGCGGCCGGCGCGCCACGCTGCGAGCCGCGGCGTTGATCAACGGCGCCGCTTCGCACTCGGTCGAGTTCGACGACATCTACCGGGACGCGGGCTACCACCCGGGCAGCCCGATCATTTCCGCCGCGCTCGCCGCGGCACAGGTACAAGGTGCAGGCGGCGAGGCATTCCTGCGCGGCGTCATCGTGGGCTACGAGACCTCGACGCGCATCGGTGAGGCCGTGATGCCCTCGCACTACAAGTTCTGGCACATCACGGGCACGGTCGGCTGTCTCGGTGCCGCCGCTGCTGTCGCCACGGTCCTCGGCTGCACGCGCGAGCAGTTCATGAACGCGTTGGGCAACGCGGGCACCTTCGCCGCCGGGCTGCAGCAGGCATTCCGCTCGCAGGCGATGGCGAAACCGCTGCACAGCGCGCATGCCGCGGAAGCCGGCGCGCTCGCCGCAATGGCGGCCGCCAAGGGTGTCACCGGTGTGCATGACATCCTCGAGGGAGCGGTCGGTTTTGGCGCGGCGATGAGCGTCAACCCGGACTGGAGCAAGGCAACCCGCGGTCTGGGCACGGATTACCACATTGTTCAGGTCACTTTTAAAAATCACGGCTGCTGCGGCCATACCTTCGCGCCGATCGACGCCGTGCTCCACCTGGTGCACGAGCACCAGCTTGCCCCGAAGGACATCCGGAAAATCCGGATCGCGACCTACAAGGCCGGCCTCGACATCGTCGACAACGCCAAGCCGGAAGGCGACTATCAGGCCAAGTTCAGCGTGCAATACACCGTCGCGCACGCCGTGGTGCACGGCAGCGTGCGCCTGAACGCGTTTCTGCCCGAGCGGCTGGGCGACGCCGAGGTGCGCTCGCTCATGCAGCGGATCGAATGCATCGCCGATCCCGAGCTCTCGAAGGGCTATCCCAACCAACGCGCCGCGCGCGTGGAAATCGAGACCGCCGACGGCCGCAAGCTCGCGCACTTCCAGCCCACGCGCAAGGGCGACCCCGAGTTGCCGCTCTCGGACGCGGAGTTGAATGGCAAGTATCTCGAGCTGGCTGTACCGGTGCTGGGCGAGCCCGCCGCGCGCGCGTTGCTCGACGAGTTGTGGCGGCTCGAGCGCCTGCCGAATGTGGAGTTCGAGCGGGCGGCCCGCCAGCCTACTCTCGCTGCGGGCTGACAGCCCCCGAGTCGTGACTCGAAACCGGTTCAGGACCTGAAGCTGGCGGCAGATAACCCTCTATACAAACAGACAAAATCCGCAAAAAGTCCGTCGTGTATCGGGAAGATCGTCGAATCGACCGCAGCCCTTGGACGGCCGACGGATTGGTCGCCCTGCGCGCTGGGCTGGCGCCATCGGTCACCGGTTCGCATGCGCGGAACACGGGTCGCTTTCCGCACCTGCCGAATCGGACTAGACTTGATCCGACTCGAACTGCCGGGTGGTTGCGAGGAGACGCCCGGGGTCGGATTCGGTACGCGCCGGATTTCGACCGCTCAGTGCGCGTCCGGCGGTGCGTGCGCCGTCGCGCCAAACGAGGAACAGCTTGATTCGTAAACCCCAAAGGAGGAGAGATCGTATGAAACCAACGTTGAAAATCATGTCGCTCGCCGGCTGCCTTGCGCTAGCTGCCCCGTTTGCCAATGCGGAGACGTTCGTGCGCATGGTATCCGGCCCTTCCGGCGGGAGCTGGTATCCGCTGGGCGCGAAAATCATGCAGATCATGCAGAAGGAGATCAAGGGAGTCGCCGCCTCGAACGGTCCCGGTGGCGGCGTGGGCAACATCAAGGACGTCAGCGAGGGCAACGCGGAGATCGGCTGGAGCTACGGCCACACGGCCTACAACGGCTACATCGGGCGCGGAAAATTCGACCGTCCCTACAAGAACGTCACGTTCTTTGCGACGTTGTATCCGGGTATCGTACAGATTGCCGTCCCCAAGAATTCGAGCATCAAGTCGATCAGCGATTTCAACGGCAAGAATCTCAGCCCCGGGAAGGCGGGATGGACCGGTACGGCGTTCGCAGAAACGGTGCTCGCTGCCTATGACCTGAGTTTCGCCAAGATCAAACAAAACGGCGGAACCGTCCACTATGTCGACTACTCCGATTCGGTGGCGCTCATGAAGGACGGCCACATCGACGTGTTCCTCGCGGTGACGTCGTTGCCGCAGGCCTCGTTCATCGACCTGAACTTCAAGCCGGGCATCCGTTTCATCGGCATCGACCCCCAAAAGATGGAGGGCATCATCAAGAGCAATCCCGGCGTGATCGCCACCAAGATCCCGATGAGCGCCTACGAAGGGATGACCGCCGACGTGCCGACGCTCGCCACGGCGACGGTCATGGTGGTGAACAAGGACCTGCCGGCGGACCTCGTCTACAACATGTGCAAGGTCTTCTGGAAGGAGCACGGCACCTTCGCGGCGGTGAAGAAGGTGTGGAATAAGGTCAAGATGGAAGACGCGCTGGCGGCAGCCGCCATACCGGTTCATCCGGGCGCGGCGCGCTGCTACGCGGAGCTGGGCGTCAAGAAGATGTAGCCACGGACGCGAACGCGCATCGGTCCGGGCGACTTGCACGGGCCGATGCGCGTACGCTCGCGTGTTCTGTGACCTGCGCGCGCCATGGCGCAATCGTTGCGCCGAGCGGGCGGTGCCCGTCCCCGCTGCATAATCACGGACCCCTTTTTGGTAGACCCGATGGTTGACGCCACGGCCCAGATCGTAGAAGAGCGTCTCGAGTATCACGAGGTCAAGGAAGCCTCGTTGATCGAGACGGTGATGCGGGATCGCGGTGTGCGCCTGCCGGTCGTGATTGCCACCGTCTGCGCGGTGTTCGCAATCGCGCTGGCGCTGTTCCATTTGTATACCGCCGTCTACGGCACGCCGGAGACGCGCTCCTTTCGCGGCACGCACCTGACCGTCATGCTGGTGCTGGCCGTGCTGCTTAACCCGCTGTTTCGCCGCTCGTACCGCGATCCCCTCATCTTGCCGGGCGGCCGCGGCAATGCATGGCGCGTTTTCGGCTTCCTGATCGATCTCGTGCTGGTCGGCTTCGGCCTGTTCGTGCAGGGCTATACGTTGTGGGACATCGACGGGTTCAACATGCGCGGTGGCGACATCACACCCCTGGATCTGTGGGTCGGGGCGGGTTTCATTCTGCTGGTGCTCGAGACGACCCGGCGCGTGGTCGGATGGGCGATGGTCTTCGTCACCGGCTTCTTCGTGGTGCACAGCCTGTATTCGA
>JAOTTL010000210.1:0-5810 GCA_029864385.1 Betaproteobacteria bacterium | reverse complement strand
GCCTGCCAGAACCGTGTCTCGGTCGTGACGAATCGGTCATAGGGAGCATGCACGAAAACCGTGATGACGACGCCGCTGCCGTCCTTATCCAACTGATAGGCGACGACCTCGCCCACCTGCAGCCGCCGGAAATAGACCGGCGTTCCGTATCCAAGGGATCCCAAATCATCGGCGCGTAACACGAACTCCCGCCCCGGCAGGCCTGCCGTGAGAATGGGTGGCACTTCGAGCCCGGCGAAATGCTCGCGCCGCTTCAACGACTTCCCGACATCGGCGCCAATGTAGGCGCCGGACAACAGCGTTCCCAATCCCGAGACGCCACCCCCGGAGATGCGTGGCCGGACCACCCAGAAGCGAGAATCTTCCACCAGAAAGTCTTCCGCGTCCTTCGAGAATTCCGCACGGACCAATACCCCGGTATGGTCATGCAAAAGCTTGATGTCCTTCACCACGCCGATGTCGACATCCTTAAACTTGATTTTGGTTTTGCCGATCTCGAGCCCTTCCGCAGTCCGGAAAGTGATGATCGCCGTGGGACCCTTGTCGAGGATCGTCTTGACGGCAAGCCAGCCGCCCACGAGCACCGCGACCAGCGGCACGATCCAGACGAGCGGCAGTCTGCGGCGCGGCCTGGACTCGGCGCGCGCCTGCGGAATCTCGTCCAGCCCGGATCCCGGCGCGCTCTCAGCCATGGGCCTTCACCTTTGGCTCTTCCTCGCCCAAGGGGTCCCAGAGCAGGCGCGGATCGAACGTCATCGCCGCAAACATCGTAATCACCACGACCGCGCCGAACGCAATGGCGGCTGGGCCTGCCGAGATCGCAGCCAGTATGGAAAAATCGACCAGCGTCGCCAGTAGCGCAACGACGAAGATATCGAGCATGGACCATTTGCCGATGAACTCGACCAAACGGTAGAGCTTCGCGCGCTGTAGCGGCTCCCAGCGCGAACGCAACTGGACCGACACAGCGAGGAACGACAATGCCAGCAGCTTGACGAGCGGTACGAAAATGCTGGCAGTGAATATGATGATGGCAAGATCGTAGGAACCGGAGGTCCAGAAATACGCAACCCCGCTCATGATGGTATCGCTCTGCACCCCGAAAAGCGAGCGAGTGATCGTAATGGGCAAAACATTGGCCGGGATGTAAAGGATAAAGGCCGCGATGAGAAGCGCCCAGGTGCGGGCAATGCTGTTCGGCTTGCGAGAATGAATCACCGCATCGCAGCGCGGACAGTGGCCTGCGTGCGCGCGGGACGGCAACCGGCTCACCAGACCGCAAGCGTGACAGGAGCAAAGGCCTCGGCCGGCGGCGGTCAACGCGGCGGCCGTCATCGCGTTGCTCCAGCCGCCGCGGTATCAAGCGAGCTTCCACGCCGAATGCTCTCGACGTGATCCCAGATTCCCTGTTCGTTATAGGAAGCGGCAGCTGCAACCGACGCGAACATCAGCCCGAAAAACGCCCATAACCCAAGGCCCGGCACGACGCTCGCAAGATGAGAGAGCTTGACCACGGACACGAAGATGCCGAGCATGAAAACCTCGAACATCTGCCAACTGCGAAGCGCATGCACCAGCCGGAACAGAACGCCAAAGCCAGCGACAACGCGGCCCGACCGCAGTGGCGCGATCAGGTATAGCAGCGCGCCGAGCTCGAGCGCGGGCGCGATGACCAGCGTCGCGAGCACGAGCGCCGCAACCGCGGTCATCCCCTGTCCGTGGAGTGCGCGCGCCGCGCCGAACAACGTTGCGTCCGTCCCCTGGCCCTGGACCTCAAGGCTGACCACCGGAAACGCATTGGCCACGATCAGCAAGACGGCCGCGGCAAGCGTCCACGCAAAGGTGTCGTCCAGCGTGCCCTTGGGCCTTCGGTAGAGAACCGCGCCGCAGCGCACGCAGCGCGCCCTGCGCCCCAGGTCGAGCGGGACACGGCGCTGCAGCGCATCGCACTCGTGGCACGCGATCAAATGCGGACTAGACATGGACGCAATTACACGCGAAAAGGGCGAGCTTGGGCAACCCCTAAGTATCGCGCGGCCATCGTGAAAGTGCGCGCGTCGAAACGAAACCGGGGATGGGAAACCGAGGACAGGCTGAGGCGTCTTCGATTTCCACTTCCGATTCCCCTCCATTCCGTCCCCTGTTCGCTTGCCCTGTTTCGCTTTCCTTCCCAACGCCCCGCAAGCCGGAGTGCACTCTTCCGGCCGGCATTTGTCCTACACAGGGCGCGCCACGCCTGCCTATAATGTTCTTTGATGCGACGGCCGGAATTGGGAACAATTCTCGATCGTTCCGGGGCGCGGCACGCGGCCGAATGGCTAAATAATGCTGATTCGTATCAATAGGTTAGCTTACATACAGCGGCCCCGCTGGGAGGCTCCCGAGACGGACGCCGGGCCCCGGCGTGAGGGGCGCGTTTTTTGTGACGGATCGGGACGCCTGGGAATGACACTAAGGCGTGTCGGGGCCGCAGGGCTTTTCTTCGCAATTTTAGCAACACCCGCGCAGGCCGATCCGCCAAGCGAGCTGGCGCAGGCCCGTCACGATCTCGCGATCAGCGAGCAGGTGTTGGCACGCGTGTCCGAGCGCGTCGAGATCGCGCGCTCGGACCCCGCAACCGCGCCGGCAGGGCGACGGCGTCTCGATGAGTACCTCGCGCGGGTGCGCGATCTCGTGGAGCTAAACCGCGAGCGCGTCCGATTACTGGCGCAAACGGTGGCGATCGCTCCCGCCGGTGCGCCGGCAGGTGAAACAGGCGATATCGGCGTGCCCGCAGCCGCCACGCAAGCGGAGGAAGTGGCGGCGCTGGACGCGAAGCTCGGCGGCTCCCTCGCCGAATTCGACCAGCTCCTGCTCGAGGAAGCGCGCAAGGCGCGGGCGCGGGCGCCGACGAGAGCATCGGCAGGCGGATATGGCGCGGGATCGAACGGCGACGACACAGGCACAGGCACGGGCACCGGCGCACAGAAGTCAGGCGCTGAAGAATCGAGCACGACCGGGGTGACCGCTTCGCGTCAGGACGACACGGATCCCGGGCAGTCGGCGGGTAAAGGGCCGGGTTCACCCGGTGGCCGTATCGAAGGCACGGATCCCGGCGCGGCCGGCCCTACGGCCGCGGTACCGCCTGATGTGGGCGATGGCAACGACGATGACATCGTGGCGCGCCAGATTCGCAAGGCGGCCGAAGCGGAGACCGATCCTGAATTGAGGAAGAAGTTGTGGGACGAGTACCGCAGGTACAAGCAAGGCACCAAGGGATGAATACGGCGGGGCGACTGCTCTGGTTGCTTCTGGTGATGCTCGGGCCGCTCGGGCTCTTCGGTTGCGCGACCGGGCCTGCCAAGCAGAGCGTGTCGCCCACTGAGGCGATCCGCGCCACCGAGGCGCCGCCCGAAGCGACGCTGCTCGACGTGGGCATTCAGGTTCTCCACACCGTAGAGATCGACACCGAAACGGCCGAAGAGCAAAGCACGCACCCCAAGATCCTGGAAGCCGAGGCCCGATACATTCCGTTCCACCTCAAGAATACCCTGCAGCAGACGGGCCAATGGGGTGCCGTGCGCGTCGTGCCGGCGCGGGCAGAAGAAGTGGACGTCAATGTGTCCGGCATGCTGCTCGAATCGAACGGCGAGACGCTGACGGTGGCGATCAAGGTCGTCGATGCCGCGGGTCGGGTCTGGTTCCACAACGAGTACACCGCCGAGGCCACCGAAAAGAGCTACGAGACACTCGACAAGAAGGAGCGAGATCCGTACCAGGACCTCTACAACCGCGTGGCGAACGACATGCTCGCCTACCGCAAGCAGTTGAGCGCAAGGGAACTCTCCGCCATCCGCCAGGTTGCGCTGCTCAAGTTCGCGCGCAGCGTGGCGCCTCACGCTTTCGACGGCTACCTGACGAAGGACGGCGAGGGAATTTTCAAGGTGAGCAGACTGCCCGCCGACAACGACCCCATGTTCGAGCGCGTGAACCGGATTCGCGCCCGCGAGTACATGTTCATAGACACCGTGAACCTCTACTATGGCAACCTGTACGACGATATGCGGCAACCCTACGGGCAGTGGCGCAAATCCTCCTTGGAGGAGCTCAACCAGAAGCGCGCGCTGGAACGTAAGGCCTGGGAGCGGCGTCTCCTCGGGCTCGCAGCGATCATCGGCGGCGTCGTGGTTGGCACTAACAGCAATTCATCGGGAGGCGCGGCAGCCAGCGGTGTCATGGTGATCGGCGGCTATGAGGTCTTTCGCTCGGGTGGACAGTTCGCGAACGACGCAAAGGTCCACGAAGAAGCGCTCAAGGAGCTGGGCGTTTCATTCGAAGGCGATGTGGCGCCCGTGGTCGACGAGGTCGAGGGCCGCACGCTGAAACTTTCAGGCTCGGTCGACGCGCAGTACGCCGAGTGGCGCAAAACACTGCGGGAGCTGTTCGCTCAGGAGACGGGATTGTCGCCGGTGGCGTCGACGCCGCCGGCGGGCAAATCGCCGGAGCCGGACAACAAACAGTAAACCCAAACGCCCGGCGCCATGTCGAGTGCGCAGCCCACGAAAAACGGGTCCGACCGCGACGCATCCCTGCCCCCCTCCATCCCGATCGGCGTGCGCACCCACGCTGTGGTCTCGGGACGTTGGGTGGTGGTCGCACTGAGCGCAGCGCTTGGGCTGGCGGCGCTGGTGTTCTTCCTGTTGCCCGCATGGTTATCGCCCTCAAGCAACACCCGGCTGCCGCAGGTCGTGGTCTCCAAGCCGGCATCACCGGTCGCAACCCCCGCGGCTGACCCAGCGGAGACGGTCCGTCAGCGCCTCGCCGCAGAAGAGGCCGCGTCGCGTTACCGAGAAAAGAGCAAGGCACTGGCGCAGCAAGAGGCGGCGACGTGGGCAGCCGGGGATTGGGCTGCGGCCACCGCCCGGGGCGACGAGGCCGCAACGGCACTCTTGGCCCGTGATTATGCGCGCGCGATCGCGCTCTACGATGACGCCGGCCGGCAGCTGACCGCGATCGCAGGACAGGCCGAGGCGGCCTATGCGCGCGCACTCGCGTCCGGCGAGGCCGCCATTCAGGCCAGCGCGTCCGCCGAAGCAGCCAAGGCGTTTCAATTGGCGCTCAGGATTCGACCGGAGGATCAGAAAGCCACGCACGGCCTTCGCCGAGCCGGGCGGTTGGATGACGTCCTCGCGCGGCTCGCCGCGGGCGCGTCGCAGGAAAGCGCCGGCGCGCTGGGGCCCGCACGCGCGGAGTATGCGGCGGCGTCGGCACTCGACCCCGAGTTCGCGCCCGCCAAGGACGCATTGACACGCGTCAATCGCCGCCTCGTGGCCCAGCGATTCGACGAGCTAATGACGCAGGGCCTCGCGCACCTGGAACGTTCCAAATGGTCGAGTGCCGAGCGCTCTTTCAGTGCCGCGCTCAAGATGCGACCCCGTCATCCCTCCGCGGAGGACGGTCTCGCCCGAGCGAAGGAAGGCCTGCAGCGAGACGCCCTCGCCCGGCTGCAACGCGAGGCACGCGATCTGGAAGCAGCCGAGCGCTGGGAACAGGCGCTCGCTGCCTATCGGCGCGCGGTGGCAATCGACCCGACGGTCGATTTTGCAAAACAGGGCGTCGCGCGCAGTGCTCGCATGATCGCGGTTCATGCGCAGATGGACGGTTACCTGGCCGAACCTCAGCGATTGTATTCTGCATCCGTGCGCGACGAGGCCGAGCAGTTTCTCGCATCGCTCGATAACGAGGCGGCGGGCGGGGTCCGCTTGGCGCAGGGCAAGCAACGCCTGGAGATGGCCCTCAAGCGTGCCACGACCAAGATCACGATCCGGCTG
>JAOTTL010000209.1:0-5822 GCA_029864385.1 Betaproteobacteria bacterium | reverse complement strand
GCTCTTGCCGGTGATGGGTGACGGGTGACAGGTGACGAGTGATGGGTAAGGCGTATTGAGTGACAGCGCGGACGAGCGGCAGGGTCGCCAAGCAGGCTCAATGAATTAAGCCTTCATGTTACTCCTCGAGAGCGTCTTCAACGTGCTAATTCGTCACCCTTCCTCACCACTCGTCACCCGTCACCCGTCACCCGTCACCCGTCACCCGTCACTTAGGCAGTTCGCGCTGAATCACATTCGGCACCAGCGAGCGGCTGGCGAAGAGCTTCGCCGACTCGTCACGGCTGGCGAGGCACACTTTCTGCAGCTGGGCGAAGGCACGGCCAGCGGCGGTTTTGAACCAGAACCAGCGCAGGATCTCCTGAGCCCGCGCGCTGCCAGGACGCGCGCCAGCCGCCTCGAAGTAATAAGCGCGGATGTCTTCGTACGCGAGCTTGAGGTTCTCGCCCGCGCTCAGGCCGTTGATCGTCTCGCTCGCCTTGCCGTTCAGGTACGAGCCAACGATACGCGCGGCGTCTTCTACAGAGACACCGCTCGCGCCGACCGTGGTGCGGCCGCGGCGCTGCCTGGCCAGGTCGTACCAAGGTGCAATCTCCTCGATCTCGCGCGCGAGCGCTGCGCCAAGATCGCCCGGCTCCGCGGCACCGCCAAAGCTCACCGGGCACGCCACGCCTTCCATCTCGTCGGCGTCGGTGTGCGGCGCTTGCTCCGGGTAATCCACCAATACGGGGCCGGACGGCGCCTCGAGCAGGCGCAGGAGCGCGAGCAGCACGCGTCGCTGGAACGCGGCATCGTGCGGCACGGCGAACGGCCGGCCGAGATCGAACGACACCCACAGTGCGCGCGGCGGCTTGATCGCCTCGGTGTGCTCGCGAATGAGCGAGATGCCCGTCGTCGCGATACCGCCCTCCTCGAGGTAGTGGCTAAGCGCGCCCACGGCGCACGTGCAGTTCGGTCAGACCGGCGAGAGCAGGACCGCGTCCACCTTGTCCTTCTTCAACAGCCACGCGAGCTCCATCGCCTTGGGCTTCAACTCCTTGATCGGCGCCGCCCCCATGAACGCGTAGTGATACTCGGCGACCGAGCCGATGATGCCTTCGCGCGCGAGCTCGCTCAGGCGGTCGATCGGGAAGACGACGTTGTGGTCCTCCTGGAAGCCGGACCGGTCGAAGTTGACAGACTGGTGGCTCATCACGAGTTCGGATGCCGGCGTGTTGCCGGGAATGACGCGGTAGTCAGTGGATTTGGCGCTTGGACCGTAGGGCCGGTCGCCACGGCGGTGCAGCCCGGCGGTGGTGACGATCGCGATGCGCGCCTTCGACAACACAGGCGGTTTGACCCACGGCCGGCCGAATCCGGTCAGCGCGGGAATCTTGTCCAGCTGTGCTTTCGCATCAGCGGGGTGCAGGTCGGCTAAACGAACCATTTTGTTCTCCGTGAATCGCAAATCGTAAAACGTGAATCGAACCTCGCGTAACCCCAAAACTGAACCGCCAAGACGCCGAGAGAAACAAGAATGACGAGCAATTACTCATCACTCATCACCCGTCACCCATCACCCATCACGCATTATCTTCCAGTAAATCGGGGCTTCCGCCCCTCCTTATGCGCCTTGATCGCCTCGTCCACGTCGTGCGTCCACTCGAGCTTGGAGCGCAGCTGGTCGGAGAACTGGCGCGCCTCGCGCAGGCCCGGCGCAAGACGCGTGAACGAGATTTTCTTTGCGCCGCGCACAGCGATCGGGCCTTTCGAGGCGATGACGCGCGCGTACTTCATCACCTCGTCAATCATCTTCTCATGCGGGAAAGCTGAGAGCGCGAAGCCGATCCGCACCATCTCCTCCGCACCGACCAAGCGTCCGGTGCACAGCAGATCGAGCGCTCGGGCGTGGCCGACGACCGCGGGCAGCCGTGCCGGCCCGCCGCCACCCGGAATGCCGCCCATGTCCGCCTCGGGAAATTCGATCGTGGAACGATCGGACACGAAACGCATGTCGCAGGCGAGCGAGAGCTCGACGCCATTACCGCGCGCCTTGCCGTTGATGGCGCAGATCGTGAGCTGCGGCACGACCTCGAGGGAGTCGCGCAGCCGCGAGCCGCGCAGCACCATCTCCACGACCTCGTTCTTGTCCATCGCGCCGCGGATCGCGGGATCGAACGCGCCCCAGGAGAAGTACTCTCCGCCCGCGGCCTTGAGGATAACGACGTGCGCTTCGTCATCCTTGTGCAGCGCGTCCACCACCGGCTCGAAGGCGAGCAGCATCTCGCGGTTCCAGAGATTGTGGTTCTCCGCGCGATTCAAGGTGATGGTCAGGATCTTGTCTTCGCGTTCGACCAGTACCGCGGGATTGTCAGCCTTGGCCATTGAAAATCTCCTCGTTTATCCCGAAAAGTAACGATCGTTGAGCTGGACCGCTCGAGCTAATTGCCAGGCCACCAAGCGATTGCGGTGCGGAACTCGCATTCTAGTTGCTCTCCGCTGTTCGAGCTACAAGGTTGTCTATAGAATTCCGTCGGTGTTCGGTGTTGAGCGCGAGATCCGCACATTGGCAGCAGGGGAGTCAGGAATGGCGGTAATGCTGGGATACGAGGCACTCAAAGGCGTGATCGGTATGCCCGAGGCCATCGATTTGCTGGAAGCAACCCTGCGCCATGAGGCGGCGGAAATGACCTTCATTTCGCCGAAGTTCAACACCGACTTCGGCACTGGATCGATGCGCGTTCTTGTTGCCGCAGATCACCAAGCGGGGTTTTTGGCTACGAAGGCATATCACACGATCGAGGGGGTCGGCGTACGTTACGTGGTCTCGCTATACCGGTTGAAAGACGGCGCGTTGCTCGCCGCACTGGATGGGCAGCTCATCACCGACCTTCGCACCGGGGCGGCAAGCGGCGTGGTCGCGAGGAAGGTGCACGTAAGCGATCCGGTTACGATAGGAGTGATCGGATCCGGAAACCAGGCGCGCACGCAACTCGAAAGTCTTGCTTCCGTGTACCGCGTGCGGTCAGCCACCGTCTATAGCCCCACTCCTGCAAACCGCGAACGCTACGCGCGCGAAATGTCGGAGCGTCTCGGTTTTCCCACCACGCCGGTGGATTCTGCCGAAGCGGCAGCAAGGAGTCATCCGGTCGTCGTGGCCGCAAGCAGCGCGCGCAGCAGTGAGCCGGTGTTGCGCGGGGAGTGGCTCGATCGATGCCGGCTGCTCTGCGCGGTCGGTAACACGCGAGCACAGTTTGCGGAAGCGGACGTGCGCTCGTTCAGCGGCGCGGAACTGGTTGTGGCGGATTCGCCTCATGCCTACGAGGAGGCGGGAGACCTGATCGCAGTGGCAAGAAGCGGCTCGGTCCCCGAGGCCCGGCGTGCAACTCTCTCGCAAGTCGTTTCAGGAAGCGCCGTCATTCCGCAAGAGGGCCGCATCGCTTTCAAGTCGGTGGGCACGGCCCTGCAGGATCTCTCCCTCGCCGTGCGTTATTTTGAACTGCTGGGCGCCGAGGCAAGCCTGTCCGCCGCACCAGACCTCGGTAGTCTGCGCCGTCCCGTACGCGCGCGGTAACCGGCGGCCCCAAACTGGCGGTTTCGCAGGATTCTCACTAAAATCGAATCGCTGTCAGCGAGTTTCGGCTGCGGTGGCGCGAACGGCGCGTGCGTTGTCGAAAGTTCGCGCCACGAACCGTCACCGCTGAAGCGCAACCGGGAGAAAGTATCATGTCGCTCAATCTTAAGGGTGTCATGCAGGCGCCTGTCACGCCACTGAAGGATGACTTCAGTTTCGACGGCGAGGGCTTTGCAAAGATGGTGGATTTTCACGTCCGCAACGGCGCCCCGGCCATTGCCTGGCCTCATCACAAGGCCGAGTCCCTGAATCTCAGCATTGCTGAGCGCAAACTCGGTGCCGAGATAGCTGTCAAAACCGTCGCGAAGCGCGTCCCCGTTTCCATATTCGTTGGAACACTTTCAGAGGAAGACTCCCTCGATCTCGCGCGACACGCTGAGAAGATCGGGGCGGACGCGATACTCGTCATATCGCCGTACTGCCGTCGGCCCGCGCAGGACGAGATTTTTGACTCCGTTGTCCGGATCGGCACTGCGACGAAGCTGCCGTTGCTCACCTACAACTCGCCTTGGCGCAACGGCGAAGGCGTGGAGTTCACGGCCGAGCTCACGGCCCGCCTTATCGAGCGACTGCCCAACTATATCGGCATGAAGGACGCCAGCTTCCACAGCGAGAAGTTTCTGGAAATTTCCCGCATGGCGCTCAAAATGCGCCCCGACTTCAAGATCATCATGGGCGTCGAGCATCTCCTGCCCTCCTATCCGCTCGGCGCGTGCGGCTCCTTCTCGTCGTCCGGCGCTATCGCGCCCCACCTCTGCAACCGGTTCTTCAAGTCACTGGTGGACCACGACTGGGCGGCCGCGCGGCAGTGCCAGTTCACGCTCTCGCGATTGTGGCGCCTGTTCAAGGAACAGTACCCCTCATCGCTCAAGGGGGCGATGATCATGATGGGGCGTGCGGTCGGCCCGACCCGCTCGCCGTTGCCAACGGCCACGAAGGAGCGGGTTGAGTACCTGCGCGCGCAGCTGGAGGAAATGAACATCCTCCAGACCGAGCCCCACGGCTGGTAGGTCCGATCAAAACGCATGGAGGCGGCTGGCACGCGCACTGCCGGCCCTCCATAACACGGCCCGTTGTTAGTGGCCTGCCGATCAACAGTGATTCATTAGTCGTACTGTGTTTGCTAATCACGCGCCGCTGCCCGCCGGTATGCTTTCCCGCAGCACGGACACTGCGGGAGCCCTCGCGCGATGGCGCGTGCCAGTCGATGGCGAGCGGTGGCGATCGACCAGGGGATGTGGCGTTGCATCGGGCCCAGCCCCGCGCGGGCGGAAGGCTTCGGGTAGGGCAGGCGCTGGTAGTCGAGCGGAGTTTTTTTTACTCCCGGCCAGGCGTTCGAGCATGAGAAAGCCGTAGGCGGCGATGCACAGGCTCGCGTGATGATGAAAGCCGCGCCAGTTGCGCCCCTCGTAATGACCGAGACCGAGTTCTTGTTTGAGTTCAAGGTAGTCGCGCTCAATGCGCCAGCGCATCTTGACGGTGGCCACCAGAGCCTCAAGCGAGAGGGTTTCGGGCAAGTTGGACAGGAAATAATGCGTGGGTTTGGCTTCACCGCGCGGCCATTCGATGAGCAGCCATTCTTCATCGCGGGCACGGCCGCCCTGCGCGGCACGCACGCGCCGCCGCGCAAAGCGCGAAGCGAGCGCGGCGTTCGTGCCCTCGCGCCATTCGACTTTGCGAAAGCTTGCCGCGGGCAATGTCCGGGCGAGATCAAGCACGCTGAGCGGCTGATGCCCCGCGTCGCGTCGCACGCGGGTGCGGGGCCGACCGCGAGTCTGTTGCGCGAGCGCAGGCACGGATTGATGCTGGCCCCACCACACGGTGGTTGCCGGCCGTACCGCCACCGCGTAGGAGAGCTGGTGCGCGCTGAGCCGATCGCGCATCGTCGCCTCATCGCCGTAGGCGGCATCCATGAGCACGGTGCCGCGCGGGAGGCCGGCCGCGAGCGCCGCCTCGATCTGCCCCCAGGCAATGTTCCCCTTGGTGGCAAACCTCACCGCTTTGGGCACACCCGCGGCCTGGCATCGCTTCTTGTTCCGGGTCCACTCGTGCGGCAGATACAGCCGGTAGTTCACCGGCAGACTCCCGGCCACGGTGGCCAGCGTCAGACTCACCGCCACCTGGCAATTCTCCGTCTTGCCCAGGTGCCCGCAATACTGGCGCGCCACGCCCACCGAGTGCTTGCCCCACTTACGATAGCTCGTGTCGT
>JAOTTL010000047.1:0-23372 GCA_029864385.1 Betaproteobacteria bacterium | reverse complement strand
AAGCGCTGCGCGCCGCGGGAGAAAAGCCGCTGCGCGACTGGGACCGCTAGTAGCTGACGTTAGCGCGCAGGCGTGGGCACGGGCACGGAGCACGGCGCGACGATCCGGTGGTTTTACCGGGTCCTCGCTGTGCTCAACGTGACGGGCGCGCTGCTGGTAATCGGTCTGCTCCTCCTGGTCAATGCGGATGCTCTGGGGCGAACGTTCTTTTCGGCGCCGATACTCGGGGTCATCGAGATCGTCGAGCTCTCGCTGGTGGCGATCGTGTTCCTGGCGCTGGGCGACGCGGTGCGGGCCGGCCGGCTCACGCGTTCCGAGGGATTGCTGACGCTGCTGGGCGACCGCGCGCCGCGGTTCTCGCGAGCGTTGCGGGTTCTATTCGACCTCATTGCCGCGGCGTTTCTCGGGTTGATCGTTGTCGGCGGTGTTCCGCGGGCGATCGAGTCCTACGAGAGGGGGGAGTTCAAAGGTACCGCTCAGCTCTTCACCGTGCCGGAGTGGCCGGTGAAGCTCATCATCGTCGTCGGCTCGATCGCCGGCATCCTCGCATTTCTCGTGCTGGTGTGGGGCGAGCTTCGGCCTCGCCGCCGCCGATGAATGCCTGACCGGCATCGGCTGCGCGACGCATAAGACACAGATGGGTCCTGTCGAAATCGGCATATTGTCGGTGGTGCTCGTCGTGGTGCTGATCTACGCCGGGCTCTACGTCCCGGTGGCGCTCGGCGTGGTATCGGTGCTGGGCGTGTGGCTGATCCGCGATCGCATGGACCTCGCCATCAACCTTCTCACCCTCGCCGTGGGTGACGCGGTCGGCGATTACAATTTTGCGACCATCCCGCTCTTCATGATCATGGGTCTGGTCGTCAGCCGCATCGGCGTCGGGCGCGACGTCTACGACGTCGCCAACGATACCTTCCGCCGCGTGAAGGGCGGCCTTGGAATCGCGACAGTGGCGGCGAACGCGCTGTTTGCGTCGGTCACGGGTTCCTCGATCGCATCCGCGTCGGTGTTCACTCGGGTTTCCCTGCCCGAGATGAGAAGGCTCACCTACGGCAAACGCTTTTGCGTTGGCGTAGTCGCGGGCAGCTCGGTGCTGGGCATGCTCATTCCACCAAGCGTGATGATGATCATTTACGCCTTCGTCGCCGAGCAGTCGGTCGGCCACATGTTCCTGGCAGGCGTAATTCCGGGCCTGCTGCTCGCGGCGTCATTTGCAGTTGGCATCGTGCTGATGGCGCACTTCATGCCCCGGTTCGTCGGCGGCCGCCGCCCGGATGCAAGCGTCCCGGTCATTTCGCTGGTCAAGAAGGCGAAGATGCTGGGCCCCGTGATATTGCTCGTCGTAACGGTTCTGGGCGGCATCTACGGCGGCGTGGTCACTGCCACCGAGGCGGGCGCGCTGGGCGCGCTGATCGCGCTCATCATCGGGTTCCTGCGCCGCGCGCTCAGCCTACGGAGCCTCTGGGAGATTTTCGTCGAGGCTGGCTACGTCTCCGCCGCGTTGCTGTTGCTGATCATTGCCGCGAACATGTACAGCCGCATGCTGGGCGTTGCGGGGTTGCCGACGCTCTTCAGCGAGTGGATCGAGGGGATGAAATTCGGCCTGAACGAGCTCATGGCGATTTACGTCTTCACGCTCATCCTGCTCGGCACGGTGCTCGACACTGCCTCGATCATCCTGATCGCGTCGCCGCTGTTCATGTCGGCGGTGGTCGCGTTCGGCGGCGACCTCGTCTGGTTTGGGGTCGTGACCGTAATCGGCGCGGAAATTGGTTTGCTGACGCCGCCTCTCGGGCTGTCGGTCTTTACGGTCAAGAGCGCAATCAATGACCCTTCGATTTCCCTCGGTGACATCTTCGCCGGGGCTTTTCCGTTTGCGATGATCATGCTCGCGGTGCTGATTGCCGTGATCGCGTTCCCGTCCATGAGCCTCGTGTTGATCTGAAAGACCCCACGCCAAGTGTTGCCAAGGATAGGGCCACCGATGTTTTTGTCGCCTACTGCGTCCTTTCAGTATGGCGGCGGCGAGCCGCCTCAAGATACGATACCATTCTGATACCATTCCATTCTTTCGTGTCGAGTACGGCTTCCGTATTTGACCGAAGCATCCAGCGCAAAAGGAGGCAATGCCATGCGATTCAGATACTGTCTATATTCCGACATTCACGGACAGGTGCCGCAGCTCGAAGCAGTCGAGCGTGCGGTGGCGAAGGAGAAGCCCGACAAGGTGATTGTTCCGGGCGACCTCATAGGACTCGGGCCGGAACCGGACAAGATCGTCGAGCACTTCATGGAGCGTCCCGACATCGACGTCCTCGTCGGCAACGTCGACTTGTGGGTCGCGAACAAGGTCGACGAGAAACTCAAGCCGAAGAGCAACCACCAGGAATGGATGTTCCGCATGACCCGCATGACGCGGGAACGCATGACGGAAGCGCAGCTGGAGTGGATCAGGAAGCGCCCGTTCTCGATGACCTATACGCCGGAGCTCGGCCACGATTTCCACGTGTTCCACGGCACGCCCCACGACATCGGCGATAACGACGCTTTTCCCGCGCGTCTGAAGGACGAGCAGATCGCCGAGAAGCTCAAGGACGACGACTTCGACGTCGGAGCGCATGGCCATATCCACGGCCCGTCGGTGCGCTATCTCAAGAAGCCGAACAAGACCCAGATCCTGGTGTGCGTCGCGGCCGTTGGCATGAGCTGGGACGGCGATCCCCGCCCTGCTTATGCGGTGGTCGACTATCTTGGCGACGGCAAATGGGAAGCGCGCGTCGAGCGCGTCGAGTTCGATCCCGAGGAGCAGGCCCGGTTCAACGAGAACTCCTGGATCGAGCACGGCGAACGGATCGCCAGCATGATCCGCACCGGCAACTTCTGGAATCCGGGGCACCTGCCGCACTGATTCAGCGGTGCGCGCTGCGGCAGACAGCCCGGGCCGGATGGATTGGTCGGCGGAAATCAAGGCGCGAATCCGCCGGCGCTACGCGCGACTTGCCGGGGGCACCGATGTTCCTCTGGCGGGCGCGCACGGGATGAGGGAGCACGGTTATCCGGAAGCCGTAATCGAGCGCGTGCCGCCTGAGCTCGCCGGGGCCTATAGCGGGTGCGGGTTTCCACTTGCGGGCGTAAGCCTTGCGAGCGTGCGCCACGCGGTCGATCTGGGGTGCGGCATCGGGATTGACGCGTGGTGGGCGGCGTCGGAAATGGCTCCGGGCGGCACGGTCGTCGCGGTCGATATGACCGCGCCCATGCTGCGGGTGCTGAGACCGGCGAGTGCGCGTGGCGTCCCGACCGGGTGTTTGATTTTCCCCGTCGCAGGAGATCTGGAGCGCATTCCGCTTGCCTCTGGAATTGCCGATCTCGTCGTCGCCAACGCTTCGTTCAACCTGGCTGTGGACAAGGAGACCGCGTTCGAGGAAGCGTTCCGCATCCTGAAGCCCGGCGGGCGCCTGGCCGCGCGCGATCTGGTGCTTGAAGAGGCGTTGCCACGCGAGGTTCTCGAGGACCCGTTGGCGGACGTGACTTCATTGGGCGGGGTGGTAACCGAAGACGAGCTGCGGCATGCGATCGCAGGCGCGGGATTCGCCGACGTGCAGATCGCGGATCACCGGCCGTTTTCCTACGTGGTGAGCGTGCAGCTGAATGCGGTCAAGCCGGCCTGAGCCGACGGAATCAAGTGAGTAGGGGGTAACTCAAAAATTGAAAAACATTATTAGCCGCGGATAAACGCGGATGAACGCAGACACAGGACTTAATTAAATCAAACAATTCGTCATCTTGTATCCGTCTATCGGCGTTCATCGGCGTCGATCGGCGGCTGATATAGGTTCTGGTTTTCGTTCTATCTGTGTTTATCTGCGTTTATCTGCGGCTAATGGTGTTTTCTGTTCTTCCGCGCGGTTCAAGGTTACAGGCGGCATGCGTCGGAATCAGGCGCGCTGCGCACCGGGTTTTCCATCCTCGACCGCGAACGACCTGAGCGTCCGGATCCGGGATTGCGGGTCCCGTACGTCATCGAGCGTGCGCAGGCTCACGAGGCAGCGCCGCGCGGAAAGCTCGGCCACGGTATACCCGCGTCGCGTCGCGTTGGCATGTCTGATGTGCGGGCTCTCCGCCAGCCAGGCCTCGACGCGACGGCGCGGCCAGCCCTGAGACGAAATGGAAGTGCCGACGAACTCTGTTGCCACGACCGGGGCGCGCGGATCGTCGAAATCCGCCTTGAGGTCGGCAATCACGGACATATGCACGTCGCCGCCAATCACGACCGGGTTCGTGACGCGCTGCTCCTCGATGATGCGCAGCAGCCGCCGGCGCGCGAGCGGATAGCCGTCCCAGCCATCGGTCCAGAACGCCTGTCCATCTCCTGGCTTGCGATCGCTCTGCGCCATGAGGGTTTGCTGCGCGATGACGTTCCAGCGTGCTGACGACGCGCCGAGTTTGCCGGTGAGCCAGCGCTCCTGTTTCTGGCCAAGGAAGGTCCGTTCAGGATTCAGCCGCTCGCGGCAGTTCTCTGCCGCGACGACGTTGCTGCCGCCGCGACCTTCGCGCGGGCAGGCCTGGTGCGAGCGATACTGGCGGCCGTCCAGCACGTGAAACTGCGCGAGCGCTCCGAACGCCCAACGACAGTAGAGTTGCATGTCAGGACCCCGGGGGCGCGCCCATATCGGCAGCGGCATGTGCTCGTAGTAGGCCTGGTAGGCCGCGGCGCGCCGCCTGAGGAACAACGCCGGCGGGTCGAGGTCCTGCGAACGGTCGGCTGCGTAGTCGTTGTCCACTTCGTGGTCGTCCCAGGTGACAATCCACGGGTGGGCCGCGTGCGCGGCTTGCAGATCCGGGTCGCTCTTGTAAAGCGCATAGCGATTGCGGTAGTCCTCGAGCGTGATCGGTTCGGCGGCGCCGTGCGAGCGCACGTGGTTGCGGCCCCAGGACGACTCATAGATGTAATCGCCAAGGTGGACCACGAGGTCAAGATCGTCGGCGGCCATGTGGCGGTAGGCAGCGTAATAGCCCTGCTCGTACTGTTGGCACGAGGCGAAGGCGAAGCGGAGCCGTTCTACCGCTGCGCCTGCCGCGGGCGCCGTGCGGGTACGACCAATGGGGCTGACTGCGCCGCCGGCGTGGAAGCGATAAAAGTACGACCGGGCGGCATTGAGCCCTCCAACTTCGACGTGCACCGAATGAGCCCAGTCCGCCGCCGCGACCTCCTTGCCGCTGCGCACGATGGTGCGAAAGGCCTCGTCGGCCGCCACTTCCCAGCCGACTTCGACCGCCGCCCGCGGCATGCCGCCGCCCGCAAGCGGCTCGGGCGCGAGCCGAGTCCACAGCACCATGCCATCGGGCTGCGGATAACCCGAAGCGACCCCCAGCGTAAAGGGGTCGCGCTGGAACCGCGGCTGCCCCCAAACGCCGTGCAGCGGCAGCACGGCCCCCGCGAAGGCGGCGGCGCAGCGCAGGAAGTCGCGGCGTGTGACACGCATGAGCCAATATATAACGCGCGAGTGTGGTTGTGCGCTGACAACGGGAGGCGCGGCAAGGGGATAGAATGAACCGATGGATTACAAGGATTTCCGGAGCTCGCTCAAAGGCACTCGCCCGCCACGGGGACTCCCGGCGCTATTGAGGGCCTTATGGCACGAAGCCAAGGGCGACTGGAACCGCGCGCACGTGATCACCGCAGCGGAGCGTACTACGGCGGCAGCGCGGGTTCACGCCTATCTTCACCGGAAGGAGGGTGATTCGGATAATGCGAGGTATTGGTACACGCGCGCAGGCGCCGAGCGCCCGCACGCCAGCCTGCGCAGGGAGTGGGAGGCGCTCGTGCGGTCATTCCTCGATGAGGAATGAAAACTCTTAACATTATCGGGGCTGGAAGGGTGGGGCGCGCCTGCGGGCATCTGTGGGCAAAGGCAGGCGTATTCGAGATCCAGGATGCGCTCACTCGTTCGTTGGAAAGCGCTAGCGCGGCTGTGCGGTTCATCGGCGCTGGCCGAGCGGTAGGGGCGCTGGAGGAGATGCGCGCCGCCGACGTGTGGATGATTGCTACCCATGACGATGCCATCGCAGCGACCTGCCGGGCACTGGTTGGCTCGGGTAAGCTCGCCCCGGACGATGTCGTATTCCACGTCAGCGGCGCCACACCATCAGCCGATCTTCGGCCCGCCCAGGAGCGCGGTGCACTCATCGCGAGCGTGCATCCCATTAAGACCTTCAGGGATGCCGCATCCGCGGTGAAAACCTTTCCCGGCACCTACTGCAGCGCCGAAGGCGACGCGGAAGCGCTGCGGGTGCTGAGATCCGCGTTCGAGAAGATCGGCGCGACGCTATTCGACATTGCGCCAGAGCTGAAAAGCATCTACCACGCGGGCGGCGTCCTTGCATGCAATTACCTTGCGGCGCTGATCGAAGGCGCGCTGAGATGCCATGAGAAAGCCGGCCTTCCACGCACGGCGTCGTTGAAGGCGCTCGAGCCGATGGTGCGCGAAACCGTGGATGCGATATTCGAGCAGGGGCCGGCGCGGGCGCTGACGGGTCCCATCTCGCGCGGAGATACGGCAACAGTCCGGCGCCAGCTCGCGTCGGTGGAGAACTGGGACCGTGATATCGCTGGGCTTTATCGCGGGCTTGGACTGCTGGCGGTCGCGCTCGCGGAATTCGACAACCGGCTCGACGCCGAACGCGCCGCTCGCTTGCGGAATGTATTGGACGTCACGGGGAAAGGGAGCTCGAGGTAGGGCATGGGAATCGTAAAAGAGCCGCGGCGCGTTTACGCGGCAGTGTCTGCAATTTACCATTCACCATTCACCATTCACCGCCGTTCGTCATGCCACTGAAGACCGTCACCGGCAGGCACGCCAACCCGCGCAAGGGCCGCGGAGCCGGCATCAATCCCGAGGGCCGCTTCGAGACCGAGCGGCGCGAGGCGTTCGATGACGGCTGGAACACGCCGGTTGATGATGAGTTGCCACCGCTCAGGACGCACGTTACCGCAGAGCACGTGAAGAGCATCATCGCGTGCAACGATTCACCCGATATTCCGTTCACGCAGTCCATCAATCCGTATGCCGGATGCGAGCATGGTTGCATTTACTGCTATGCCCGCCCGACCCACGCCTATCGCAATTTTTCCCCGGGTACGGACTTCGAGACGCGGCTGTTTGCCAAGGTGAACGCCGCGGAGAAGTTGCGCGAGGAACTCTCCCGCCCCGGCTACCGATGCGAGGTAATCTCGCTCGGGGCCAACACAGACCCCTATCAGCCCATCGAGCGGGAGTGGAGGGTGACGCGAGGCATCGTCGAAGTGCTGGCCGAGTTCAATCATCCCTTCGGCATCGTCACCAAGAACGCCCTGGTCGAGCGGGATCTCGATCTCCTCATGCCGATGGCGCGCAAGAGCCTGGTCAACGTGTTCGTCTCGATCAACAATCTCGACCACGACCTGGCGCGCCGCCTGGAACCGCGTTGTTCCGCGCCCGCCCGCAGGTTGCGGGCGATACGGACACTGTCCGAGGCAGGGGTTCCCGTAGGCGTGATGGTGGCGCCGGTCATCCCGTTTCTGACGGATCACCAGATCGAGCCGGTCCTCGAAGCCGCATGGGCGCACGGCGCGCGCCACGCAGGCTACATTCTGATGCGCCTGCCGTGGGAGGTGAAGGACCTGTTCAAGGATTGGCTCGAGCGGCATTATCCGCTGAAGGCGAAGCATGTGATGAGCCGCGTCCATGCGATGCGCGGCGGGCGGGAAAACGACCCGACATTCGGCAGCCGCATGAAGGGCGAGGGCGAGCTTGCAAGGCTGTTGGCGCAGCGCTTCAGCAAGGCGTGTGACCGCATGGGCTTCAATGCTGGTGCGCGGAACTGCGCGCTCGACACCACGCAGTTCCGCTCGGTCTCACGTGCGGGGCAGATGTCTTTGTTCTGAAGTGGTGCGTCGCGGCTCGAGATCTAAAACGTAAATCGTGGGTGGTGATTGGTGAGCGGCGAAAGGCGAAAGCGTTTCGCGGAGGTGGGCCATGAATAGTGAAGTCAGACTGTATGTCGGCGAGGCGCTCGGGAAGTACGGCTTTCCCAACGGTCATCCGTTCGGTCCCGACCGGCAGGATGCCTTCTGGAAGGAAGCCGTGAAGCAGGGGCTCAACAAGCGCGCGGCGATCACCGATCCGCGCATGGCGGCGGCGGAGGAAATTCATCGCTTTCACACGCCCGAGTACGTTGCCTGGGTCAAGGAAAGATCGGACGAGGGCGGTGGCCTCATCGACTATGGGGATACGCCCGCCTATCCAGGGGTCTACGAGGCGTCGGCGACCGTCGTGGGTTCAGCCCTGCACGGTCTCGACATGATCATGAGCGGGGGCGCGTTGCGCACGTTCCAGCCGATCGGCGGGCTGCATCATGCGCGGCGCGGCAATGCTGCGGGGTTCTGCGTCTTCAATGACATCGGCGTCGTGATCGATACGCTGCGCACCCAGTACGGCATCCGCCGTATCGGCTATGTGGACATCGACGTTCACCATGGCGACGGACTTTTCTACCCGTATGAGGAGGATCCGGACCTCATCTACGCGGATATTCATCAGGACGGGCGCACGCTCTACCCGGGCACAGGCTACGCGCACGAGACGGGCAAAGGCGCGGCCAAGGGGACCAAGCTCAATATCCCGATGCTGCCGGGAATGGGTGACGCGGAATTCCTCAAGGTCTGGGACCGCGTCGAGCAGCACCTGCGTCAGTTCAAGCCCGAGTTCATCTTGTTTCAGTGCGGGGCCGACAGCCTCGCGGGCGACCCGCTGGCGATGCTGCAATACACGCCAGCGGCGCACGCGCACGCGGCGAAGCGCCTGTGCGTGCTCGCTGCCGAGTTGGCTGGGGGGCGCATCATGGGTTTCGGCGGGGGCGGTTACAACCGCGACAACCTCGCTGCCGCGTGGTGCGCAGTGCTGGACCAGTTCGTCAAGGCTTAGAAGACGCGAGAGCGTGAGGGCGGGAGAGCGGGAGGGCGGGAAAGCGTGAGAGTGAGCTTTCCATTTCACGTTTTCGTTTTTGCGATCTCCCGCTCTCACGATCTCACGGCATTGGTCAAGCCTGCGCCACGCGGACGTTGCCCTCTATAATCCGCCTTCAGCCATGGATAACCTGTTGCGTCTCAGCGTACTCGACCAGTCCCCCGTCATCAGCGGCTGCACTCCCGCGCAGGCGGTGCACGAGACCATCCGTCTGGCGCAGGCCGCCGAGCGGCTCGGCTATCACCGCTACTGGCTCGCGGAGCACCATGCCCTTGCAGCGCTGGGTGACCCGTGTCCCGAGATTCTCGTCACCCGGGTCGCGGGGGAGACGTCGACGATCCGCGTCGGCACGGGCGGGGTGCTGTTGCCATATTACAGCCCGTTCAAGGTGGCCGAGCAGTTCCGCATGCTCGAGGCGCTCTACCCGGGACGCATCGACTTGGGAATCGGGCGCGCGCCAGGCGGGGACCGGACGACAGCGCTTGCCATGGGGGAAGGGCGTTATCCCGCGGCGGAGCATTTCCCGGAGCAGGTGCAGTACCTGGTTGCCTATCTTGACGATGCCATGCCGCCCGAGCATCCGTTTGCCGGCGTAAAGGCGATGCCGGCAGGACCCACCGCGCCGCAAGTCTGGCTGCTGGGCTCGTCCGACTACAGCGGCGCCCTCTCCGCGCAACTGGGCCTTCGCTTTGCTTTTGCGCACTTCATCAGCGCCGACGGCGGGGACGTCGTGGTGCAGGATTACAAGCGGCGCTACCAGCCGTCCGCGCGAGAGCCGGGGCCGCATGCCCTGCTGTGCGTTTTCGTGATCTGCGCGGAAACGGCGCAGGAGGCCGAACGCCTCTCGGCGAGCATCGCCCTGCGCCGGCTCAACACGGACTATGGCGTCAATGCGCCCGTGCCCAACCACGAGGAGGCGCGAGCCTATCCCTACACCGAGGCCGACCGCCGGCGCATGGCCCACCACCAGCGGCGCGTCGTGCAAGGGACCCCGGAGACGGTCCGCAGCCGCTTGCTCGAGCTGCGGGAGCAATACGAGGCAGACGAACTCATGGTAATCACGATCACGGGCGACTACGACAGCCGCCTGAGGTCGTACGAATTGCTCGCCGGGGCATTCAATCTGTGTCAGCCGGCTTCGGCTCCCGTGCGTTAAACCGGCGTCGGGCTCGCCCGACGAACGCGTTTAACAACCTAGAGAGGAGCGCATCATGAGAGAGCTGATCGCAGTACTGTGCCTCGTGCTCGCAACGTCGCCCTTCGCATTCGCGCAGGAGCGGGGCAAAAGCGGTGCGGAGACCGCCGTAAAGGCGGAGAAGCCGGTGAAGACCAGGAAGCCGCCCACCGAAAAGCAGCTGGCTCACCGGCATAAAATGAAAGATTGCAACAGAGAAGCCGCTGATCAGAAGCTCAAGGGTGCTGAGCGCAAGCAGTTCATGAAGACCTGCCTGAAAAGCTGATTGATTCCGCGTGGTCTCTGGGGGCATACTCGATTACGTCGGGAATGCCCCTGGTTTTTTATGGAATCGGCTCGTAGTGGCGTGTTGGGATTGCTCGGCATCCTCGTGCTCATCTCAGGGGGTGACATGACCGCGGAAGCGCAGGACACGTACGCCAGGGAGCGCGCGCGCATGGTCGAGCACATCGCCACGATCACGCGCGAGACCCGCTTCGAGACCGGCCGGGCGGCTCTTTCCGAGCGTGTGATGGCGGCAATGTCGAAGGTGCCGCGGCACGAGTTTGTGCCGGCCTGGGAGCGACCCAGCGCTTACGCCGACCGCCCGCTGCCGATCGGGCATGGGCAGACGATCTCGCAACCCTTCATCGTCGCCTTGATGACCGATATCATGGACGTGAAGCCGGGCGATACGGTGCTCGAGATCGGCACCGGCTGCGGCTACCAGGCTGCGGTGCTGGCCGAACTGGCGAAGACGGTTTACACGATCGAGATCGTGGAGCCCCTGGGCCGCGAGGCGGGAGAACGTCTTAAACGACTCGGTTATGACAATGTCACGGCCAAGGTCGGTGACGGCTACCAGGGCTGGCCGGAGCACGCCCCCTTCGACGCCATCATCGTGACGGCAGCGCCGCGGGACGTGCCGCAGCCGCTCATCGATCAGCTGAAACCGGGCGGGCGGCTGGTGATCCCGGTCGGCGGCCAGATCGGGGGGCAGACGCTCCTGGTGCTGGAAAAACAGCGTGACGGCACGGTCAGCCGCCGCGAGGTGCTGGCAGTACGTTTTGTGCCGCTGGTTGATCAATCAGGAAAACAGCAATAGTCGCGTAGGCGCGGGGCCGTGCTTCAGACCGCCACCCCGAGAAACTGAAATGCGCGCCGGATCAGAACCGGTAGCGCACGCCGAGGCGCAGGCCCTGCACTCGCATCGAACCTCCCGGCTCGTCGGAGAGCAGGTCGTAGCTTAGCCCCCAGCTCGGTGTCAGCCAGTGTTGCCCGGTGAACATGAGCTGGCGCTCGCCGTTGGCCCCTACGCCGAGGCCTGGCGTCAGGGTTTCCAGATCGCGGCCCAGCGCCAGGCCGAAAGAGCTTGACGCGCTGTGCTGGTAACGCAACCGGACTTCGTAGCTCGGGCTCGAAAACAGCCCAGGCACGGCTGATGGGGCGAATTCATGTTCGCGGGTGCTGCCCAAGGGGTCGCCATACGGTCCACCTCGGAGACCTGAGCGCGCGTCGTAGTGGCGGTACTGTAGCCCGACGCTCACGCCACGCTCGTCGGACAGCGCGGTCCGGACCTGGCCGGCGAGGGAGTAGCGCCGGGGCGCGCTTGCTGATTCCGGCATCACGCTGGCCTCAAGCGATGATCCCCAATTGCGCGACATCGTATACGCCACGCCGCTATAGGATTCGGGAGCGGACGTTCCGAGTCGGGGCAGCTCGCGCACGCCGCTGTACAGCTCGTAGTCCCGTGATGAGGAAGCTTGCCGCTGGGCGCGAGGATCGGTGTGGGAACTTGCCGGTAACGGGGCCGACTCCCGAACCGACGGCCGAAGTCCGAGCCCGCCGCGGTCATCCCAGAGCCCAGCCTGAGCCACAGCAAACCCGGCGACACTAATAGCGCCGAGGCCAGCGGCAATTCGAAACGCGTATCGCATCACAAAAAGAACCGGTTCGCGCCGCATAACGTGTACAAGATTGGAAACCGCTGCTATCTCAAGGTTCGTCTATTTTACCCCTTCCGCCCGATGCTTGCGCTACCGGTTTGGGTCCGCCGTAGGCGTGATCCAGTTCACGGTTCCGGCGACACGGGATGGAGCGCACCGTCGCCATCCGCGGAACACGCCGAACGCACCGGCGCGAGGCATCCGAGTGCCAGTCCGCGTCATAATCCTCTGAAATTTAAGTATAAAGTCTTTGCGCAGCGGCTGCTGTCAGTTGCTTCCAGGCGCCGGGTACGAGCGGACAACGGCCAAAAAAGCGTTGCGCGTCATGGCAGCCGATCGCTTCACTGGGGCCGAGCTGCTGCGCGATTTTATTCTCGCAACCGGCGCGCGCGCTGCTGCTCGATTGCACCGAGGGCGAGGTATTCGCTAATCCGCGTCGTCGACCGCGGCTCGAGCACTTCGAGGCGGGAGGATCCTGTGTGTTCTTCGAAGCCGAGAGCGCCGTCCTGAAGTGCTCGGTCACGCTGCTGCAATCGATCGACGCACGCGTCGCCGCAGCGTGGATCCGACGCGCGCTCGCGGGCGAAGCGTCACGGCCGTTGCCAGTCGCGAATCAGATCGCACGCTGCCTCGACGGGGCAGGCTGCGCCCAAGATATGAACCAGGCAGGGCGGTTGTGGCCGTTGAAACCGGGGGCTTGGCAACTGGCGATCTGCGGCGCCGCGCTGATACGGCTCGAAAATCACGGGGGGGAATAGGTGAGCAATCTTATCAACCATTGCTGGGGTAAGTGGAAGGCACTAGAATAGCGCCCGGGTAGCTGTCAAAACGACGTTATCAGCCGTAGGAGTGAAAATGAAAAATCCGCTCGATACGCTGTGGGGAACGGTCATTAGTGGCCTCATTCTCACGTTTGTCCTGTTCTACATCGTCAAGTTTGCCATGCAGTAACGAGGAGACCGGCCATGGAATTTATTCAACTTGGAATCGGACGCTGGCTGCATGTGATTGCCGGCGTGATGTGGATCGGCCTGCTCTACTACTTTAATTTCGTGCAAGTGCCCGCGCTGGCGGCGGCGGCCAAGGACGGCACCGGCGCCGGCATCACCAAGCATGTCGCGCCGCGCGCCTTGTTCTGGTTCCGCTGGGGTGCGCTTGCGACGTGGGTCATGGGCGCGATGCTGCTCGGCAAGGCTTTCTTCGACGCGTTCCTGTTTCTCAAGCCGGCCTACTATCCGATCGGCGTGGGCGCCTGGTTGGGCACCATCATGTTCTTCAACGTGTGGGTGTTGATCTGGCCCAACCAGAAGAAGATCCTGGGCATGGTCCAGGCGAGTGACGAAGAAAAGGGCAGGGCGCGTCGCATTGCTTTCCTGGCCTCGCGCACCAATACGTTGCTCTCCTTCCCGCTGCTGTTCTTCATGACGGCCTCGGGCGGTTTGTTCCGAACCGCGGTCTGGAGCTGAGCCCGCTCGCTTGCAAAAAAACGCCCGAGAGTTCCTCGGGCGTTTTCTTTTGCGCGTTCCAGGTTCCATGTTCAAACTTCAAAGCGGGGAACTTCGTATTCGAAACCCGTCCAATCTTGCTTGAACCTTGAACCGCCCGCGCGCTAGAGCGCGGGGGGCGCCCGCTCAATGCCCTCGACGCGCGCGCCCGGCTTGATACCGTGTTTGGCAAACCAGCCGAGATTCACTTCCAGCGCGTATTTCGCGGGCCGAGCCGCAGAGTGCGTGGTGCGCGCATGCGGCTCCATGTCTGCAATGTTGATGATGACGCCCTGCCCGTCGAGGAAGGCGACGGAAAGCGGCACGTAGGTATTCATCATCCACATGCCATGGAGCGCCGGCTCTCGAAATACGAAGAGCATTCCGCGGCTCTCCGGCAGCATGCGCCGGTGCATGAGTCCTTGCGTGCGGGCCGTTTCGGTGTGAGCGACTTCGACCATGAGGCGCTGGTCATTGACCGTCAACGTGATCTCGGGCTGTTGGGCCGAGGCACCCGCTACCGACAGCGCCAGCACTGCTCCGATCAACGCGTGCCTTGCCGGTCGCAGCACTTTTCGATGATTATTTCCTGGCGCGCTTAACATCATGGCGGTTCTATGATCCATTAGCGCGGTGTGCTGTTGACGAGCCAGTCGGAGATCGCGTTCAACAACTCGGTAACTTCGCCGATCGCGGGGAGGACGGTGATCTCGATCGAAGGATGCTGGGCGCTGAAACCCGCGACCAGCCGGGGCAGGTCTTTCTTGAGGTGACCTCCCTGCGCCAGAAACAACGGCGCGATGGTAATGGTGGCGTGACCGGTCCGCACCAGTTCTGAAACGCGTTCACCCAAAGCGGGCCGCATCAGCTCCAGGAACGCGAGCTCGACCGTCAGGTCCGGCCGCCGCTCGGCAACCGTCTGCCGGATCGCGCGGAAGGGCTCGCTCCACTGGGCATCGCGGGCGCCGTGCGCGAACAACACGAGCGCTGAGGTTTTCTTGTCAGCCATTGCTGGTGGCGGATGCCACGGGCCTGCATTTGAACAGGAGTGACCGGTGACCGGTGACCGGTGACCGGAACAAAGCGAAAAGTGGGAAGTTACTGGTCACGGGTCACGGGTCACCGGTCACTGGTCACTGGTCACGTTGTTCTAGTGGCCTGTGCTGCCAAACCCGCCGGCGCCGCGGTGGCTGGCATCGAAGTCATCCACTACGTTGAAGCCGACCTGCAGTATTGGGACGACGACGAGCTGGGCAAGCCGTTCCATCGGGTTGACCGTGAATGGCGCGCCGCCACGATTCCACGTCGAAACAAAGATCGGCCCCTGGTAATCCGAGTCGATGAGGCCGACGAGGTTTCCCAGCACGATGCCGTGCTTGTGCCCGAGGCCGGAGCGCGGGAGGATCAGGGCTGCCAGCCCCGCATCGGCGAGATGAATGGCGATCCCGGCGGGAATCAACTCGCTCTGGCCCGGGTGGAGGACGAGCGGAGCATCGATGCACGCGCGAAGGTCGAGTCCGGCCGATCCGGGTGTCGCGTAATGCGGCAACTGGCCGCGCAGGCGCTCGTCGAGGATCTTCACGTCGATGGTCTTCATGCCGATTTCAAATGCAAGAGCATTGACCGCAAAGGTGCAAAGACGCGAAGGGCGCGCAAAGGGATACCCGGCAGGACTCCGTTTCTCTGCGCGTCCCCGGCGTCCGCGCGTCTTTGCGGTTCAGCTTTTCCGTCTGGTTCTCGTGCGGTAGAGCTGCGCGATGTGAGCCACGAGCTGACGGGCGATCACGTCTTTGGGCGCGCGCTCGAAACGGTGCTTGCCCTGATCGTCCAGTACCGTCACTTCGTTGTCATCGGACCCGATGGCATCCTGGGCGAGATTGGCAACCATCATTTCCACCTTTTTTCTGCGCCGCTTTGCGTCGGCGTACGCATCCAGGTTGCGGCTCTCGGCGGCAAAGCCCACGCAGAATGGCGGTTTCGGCCGGCCCGCGACCCAACCGAGAATATCCGGATTCGGCACGAGCCGCAGCAGCAACTGGCGCTCGTCGGTCTTCTTGATTTTGTGCGTGCGTGGTTTGTCGACCCGGTAGTCTGCGACGGCGGCAACCCCAATGTAGATGTCGGCGCGCCCCACCTGCCGCTTCACGGCATCGAACATCCGTGCGGCCGTCTCGACGTGCGCGATCTCGGCACCCGACGGGGCGGGCAGGCTTACGGGCCCTGAGATCAGACTCACCTTCGCGCCCGCATCCAGCGCGGCACGCGCAACGGCGTAACCCATTTTCCCGGAGCTGCGGTTGGTGATGCCGCGGACCGCGTCGATCGGCTCGAAGGTCGGACCCGCCGTGATCAGGACGCGCACCCCGCGCAGGAGCCTGGGTGAGAGCTGCATCAGGAGGGCCTCGGCGATCTCCTGCGGCTCCAGCATGCGGCCCAGCCCTACCTCGCCACAGGCCTGATCGCCGCTCGCCGGTCCCAGAATCGTCACGCCGTCGCGCAGCAGCCGCTCCACGTTGCGGCGCGTTGCCGTGTTGTCCCACATCTGACGGTTCATCGCGGGTGCCACCAGGAGCGGGCACTCCCGCGCGAGGCACAGGGTGGACAGCAGATCATCGGCCATCCCGTTCGCGATCTTTGCGATGAAATCCGCGCTCGCGGGTGCTACCACGATCGCATCCTTGCCGCGCGAGAGCTCGATGTGCCCCATATTGTCGGCAATACGGGGGTCCCACAGGTCGGAGAACACCGGGTTGCCCGATAGCGCCTGGAAAGTGGCAGGGGCAACGAGGCTGCCGGCAGCCTTGGTCATAACGACCTGTACGTCGATACCTTTCCGCTGCAGCTCACGCGTCAGCTCCGCCGCCTTGTACGCGGCGATGCCGCCGGTAATGCCAAGCACGACCTGCTTGCGAGCGATGTCTGCCACGTCTTTGTTTTTCAGGGAATAAGTTGCAAGAGTTTAACCGCAAACGCCCTGAAGGGTAAACGGTGAGCGGAGGAAAACACCGGCTGCCGGTAAACCGCGGAGGGCGCTGGGCCGTTCTTGAGGTTACTGTTGACCGTTTACGGTTCACTGGTCATCGATTACCGGGTCATGGCAATCACCGACTGGCCACACGACGATCGGCCACGCGAGAAAGTGCTGCGGAAGGGTGTCGAAGCCCTGTCCGATGCGGAGCTCGTGGCGATATTCCTGCGCACCGGTATCAAGGGCAAGAGCGCGGTGGACCTCGCGCGCGAGACTCTCGCGCGGTTCGGCTCGCTTTCGGCCCTCCTGGCGGCCGATGTGGCTGCGCTGACCGCGTCGCCTGGCCTGGGTGCGGCGAAATACGTCCAGCTCCAGGCGGTGCTGGAGATAGCCCGGCGCGCGTTGCGCGAGAGGCTGGACCGCGGCTCCGCGTTGAGCTCACCGCAGGCCGTGCGTGATTATCTGCGCCTCAAGCTGCAGGACCGGCCCCACGAGGTGTTCGGGGTCGTTTTCCTGGACGCTCAGAATCGGGTGCTGGCCGTGGAGGAGCTTTTTCGCGGGACCCTTACGCAGACGAGCGTTTACCCGCGCGAGGTCGTCAAACGCGCCCTGGCACACAATGCGGCCGCCGCCATCTTCGCCCACAACCACCCCTCGGGCGTCGCCGAACCCAGCCGCTCCGATGAGACGCTCACGATCGCTTTGCGACAGGCTCTCGCCCTCGTGGACGTCAGGGTGCTGGACCACTTCGTGATCGGCGGCGAAATGGTGATGTCGTTCGCCGAGCGCGGGCTGCTCTGACGAGCAGTTCCAGGCTCCCGCATGCGGCTTGAGCGGGAGCCAGAAAGGCTGTAAAATCCGCCGCTTTCGGAAATCCGGAGCGCGCCATGTCACGCGTATGCCAAGTTACCGGCAAGAGGCCGGTCCTCGGAAACAATGTGTCCCACGCCAACAACAAGACGCGGCGGCGTTTCCTGCCGAACCTTCACTATCGCCGGTTCTGGGTGGAAAGCGAGAACCGCTGGGTGAGGCTGCGGGTATCCCAGGCAGGCCTGCGCACCATCGACAAGAAAGGCATCGATGTCGTGCTCGTCGACCTGCGGGCGCGCGGCGAGAAAGTGTAAATCGCCAATTCTCATCGGCGGTTGCTTGTTTGATTTTCAAGGAGCTGAACCATGCGTGAAAAGATCAAGCTCGAATCCACGGCCGGCACCGGCCACTTTTATACGACCACCAAGAACAAGCGCACGACACCGAACAAGATGGAGCTCAAGAAATTCGATCCTGTGGTGCGCAAGCACGTGATCTACAAGGAAGGAAAAATAAAATAGCCGGTTCACCGGCTATTTTATTTTTCAGGGAATCGAGAATAAACGGCGGGATGTTTCCGCGGTTTTGCAGTTTGAAGGGGATCTCGATTAAAAAAAGCCCGCCGTGAGGCGGGCTTTTTTATGCGTAGCAACGCAGTCTGCGTGAGAACTGTTCCAGCGCTTCGATTCCACTTTGTTCGGCGCGTGCGCACCAGTCTTCGAGCTGGTGCACCAATTGTTCTTTGGATACATTCGACCGTTGCCAGAGGGCGGCCAGCTCCTGGCGCATTTGGTAGATCGTTTCCAGCACCTTGCTGTTGCGTAGGGCTTCGTGCACGGCGTCCTGCTCGGACGATGGCAGCGTGCTCGCGTCTCTGTGCAACATGCGGCTGATCGCGTTACGGTCGATACGCACCGCTCGCGCCCGCAAAGCCTGCATCTCGGCGGCGCACGTCCGACGCAGCGACTTCGCGTACCTCGCGAGGACGTCGTAGCGGTGCGTGATGACAGCCTGCACGGTTTCCAGATCGCAGGAAGTCTTGCCCTTGTCGAGCCTCAGCTCAGGCGCCACTTTCTTCACCTGCGCAAGCCCCACCGACTGCAGCAGCCGGATATAGAGCCAACCGATGTCAAATTCGTACCAGCGGTTGGAAAGCCGGGCGGAACTGGCGTAGGCGTGGTGGTTGTTGTGCAATTCCTCGCCACCGATGAGGATGCCCCAAGGCACGATATTCGTGCTGGCATCTTCCGGCTGGAAAGTGCGATAACCCCAGTAGTGGCCCAGTCCGTTGATGACACCCGCGGCAAAAACTGGTATCCACATCATCTGCACGGCCCAGATCGTGAGGCCGATGGGGCCGAGCAGCACAAGGTTGATCGCCATCATTGAATAGATGCCCAGTGTCGAGCGCCTTTTGTAGAGGTTGCGCTCGATCCAGTCATCGGGCGTGCCGCGGCCGTAGCGCTCGAGGGTCTCCTGATTGCGCGATTCCTTGCGATAGAGCTCGGCGCCCTCCAGGAGCACTTTACGGATACCATAGATCTGGGGGCTGTGCGGGTCCTCCACGGTCTCGCACTTTGCATGATGCTTGCGGTGGATCGCGGTCCACTCCTTCGTCACCATGCCGGTGGTGAGCCACAGCCAGAAGCGGAAAAAGTGGCTGACAATCGGGTGCAGGTCGAGCGCGCGGTGCGCCTGACAGCGGTGCAGGAAGATGGTGACGGCAGCAATCGTGATGTGGGTGACGACTAACGCATAAACGACCAAGCCCCACCATGGCAGATCCCAAACCCCTGTAAGCAGATCCAAAACCCCTGTAAGCATCAGTTTCCTCGAGTGCGAAGGCTAACGTTGTCGCAGTGTATCGAAATTCCCCCACCGGGCATAGTGATTTCGCCCTTGAACGGAACGGGGAACGGCGACGAATAAGGCGTTCAGTATATTGATTATGTTGCTAATTCTACCTCGGTGGGCACCGCGCCGCCCGGGTACCGAGCCAACTTGGATTGGACCCGTATTGAGCGCGAATGTTCACTCTTTTGGCCCAGCGTCGGCGATTGCCTAGCAGCCTGTCGGACTTTGCATCCCGACAGGCTGCTGAAGTCTGACAAACTCCTAGGGGCTAGCGCGTTCGAGCACGGCCGCGAAGAACCCGTCAGTCGCGTGGATGTGGGGGCGCAGCTGCAGGAACTCTCCCGCGTCCAGCGCAATGCGCTGCTGCGCGAGCAGGGCACTGCATACCACGGACCTGAACTCAGTGTGCTCTTCGAGGAACCGGCCGACGATATTCTCATTCTCCTCCCGGAGGACGCTGCAGGTGGCGTAGATCAAACGCCCGCCGGGTTTTACCAGACGGGCGGCCGCGTGCACGATGGCCGCCTGTTTCACGGTGAGTTCCGCTACCGACTGCGGCGACTGGCGCCACTTCAGGTCCGGGTTTCGGCGCAATGTCCCAAGGCCGCTGCAGGGCGCATCGACCAGCACCCGGTCGATCTTGCCCGCGAGGCGTTTGACGCGGGCGTCGTTCTCGTTGCCAATGACTTGCGGATGGACGTTCGAGAGGCCAGAGCGCTTGAGCCGGGGCTTTAACCGGGCGAGGCGCGTCGCGGAAACGTCAAAGGCATAGATGCGGCCGTGCGAGTGCATGAGCGCGCCCAGCAGCAGCGTCTTGCCGCCGGCCCCTGCGCAGAAATCGACGACAAGATCGTGCCGGCGTGGCGCGACCAGGAATCCGAGCAGCTGGCTGCTCTCGTCCTGGACTTCCACCGCTCCACGAGCGAAAAGCGGATGGCGCTTGATCGGTGGCCTGCCGCGGACGCGCACGCCGATCGGCGAATAGGGCGTTGGCACGGCGGGGATTGCGCTCGCAGCAAGCTCCCTCAGCACTTCCTCCCGCTTGGCCAGCAGCGTGTTTACGCGCAGATCGAGCGACGCAGGCTCGTTCAGGCCGCGCACGAGCGCGACGAGGTCGGATTCGGTGAGCGTCGCTCTCAGCTTCTCAACGACCCAATCAGGCAGCTCCAGCCTGGCGGCGAGCGGCAACTCGCCCAACGACACGGCCTTGACCCCTGCAAGCCACGTCGCTTCGTCCGCGCTCAGCACGTGCGCGAGGTCCCGCACGCTGGCGCCCGCGCAGCGTGCAAGCCATGCGATCACCATGCGCCGCGGCCCACGTCCCGGTGCCAGATGGTCAACGGTGCGCATACGCCGCAGTACGCCATATACGGCGTCGGCGACGAATGCCCGATCATCAGGCCCCAGTGCCCGATGCGCGCGGAAGAAATCGTGCAGCACGGAATCGGCCGGGCGATCGAACGCCAGTACGAGATCGAGCGCCTTCGTTGCAGCCTCGAGTTGCGGGCGCGAGAAGGGCATCTGCCGGTCGTTAGCGTGGCGGTTGGATGGCGCGGTGGGTCGGATTGCGGCGAGAGCTGCCCTTTATTGAGGCTGTCTCAAGAACCCGAAATGCAGCCGCCGATGGACGCCGATAATCGCCGACACGATCGAAAGAGGTGGATTTTCCTGGTTTTTCTATCCGCGTTCATCTGCGTTTATCTGCGGCTAATTATCTTTTTGGATTCTTGAGACACGCTCTACCGATACTCGCCTACCGGCTCGCCATCTCCTTGGCATCGCCCACGCGAATCTCGACTGCAATTTGCTCGCCGGAGTAGGCGCCCTTGCGGTCGTAGTGACGGATCCGCACCGGCAGATAGTTGTATTGAACGGCGAGCCACATCTCGAAGTGCTCTTTACCGGGACGCGCCAATTGCTTCATGGGCACGGCCCACAACTGGCCGATGGGCGTGTCGATGACCTCCTCGGGAAAGACTTCGACCTCGTAGGTCTCGAAACGCTTACCGCTCGTCACTGGAACCCGCAAGCGCCCCGGTTTGGGCGGCGCGAGTGTGAAGTGGTAGTGGTAGACAAGGCTCATCAGGTCCTGGGTGCCCGCAGTCAGCGCCGCCGCCTTCTGCTCGCGCGCATAGCCATAGAGGATTTGCCCGTTGTTCCAGTCAAAGCGCGCGCGAGCCTCCTCGGTCTTGCCGCGGCGCGTACGGGTTATAAGAAACGAGTCCGGCCGCAAGCCCTCCGACGTGATCCTGCCCTGGCTGACGTATCGCAACTGCTGCGGGACGAAGACATCGACCAGCCCCGTGGTTTCAGCATCACTTGCGAGCACGTATCGGCCGTCTTGCATTTCCCACGACTGCACGGCCCTGCCAACCGGCAAGCCGTCGCCGCTGCCGTAGAGGATCGCGTACTCGATGCGTCCTTTTCGCGGCTGTGGATCCACGGGGACTGCCGAAACCGACTCCGGCGCAAGGGCTAGACGCTCGGTCGGAAGCGGCTCCGCGCCGGCAACGGGCGCCTCTTCCAGTTCCGGCGTCACCTCATAGTCCAACTCCGGGGGTACGAATAGGGGGGTCGATGTGGCGACCACAGGGATGGGCGGCGCGGGAAGCTTTGCAGCAGCATGCCGCGTACGGGGCTTGCGTGCCGGGGCGGTTGCCGGCAATGGCTTTACCGCGGGCGGTGGCGTGGGCACAAGCCGCGCCTCGAGCGGTGCTTCGGGCTGGGGCGGGGGCGCCATCTCGAGGCGGGCGCTCGATATCACCAGCGCATGAAGCGCCAATGAACCGACGATGGCGAGCGTCAGGCGCGTCGTTGTGGCATGGATTCTCACGGCACTATCCAGCGGAGATGGCCTTGTTTCCCTTGCGTTTCTTCATCCTTCGACCGCGGGGCACAGCAAAGCGTTCACGGGCGCGCGCGCGCCCTGCACGGTCACCGTGCCGTCGGCGGCAAGAGTTAGCTTGCCCTCGCAGAACCACCGGATCGCCTGCGGGTAAATACGATGCTCCTCGCGCAGCACGCGCGCGGCCAACGCTTCCTCGCTGTCGCCGGGCAGCACCGGCACCGCGGCCTGCACTATGATCGGCCCGCGATCAAGCGCGGGCGTCACGAGGTGGACGGTGCAGCCGTGGATGCGCACGCCTGCTGCCAGGGCGTGGCGGTGCGTGTCCAGTCCGGGAAATGCAGGCAGCAGCGACGGATGGATATTCATGAGCCGGCCCGCGTAGCGGGCGATGAAATCCCCGGTGAGGATGCGCATGAAGCCGGCCAGCACCACCAAATCGGGTTGATGGACGTCTATCGCCGCCGCCAGGGCCGCGTCGAACGCGGCCCGATCCGAGAACTCGCGGTGCGGCACGACGGCGGTTGCGATGCCCTTCGCGCGCGCGGTCGTGAGGCCCCTTGCCTCCGGCTCGTTGCTGATTACCGCAGCAATGCGGGCAGGCAGACGTGCCCCCAGGATTGCCTCCATGTTGCTGCCGCGGCCGGAGATGAGGACGACGATCGTTTTTTCAGCCATTGAAGATCAGTGATGAGTGACGAGTGACGGATTTTTAATCCATTCACTATTCACCATTCACCATTCACCATTCACGCAGTTAGACAATGATAGTCTGCAGCCCACCCGGCGCGCGCGGCTCGATGCGCCCGATTTGCCATGCGGTTTCGCCCGCCGCGCGCAATGCCCGCAGCGCCCGTTGCGCATCTCCCGGTCCCACCACGACCGCCATTCCGATCCCGCAGTTGAAAACGCGAAAGAGCTCTTTCTCCGCGATGTGGCCCTGGTCCCGGAGCCAGGCGAACAACGGAGGCATTGTCCAGGCCGCGCGCTCGATTCGCGCGGCGAGCGCATCAGCAAGCATGCGCGGCACGTTATCCACTAGGCCGCCGCCGGTAATATGAGCGAGCCCCTTCACCTCGATCGCCGTGGCGAGCTTGAGGACCGGTTTCACGTAAATCCGTGTCGGTTCCAGTATCAGCTCGCCTAACGTCCGCCCGGCAAGCCGGGCCGAGAGGTCGAGGCCCCTGACCGCGATGATTTTGCGAATGAGGGAATAGCCGTTGGAATGGGCACCGCTCGAAGCGAGCCCCAGCACCACGTCGCCCGCGGCGATACCCGAGCCGTCG
>JAOTTL010000208.1:0-5865 GCA_029864385.1 Betaproteobacteria bacterium | reverse complement strand
ATCCTCACGTCAACCCCGAGGTGCTCGCGTTTGCACTGCGCGAACAGACGCGACTCATCCTCGGCCACTACCTCGAGGAGGTCAACGCGCTCGGCCGCGAGCTGTCGCTCTCGACTCGCATCAAGCCTGAGCCGGCGGAGATTCGTGCACTGGTCGAGGCCTCCGAGGACGATTCGCCTTACCGCGTAGACGAGCCCTACCGCCGCGCGCTGACGGGAATCTACGCCCGGCTGGCGGCGAGCGCCGGTGCGCTCGCCGGCTTGCGCCCGGTCCGCGCGCCGCGTTCTGCCCGCGAGCCGTATGCCGACGCAGAAGGTTTCGCGGCGGACCTCGATACCATCGAGCGCAGCCTCGCTGCGCAGGGTGCAGAGCGGCTCGCGGGGGGGCGGCTGCGCGAGCTACGGCGAAAAGTGAGTGTATTCGGATTTCATCTGGCGCCAATCGACCTGCGGCAGAGCTCCGCGAGGCATGAGGCTGCCGTGGCCGAGCTGCTGGCGCGCGCCGGGGTCGAGGCTGGCTACACCAGTCTCGATGAGGGCTCGCGCACAACGCTGCTCGCGCGCGAGCTTGCGGGACCGCGGCTGTTGCGCAATCCGCACCTTCCCTATTCGACCTCGGTGCTGGAGGAACTGGCAATTCTCACGGAGGCGGCTGAGGGACGGCGGCGACTGGGCCCGCGCGCGGTGCCCCACTACGTGATCTCGCACTGCCAATCGGTCTCGGATTTTCTCGAGGTCGGCGTCCTCCTGCGCGAAGTGGGCCTCTACCGGCCCGCTGGCGGCGGAGCGACACCGATGCTCGAAATGGACGTCATCCCGCTGTTTGAGTCGATCGCCGATCTCGAGCGTTGCGGCGCCATCCTGGATGCGGCGCTAAGCCTGCCGCTCTACCGCGCATGGGTGGATGCGCGTGGCAGCGTCCAGGAAGTGATGCTCGGCTACTCGGACAGCAATAAGGACGGCGGGTACCTCACTTCGAACTGGTCGCTATACAAGGCCGCATCGGCGCTGCTCGCGGTATGCCGCAAGAACGGTGTCCGGCTGCGCCTTTTCCACGGCCGCGGCGGCACCGTCGGCCGCGGTGGCGGCCCGAGCTATGACGCTATTCTCGCGCAGCCGGCGGGAACCGTGGACGGTGCGCTGCGCCTCACCGAGCAGGGTGAGGTAATCGCCGGCAAGTACGCCGATCCGGAGAATGGACACCGCAACCTCGAGACACTGGCGGCCGCAGCGCTCGAGGCCAGCCTGGGCCGGCGTCCGCCGCATTCACGGCGCCAGCGACATGCCGAAATCATGGATGCGCTCTCCGCTTCGGCGTTGCGCGCCTATCGCAAGTTGACCGTCGGAACAGCCGGCTTCACCGACTACTTCCGAGCGTCGACGCCGATTGCCGAAATTGCCGACCTCAACATCGGCAGCCGCCCCCCCAGCCGCCACGGCACCCAACGCGTCGAGGATCTGCGCGCGATCCCGTGGGTGTTCAGCTGGAGCCAGTGCCGGCTGATGCTGCCCGGTTGGTACGGGTTCGGCACCGCGGCAGAGGAATGCATCGCGCAGAAGCTCGGTACGCTCGACGAGCTGCGCGAAATGCATTCGGAGTGGCCCTTCTTCCGCAGCGTGCTGTCGAACATGGACATGGTGCTTGCCAAGACCGACCTCGCGATTGCCTCGCGCTACGCCGAGCTCGTTCCGGATGTCGACTTGCGGCGGGAGATCTTTGGCCGCATCGCCGCGGAATGGCACCGTGGCCGCAAGTGGCTCGCGGAAATCACACAGCAAGAGGAACTGCTGGCAGACAACCCGGTGCTCGCGCGGTCGATACGCAATCGCTTTCCGTATCTCGATCCCCTCAACCACCTCCAGGTCGATTTGCTCAAGCGCTACCGTGGCGGCGACACGGACGAACGCACGCGGCGCGCGCTTCACCTCACGATAAACGGAATCGCCGCCGGCTTGCGCAACTCGGGTTGAGCCGCGATCGGCCGTATGCCCTCGATTGTCATCATCGTCGTCGCGCCGCTGACGGTCCTGGGGGCGTACGTGATCTTCGGCATCTCCGGCTTCGGCTCCACGCTGATCGCAATTCCGCTGCTGGCACACGTTTTTCCACTGAAGTTTGCCGTGCCGGTGGTCGTCCTGCTCGACGCGACCGCCTCGTACTCACAAGGGTTCCGGCTGCGTGAAGGGGTGAACAAGCGCGACGTCCTGCCGATGCTCCCTTTTCTCGTCGCGGGAATGCTGATCGGCGTTTCCATACTGGTGAGCGTGCCGGGCGAGTTCCTGCTCCCAACCCTGGGCGCGTTCATCACTGCCTATGGCATCTACTATGCGGTGAAGCGAGAATCGGCCTTTCGATTCGGGCGTTGGATGGCGGCGCCATTCGGGCTCCTCGGCGGAACGACGTCGTCGGTTTTTGGCGTCGGCGGACCATTCTACGTCATGTACCTCGTGGGCCGCGGCTCGACGCCCGAGCAGATCCGGGCCACGATGCCGGTGGTCTTCATGGTCACCACGGTCGGCCGAATCCTCCTCTTCTCCCTCGCGGGCCTCATGACCAAGGATGTCCTCGTCACCGCGGCGCTGCTCTTACCCGTCATGGCCATCGGCCTGTGGTGCGGCAACCGCCTGCACCTGAATATCTCGCGCGATCACGCGGCGCGCGTGATCGGCACCTTGCTCACGCTGAGCGGCGTGTCATTGCTGCTTCGATCACTCTGATCTTTGGTAAGAGGTGATGAATAATGGTGATAAAAGATGGTGACGGAAAAGCGCATTGCACTTCATCACCAGTATCTCCGTCACCAGTTCCCATCACCCGTTCACATCACCAGGTTCGAGGCGCATCATCCCGCATTCATCGCGCCGACGGTCGACTAGGGCGCGATGAAGGGCCCCGGCCGTGGCGCTCGGCGTTGGGGCACGGGCCTGTCATCGCACGAGGAACCTTCCGAGCGTGCGGCCCGTTTCGCGTCAAAGACTTTCTCGTACAACAGGGTGACGCGCTGCACATCGTTGTCCGGGCGGTCCTTCCAATCGGTGCCCGCGGAAGTATAGCGAATGGCGAGCGTAATCACTTCGCGGTTATCTTCCGTCACCCAGTGTCGAACCATCTGATGAACGAACTTCGGTGTCTGCGTGGACGCATCGGGGCCGGCCTCCCATGGCGTGCCGCGGCCGCGGCACTCGATGAATCTCGAGAAATAGCCGCGGTAATGATCAATTACGGCGGCCGACGGAAACGCGAGCTTGATCGAGAAATGGTCCTGCTCGGTGCGGCCGGGTCGAATCGCTGCGTGCCCGACGTTGAACGCACTCTCAGGCACGGGATACGTCGTAGCCGCGGCAAGCACCGCGGGACACTGCAGCAACGCAAAAAGAAAAATTAGCCGCAGATGAACGCGGATAAACACAGATTTATATCTACAAGAAAGAGAAGACCAAAAACAAGAGTAGAACCGTTGAGCCGCTGATAAACGCCGATACACGCCGGCAAAAATATAATTTACAAGATTAACAAGATCGAAACCAAAACGTTGAAAAAGGAATCTTGTGAATCCTGTTAATCCTGTCTATTTCGATTTTGATCTGATCCACGTTCATCTGCGTTTATCTGCGGCTAAAGTCTTAACAACTACGGTAACGCGGGGCTCCGCCGTCCGTCACCGCCTCGCCGTAAAAGATACGCTCGATTCCGGCCCAATACGCGGCAGTTTCGCACATCTGGCATGGCTGGAATGTCGTGTAGAGCTCGCAACCTGCCAGCTTCGCGGAACCGAGCCGGCGCGCGGCGTCGCGAATCGCCTGCATCTCACCATGGGCGGTCGGGTCGGGCGTCGTCAGCACCGCGCTCACGCCTTCGCCAACGACCTGGCCGTTCTTCACGACCACCGCGCCGAATGCCTGGTCGCCGCTTGCGATCGCGCGTCGGCGCATCTCATACGCATGCGCCATGAAACGCTGTCGCTCAGCGTCGGGAGCGGCGGCGCGGACAGCACTCAGCGAGACGCCGGTTAACGCAAGCGCCGCGCCACCAAGCCGCGTAATCCTGTAGAGCACTCGACGACGGGCGGGAGATTGGAGAGCCATAAGCGTTCAAGGTTCAAGGTTCAAGGTTCAAGGTTCAAGGTTCAAGGTTCAAGGTTCAAGGTTCAAGGTTCAAGGTTCAAGGTTCAAGGTTCAAGGTTCAAGGTTCAAGGTTCAAGGTTCAAGGTTCAAGGTTGGACGAACGTCGCACGCGAAGTTCCCCGCTTTGAACATTGAACTTGGAACTTTGAACATGGAACTTTGAATATGGAACTTGGAACCTCGGACTTGGAACCTGGGACTTCGTTAGTTCTTCTCGTCCTTGAATCCGACCTGCCAATGACTCCCATCGCAAAAAGGCTTGTTTTTGGAGGCCCCGCAACGGCATAACGTGTAACGCTCCTTCAAGGCCCCTTGGCCCCATGACTCACCCATCAGCTGGACGTCTCCGACAACTTGGTATGGTCCGTCTTTCGTGACAGTGATTGACGGTTTCAACGCCGCGACCTGACTCTTATCGCCGCCAAGCGAGTAGCTCAGCGCACCGGAGGGACATTTTTGAATAACCTCGATAATGGCCTCGACATTGGCCCCATCCGGATCAATCCAGGGTTCCTTCCCGTACTTGAACACCGCGGCAAGCCCGTCGGTGCAATGCCCCGCGTGCGCGCAAATAGCCCGATTGTCGTGAATAGTGATCTTCTGACCCCGGTAGCTGTCCTGCTTGTCCGCGCTACCGTCAGCCAGCTTCGCGCCGGAGAACCCATTGTTCCGGTGCGTGCCATCGCAGAACGGCTTGTTAGCAGACCCCCCGCACCGGCACAGCGCGATGACGGGCTTGGTCGGAATACGGTCTGACCTCGAGTTCCGAAAATCTTCAAGGTCCTTGACGAGATAGGGACCGTCCGGTTTGCACTCGATACTGGGAACGCCACTCATTTCGATCTCCTCCAGGTTACTTCATCACTCATCACTCATCACTCATCACTCGTCACTCGTCACTCGTCACCCGTCACCCGTCACTCATCGCGCCCTAAGGAAGCGGGCAATGCGGCGCACACCCTCCTTGAGCCGCTCGATCGAGTTCGTGTAGGCAAAACGCACGTATTTCTCAGATTGATTAGAGCCGAAGTCGTTCCCCGGCGCAATCGCGACGCCTGCCCGCTCCAGCAAGTCGCGCACAAACACGAAGCTGTCGCCCGTGTGCTTCGCGCAGCCCGCGTAAATGTAGAACGCGCCCTGCGGCGTCACCGGGATGTCGAAGCCAAGGCGGCGCAACTCGGGGAGCAGGTAGTCGCGCCGCGCCTTGAACTCCTTCACTCGACCATCGAGGATGGCAAGCGTCTCCGGCTCGAATGCGGCAAGCCCTGCGTACTGGGCTGTCGTGGGCGCCGCAAGATACAGATTCTGCGAGAGCCGATCGATGCTGGTGATATAGCTCTCCGGGACCACCATCCAGCCCAGCCGCCACCCTGTCATGTTGAAGTACTTGGAGAAACTGTTGATCACGAAGACGTCGTCGGCAAGCGCGAGCACCGTGGTGGGGTCGCCCTCGTAGACGAGCCCGTGATAGATCTCGTCCACGATCAGTGTTCCCTCTTTTGCGCGCGCGATCTCCACCATTGCCGCGAGGCGCTCCGTCGAGATCAGCGTGCCCGTGGGATTGGATGGCGTAGCGACGAGTGCAGCGGCAGTACGCTCTCCCCATGCGCGCTCGAGGTGATCGGGGGCGAGTTGGTAGGCACTCGACGCGTCCACCGGCACAGACTTCGGCACGCCCCCCATCGCGCGCACGAACTGGCGATTGGCCGGATAGCCGGGATCGGCAAGGATCACCTCATCG
>JAOTTL010000046.1:0-23426 GCA_029864385.1 Betaproteobacteria bacterium | reverse complement strand
TTTTCTTAAGGAGCCTCACGTCCACGTTGTACCAGCGCGGATTGTCCCGGGTCGCCGAGCGATCGTACTGCGGGCTTTTCCTGTCGAATTGCGTCTCATCCGGATGGGCGGGCCGGCAGACCTCGAGAATGCCGACGATGCCAGGCTCATCGCAACTCGAATGGTAAAAGAAACCGCGGTCGCCAGGACGCATCTCGTCGCGCATGAAATTGCGCGCCTGGTAATTGCGCACCCCGGTCCAGGCGGTGGTCTGGTCTCGGGCGAGGTCGTCGATGCCGTAGGTGGACGGTTCAGATTTGAAAAGCCAATAACGCATGCGCTCGTGAGGGGTGAACGGTAAGCGGTGAACGGAAAAACCCGCTTGCCACTTGTTTACCTGACGGGAAACAGGGGAGGCTTTGACGAATTCCTATTCCTAATTTCCCATTTACTGTTTTCCAAAAAAAATGCGGCGTTAGCCGCATTTCTTTAGGGACCCCCGCCTGTGCCGTCAGACCTGAATCTTGAACCAACGGCTCAAGGTTGGTCGCCTTCCGAGCCCTTTAGGCGCTTCCATGCCGGATGCGCACACCGGAGCTACTTGAGTCGGCGTCCAGAGTACACGATGTTGGTCAATGACTCTATGGCCCTAAAAACGAGCACCGCAGGGGAAACTCAGAACAGTTGTTTCTGATCACCCATTGCCTGATCAAGAACTGTTTCCATGCGAGCCATTCTACGCTTTACCTCTGCGATGTCAAAACCGCCGCCGACCTTTGTCGAAAGCAATTCGTGTGCGATGTTGAGCGCGGCCATGATCGCGATGCGCTCGAGGCCGACGATCTTGCCGGCGTCGCGGATCTCGTTCATTTTCTTGTTGAGGTAATCGACCGCGTCCAGCAGGCCTTTCTGCTCGTTGTCCGGGCAGGCGACGCGAAATTCGCGCCCCATGATGTTGATCTGCAGCCCCTTTGCGTCCTGATTCATGCGTCTTCTTCAGGAATCTGGGTGAGCAGATTCTCCAGGCGGTTGGCGGCAGTGCCGATCTTCGCGGCGAGCTGCTGGTTCTCGTTCACAGCCGAAGCCAGCTGCTGCCGCAGCTGCTCGTTGGCAACCCGCATGCGTTGGCAGAGCTCGATAAACCGGTTGAGTTTTTGTTCGAGCGTTTTCAGTTCGGCTTCCATGAACGCTCTATGGTAGAGGTGAAAATCCTGTTAAGTCAACTGCTAACACCCACTTTTGAAAGTTAAGTAGCATCATGTTGCGGGCCTCAGGCGTGTTTTTTTCACGCCATCAGGCGCAAATGTGAATTTCCGCGCAGTCGGGTTAAGGGTTTGGGGCGCCTCGGGAATCCCTATGTGCTTGCCGCCTCTGGTGGGCTAGAATCGCAAGGCACGTTGCGGTGCGCCATTCCGTCGGCGCCTGCCGAAACGTGCGCGGCAACGGGTGCCCGTCCTCCGTTCACGGGGCGGGTTAAACGGGAAACAGGTACGGAATTCAGGTTCAGGTGATCCTGAATTCCTGAAGCCTGTGCTGCCCCCGCAACGGTAAGCGAGCGTGGGTCCGCCAGGGAAGCCTGCAACACGATGGCTCCCGGCCACTGAGAAACGTCACGATGGCCGCTTGAGGATTATTCAAGTGGTTTCGGATATGGAATGTCTCGGCCGAAGGGCCGAGCCATTCCTCTCGGGAAGGCGACGGATCAGGTTCTCGCGAGCCCGTATACCGGCCCGGCCGTCGGTGGAAATGCCGCGGGGAAGCGGTGCGTCCGTTGCCGGGCTTCCTCGCGCGCGTTTCGTTGCGTTTTCTTGCATGCGGCGGGCATGCGCAAGGAGCACCCATAAAACGTTTCTGGGGAATTGCCGCCGTGCTGCCGGCCACGGCGTGCTGCGCGTTCGCCGCTGACCTACCCGTTTCTGTGGGTGAGCCGGTCATCGTCACCGCGACGCGCTTCGAAGACCGCTATCTCGACAAGCCGGTGAACGTCACCGTTATCACCGCGGAAGACATCCAGCAGAGCACCGCGAAGACGGTGCCCGACCTATTGTCCGAGCAGGCCGGCATTTTCATCCATGATTTCTTTGGCAATAACGCGGCCACCACAACCGTGGATCTGCGCGGCTTTGGCATCACGGGGGCGCAGAACACCCTGATCCTGGTCGATGGCCGGCGACTCGCCGACAATGACCTCTCCGGCGTCCAATGGTCAGGCGTCCCCCTGGCGGCGATCGAGCGTATCGAGATCGTGCGCGGCTCGGGCGCCGTGCTCTACGGCGACGGCGCCGTCACCGGTGTGATCAACATCATCACCCGGTCGCCGGACGCGGTAGGAAACTACGCGGCGGTTCAGGGCATGGCGGGTTCTTACGACACGCGTCAGGGCGAGATCTACGCGAACTACTTCTCGGGGAACCTCGGCCTGAACCTGATCGCGTCCAACTACCTATCCGACGGCTACCGCGACAACAATGAAAACCGGCAGAGCAACATCCAGGCCGAGATGCGGCTACTCACGGAGGGCGGCGACATATCGGTGAAGATCGCCGACGACAACCTGGGCATACGCCTTCCTGGTGCGCGCATGGTGCAGCCGAGCGCGGGCGTGAACGAACTCGAGACGGACCGGCGCGGCACCTCGACTCCGCTCGATTACGCGCAACGCCGCGGCAACCGCGCCACCTTCGACTGGCGTCACGAGACGGAGATCGGGCAGCTCAACCTCGGCATGGGCTATCGTGACAAGGAGCAGACGTCGAACTTCGACTTCGGTGGTTTTCCCGATTACCGTATCGCCGATCTGGACGTGTGGTCGATCTCGCCGCGCATGAAATTCCCGCAGCCGCTTGCCGGACTGCCCAACACGCTCATCGTGGGGGTGGACTGGTATCGCTGGGATTATCACCTGCGGCTGTCGAACTCTTCCGTGAACATCGCACAGCCATTCAACACGGTTGACGCGACCCAGGAAAACGCGGCGATCTACGTGCACAACACGACGAAGGTGTCACCTCGCCTGACCGTGATCGCGGGCGCGCGCGTCGAGCGCTACAAGATCGACGCGACCGATCTCAACGATCCAGCGGCGCCTGGCGGCGCGTTCGGCTCGAGCGCGGCGCCGGGCAGCAGTAATGACACCGAATACGCGTACGAGCTTGCAGCGCGCTACGAATTCGCACCGGCATGGGCGGTGCTCGGCAACCTCGGCCGCAGCTACCGCTTCGCCAATGTCGACGAGATCTACGAGTTCACGCCACTCTTCGCGCGCGAGTTTCAATTTCTGCAGCCGCAGACAGCGAATACTTACGAGGTGGGCGTGGAACGGCGGAGCGCCGGCGCGATGCTCCGCGCCACCGTGTTCACGATCGACGTCAAGGACGAGATCCACCTCGATGCCTACAGCACGGGAATCGGCAACACCAATCTTCCGCCATCCAGACGGCGCGGGTTCGAGCTCGAAGCGCAGCAGGCGGTCGGCAAATTTCTGCGGCTCGGCGCGAACTACACGTTCGTGGAGGCGAAGTTTCTCGAGGGCGTGCTGCCGGGCGGCCCCTTCACGCAGCCAAATGTCGTGGTCGCGGGTAAAACGGTTCCGCTCGTGCCCCGCCACAAGCTGAATGTCACCGCGTCGTGGGACATCGAGGCCGGGACGCGGCTCAGCGCGCTGCTCACCTACGTCAGCGACCAGTTCATGGATAACGACGAAGGCAATACCTTCTACACGAAGATTCCCGCCTATACTGTCGCTGACTTGAAATTCGTGCACGAAACCGGTGGCTGGCGTCTGAGCGCCGCGGTGAACAACCTGCTCGATGAGCAGTACTACAACTACGCCGTGCGCAGCCAGTTCGTGGCCGACCGCTACAACGCCTACCCCCTGCCGGAGCGGAATGTCACGTTAACGGCTGAGTACGCGTTCCGCTAGGAATTTACCGGCTCAGAGGCCGGCAAATTCGTTAATGCGGAAAAGAATCACTGTCCGGATAGTCGCGGATGTCGCGTTCGCGACATCCTTATGCCGCTGCCCTGCGCCTCGTGGACGGAAAGCTTTCGGGTCACGGCGCCCGTGATGAGCGGCCGCGATGCTATCCGGAGCAGCGGCATTTTGCTATCGTTCGCCGTCATGAGCAATACCGCGCTCTACTTGCGCCTGTTGAGTCACGTGAAGCCGTACTGGCGCACGTTCGCCCTTGGCTGCTTTGCCATGACGATCGTCGCCGCCACCGAGCCGGCGCTGCCGGCGCTGATGAAGCCGCTGATCGAAGGCACCTTCATCGAGAAGGATCCTGATCTCATCCGGTGGATTGCGCTGCTCATGGTGGCCCTATTTCTCGTGAGGGGGCTTGCGGCCTTTCTCGCCCATTTCGCGCTGGGGTGGGTCGGCAACCGCCTGGTAATGGACCTGCGCAACGCGATGTTCGGCAAGCTGCTGGCGTTGCCCACGCGCTTCTTCGACGAGCAGTCCTCCGGTGTGCTCATCTCGAAGCTGACCTTCGACGTGACCCAGGTGATGGCCGCTGGCACGAGCGCGCTCACGATCGTTTTCCGCGACTCCCTCGCAGTCGTTGGGCTGCTGGGCTATCTGCTCTGGCTCAACTGGCAGCTCACGATCCTGGCGCTGGTGATGGCGCCGCTCATCATCGGGGTCGTGCGCCTGCTGAGCGTTCGGCTGCGCAACGCGAGCCGGGAGGTGCAGAAGGCGATGGGCTACATCACTCAGGTGGTCGATGAAGCGATCGGGGGGCACAAAGTGGTGAAGCTCTTCGGCGGCCAAGAATACGAAAAACGCCGCTTTCATGAGGAAGCGAACCGGGTCCGCGGGCAGATCATGAAGCAGATCTCGGCGACGGCGGCGAGCGCACCCATCGTGCAGATGATCGCAGCCGTGACGATGGCGGGGATCATCTGGCTTGCCACACTGCGGTCCGGCGTAGGGGGGCTCTCGATCGGCGAGTTCGCCGGGTTTATCACGGGCATGCTGCTTCTGACCGCGCCGCTCAAGCGCATTACGGACATCAATGAGTACCTGCAGAAGGGGCTTGCGGCCTCGGAGAGCATCTTCAAGCTGATCGACGAGGAAGCCGAGCCTGACCGGGGCACGATCGACATTGGACGCGCCCGCGGCGAAATCCGTTTCGAGAAAGTGAGCTTCACCTACGCGGGCGCAGAGCGCCCGGCGCTCGAGGGGATCGATCTCGTGATTGCGACGGGCCAGACGGTGGCGCTCGTCGGCGCCTCGGGTTCCGGCAAGACCACGATGGCAAACCTGGTGCCGCGTTTCTATCAACCCACTCGGGGGCGCATTACGCTCGACGGGCACGATCTGCAGGACCTGAAGCTTGCCAACCTGCGCGCGAACATCGCGCTGGTCTCGCAGGACGTCGTGCTGTTCAACGACACAGTGAGCGCCAATATTGCTTACGGCGTGATGGGCGGCGCGAGCGAGGCCGACATCGTGGTCGCCGCCGAAGCGGCCCACGCGATGGAGTTCATTCGTGGCATGCCGGAGGGTCTTGCCACGTTGGTGGGCGAGAACGGCGTGAGGCTCTCGGGCGGGCAGCGCCAGCGCATCGCCATCGCGCGGGCCCTGCTCAAGAACGCGCCCGTGCTGGTGCTGGACGAGGCGACTTCGGCGCTGGACTCCGAATCGGAGCGGCACGTGCAGGCCGCGCTCGAGACCCTGATGCAGGACCGCACCACACTGGTCATCGCTCACCGGCTCTCCACAATCGAGCGCGCCGACCGCATCGTAGCCCTCGATTCCAGCCGCATCGTCGAATCCGGCACCCACCGAGAGCTGCTCGAGCGCGACGGAGTCTACGCCAAGTTGTACCGCATCCAGTTTGCCCCCGACAGGCCCGGGCAACTACAAACGGTGAACGCTGAACGGTAAACTATAGAATTCATGTATCTTTCAGCGCTCGCACGCGGGGCCTTTCAACGTTCAGCGTTTACCGCTCCCTGACCCCTATGGCGCACTTCTCCGTCGTCACACCCGTCTACCGGGCCGATAGTTGCCTGCACGAGCTCTATCGCCGGCTGGTCGATGCGCTCGCCGGTATCACGGAGGATTTCGAAATCGTCATGGTCGAGGACTGCGGAGGCGACCGTTCGTGGGAGATCATCCGCGAGCTTGCGCAAAAGGATTCGCGCGTGAAAGGCATCCAGTTCAGCCGCAACTTCGGCCAGCATTACGGCATCACGGCGGGGCTCGATCATTGCGACGGCGACTGGGTCGTCGTCATGGATTGCGATCTTCAGGACCGGCCCGAGGAGATTCCGCGGCTCTACGCAAAGGCGCGCGAGGGCTACGACGTCGTGGTGGCAAAGCGCAGGAAGCGTAACGACCCTCTCCTGAAACGATGGTCCTCGCGGGCGTTTCACGCTCTTTTTAACTACCTGACGGACACCCGCTACGACGGCCAGGCTGGGAACTTCCATATTATTTCGCGCAAGGTCGTCGAGAATTTTCGGCAGATGCGTGAGCAGCTCCGGTTTTTCGGCGGGTTGCTGAACTGGATGGGCTTTCCTAGCACCACGATCGAAGTCGATCACGGCCAAAGGCACGCGGGGCGCACCTCGTACACTTTCGGGAAGCTCTGGAGGCTGGCCGTCGACGTTATTATTGCCTATTCGGACAAGCCGCTCCATCTGTCGGTCCGCTTTGGTTTCGTCATCTCGCTGCTCGCTTTTGTCGGCGGCATTTTCATTGTGGTCCTCTGGCTCCTCTACGGTACCCCGGTTGTAGGCTGGCCCAGTCTCTTTGTGTCGATCTGGTTCATCGGCGGCGTCCTGATCAGCTTACTCGGCATCGTCGGCATCTATCTCGGGAAGACCTTCGACGAGACCAAGAAACGCCCCCTGTACGTGGTGATGCGCACGACGGACGAAGAACGTGCGGCGCGGCGCTGACACGGTCGGCGAGGACAACGCAACACCAATGGAGTGATCCATGAACTACGTCTACGTCCTCGGTACGGTCCTGCTCACGGTGTACGGGCAGATCATCATCAAGTGGCGGGTGTTGCAGGCCGGAGTTCTGCCCGAGCCGCTCGGTGAGCGCGTGCGTTTCCTGTTCCTGTTGTTCCTGGACCCCTGGGTGATGAGCGCGCTGGCGGCCGCCGTGCTGGCCGCTGCGCTGTGGATGGCAGCCATGACCCGGCTGCCGCTCAGCCATGCCTACCCTATGGTGAGCCTGGCGTTCGTTCTGGTGCTGATTGCCAGCGGGTTGTTCTTCCACGAGGCAATCACCCCGTGGAAGATCGCTGGCACCGCGCTGATCGTGCTCGGGATCGTGGTCGGGAGCCAGGGTTGAAGCGGTGCCTGGCCTGCGGCGTAACGTTTCCAGACGAGCCTTGGCACTGCCCCAGGTGCGGACACGAGCCGGTGCGCCTCGGCAGCTTTACGGCGTTTGCGCCGGCACTCGCCGATACGCCCGGCGGCTACGAGCCCGGCCACTTCGCGAAGCTCTACCAGTTGGAGGCTTCGCATTTCTGGTTCCGCGCCCGCAACGGTCTTATTCAATGGGCGCTGCGCCGACACTTCCCCAACGCTCGTTCCTTGTGCGAAATCGGCTGCGGCACTGGTTTCGTGCTCTCGGGCTTACAGGAGGCGGCACCCCAACTCCGGCTTGCGGCCAGCGAGATCTTCGCCGAAGGTCTCCCCTTCGCGCAGTCGCGGGTGCCCGGCGCCCGCTTGTTTCAGATGGACGCGCGGTCGATCCCCTTCGAGGACGAGTTCGACGTCATCGGCGCGTTCGACGTCATCGAGCACGTGGAGGAGGACACGGACGTGCTGTGCCAAATGCATCGCGCGCTGAAGCCGGGCGGCGGTCTTCTGCTTACCGTGCCCCAGCATCCCTGGCTCTGGAGCGCGGCGGACGAGGTCGCGCACCACGTGCGCCGGTATACGGCGAGCGACCTGCGGCAGAAAGTGCTCGATGCCGGCTTCCGGATCGCGCGCGTGACGTCGTTCGTGAGTCTGTTGCTGCCGCTCATGTTGCTTTCCCGGCGGGCGCGCCCGGGCAAGAACCCCGACCCGTACGACGAGCTGCGCATCGGGCCGGTCTCGAACGCGCTGCTCTCGGCCGTCATGACCGTGGAGCGCGCGCTGATCCGCATGGGCGTCTCGTTCCCGGCCGGCGGGTCGCTGTTGTTGGCGGCACGGCGCCCTGAGCGGTAATGCGTAATGGGTAATGGGTAATGCGTAGAACAAACGCGAACCGGCAGACACTCATCACTCATCACTCATAACTGGTGTTTGATGAAGATTCCATTCAACAAGCCCTTCACCATCGCCGGCGAGCTCGAGAACATCTCGGCAGCCGTGCGCGAAGGGCACCTGGCGGGGGACGGGCGCTTCACGCGGCAGTGCCACGCGTGGCTCGAGCACAATCTCGGCGCCAGGAAAGCACTACTCACGCATTCCTGCACGGGCGCGCTGGAAATGGCCGCGATCCTGTGCGACCTCAAGCCGGGAGACGAGGTGATCATGCCCTCGTTCACGTTCGTCTCGACGGCCAACGCCTTCGTGCTGCGCGGCGCGGTACCCGTGTTCGTCGATATCCGGCGCGATACGCTGAACCTGGACCAAAGCCTGCTCGAGGCGGCTGTTACACCAAGAACGAGGGCTATCGTCCCGGTTCATTATGCGGGCGTTGGTTGCGACATGAATGAGATCATGCGGATCGCGGCGCGTCACAATCTGGTCGTGGTCGAGGACGCGGCGCAAGGCATCCTGGCCGAGTACGAAGGGCGCAAACTCGGCGCGATCGGGCAACTGGGCTGCCTGTCGTTTCACGAGACGAAGAACGTCATCAGCGGCGAGGGAGGGGCGCTACTGGTGAACGACGAGCGTTTTATCGAGCGCGCCGAAATCATCCGGGAAAAGGGCACCAATCGCGCCAAGTTCTTCCGTGGTGAAGTGGACAAGTACACCTGGGTGGATATCGGTTCTTCCTATCTCCCCAGCGAGCTCATCGGAGCCTTCCTCTGGGCGCAGCTCGAGCGCGCCGCCGACATCAATGCCAAACGTCTCAAACTCCGTGCGGCGTATCGCGCGGGTTTCTCCGGCCTCACAGCGCGCGGGCTTGTCGAGCTGCCCCAGGCGGAGCCCCAGGGCGTCACGGCCAACGGGCACATGTTCTATATCCTGACGCGCGACCTCCATACGCGGTCGGCGCTGATACAGCACTTGAGATCGCGCGGCGTGTACGCAGTGTTTCATTACGTGCCGCTGCATTCCTCGCCGGCGGGCCGCCGCTTCGGTCGTGCGACGGGGGATCTTGCCGTCACCGACGACGTTTCGAGCCGCCTGGTGCGGCTGCCGCTTTATTATGAGCTAACCGAGGCCGAGGTGACTGCGATCGCCGCAGAAGTGGCGGCATTCTTCTCCGCGTGAGAGCAGATATCGGCTAAAACGTAACTCAAGAATAAAAAACATTATTAACCGCAGATGAACGCCGATCAACGGTCGTAAATCGTAAATCGTGAGAGGACTAGGGCTGCGGAACGGACTTTCTTGTATGTTCCATTCACTATTCACTCGCTATCCTCGGCGTCCCCGTCACTCGTCACGCATCACTCGTCACTAGCGGTGCTTGATGCTGTTCAATTCCTACGCGTTCATCTTTCTCTTTCTGCCGGTCACGTTCGTCGTCTTCTTCCTGATCGCGCGGGCGAGCCACAAGCTCGCCGCGGGATGGCTGGCGGCGATGTCGCTGTTCTTCTACGGCTGGTGGAATCCGCCGTACGTGACGCTGTTGCTCGCCTCGATCCTTTTCAACTACGTCATGGGCATGGCCATCGCGCACGCCGAGATGCGGGGCGAGGCAAGGCGGAACCGCTGGCTGACGGTTTTCGCGGTCGGCACCGATCTGGCGCTGCTCGGTTACTACAAGTACACCAACTTCTTCCTGGAGAACGTCAACATCCTGCTCGAGGCTGGCCCGCTCAGCCCGGAGATCATCCTGCCGCTCGGGATTTCATTCTTCACTTTCACCCAGATCGCGTTCATCGTCGATGCGCACAAGGGCAAGGTGAAGGAGTACAGCTTTGTCCACTATTGCCTCTTCGTGAGCTACTTCCCGCACCTCATCGCCGGGCCGATCTTCCATCACGCCGAGATGATGCCGCAGTTCGGGCAGGCCTCGACCTACCGGCTGCAGGCGGAGAACGTGGCTGTCGGTCTGACGATCTTCATCATCGGGCTGTTCAAGAAGGTAATTCTGGCGGACGGCATCCAGCCCTACGTCGGCGCGCTCTTCGACCTGCCCAAGACGGGAGTGGAGCCGACCTTTCTCGAGGCGTGGGCCGGCGTGACGGCCTACTCGCTGCAGCTCTATTTCGACTTTTCGGGCTATTCGGACATGGCGATCGGGCTCTCGCGCGTCTTCGGCGTGAAGCTGCCGATCAACTTTCATTCGCCCTACAAGGCGGCGAATATCGCGGAGCTCTGGCAGCGCTGGCACATTACGCTCTCCCGCTTCCTGCGGGAGTATGTATTCACCCCGATGGGTGGACGCCGAAAGAATTGGGCGCCGCGCTACTGGAGCCTCTTTGCCACGATGGTTCTGTGCGGGATCTGGCACGGCGCCGGCTGGACCTACGTCGTGTTCGGCCTGCTGCAGGGGTTCTACTTGTGCGTCAACCAGGCGTGGCGCACGCTGCGCCGGCGCCTGGCGGGCGAGAAGCCGCGTCCGACCCGCTGGGGCCGGGTCGTGGCCTGCCTGCTGACTTTCGCGGCGTGGCTGGTCGGTCTCGCATTCTTCCGGTCGGAGAGCGTGCCGGACGCGCTTGTCCTCGTGCAGAGCATGTTCGGCATGAACGGCTTCGCGCTGCCGGACTACTGGCTTGCGAAATGGGGCGCGCTCGGGCAGTGGCTTGCGGCGAGCGGGGTGCCTTTTACCGAGGCGCGCGGCCTCGTGCGCGGCGGGCTGGTGAACTGGATCATCATCCTGCTTGCCATCGTCTGGTTCGCGCCCAACACCCAGCAGATCATGGCGCACTATAGTCCGGCGCTTCTCCTCCCGCGGGATATGGAGCCGGCGCGCTGGTTTGGCTGGCGGCCCTCGCCGGCGCTGGCCGTGCTCGCCGCGGGGCTTGCGATCGCCGCCATCGTGAATCTGCACCGGCATTCTGAATTTCTTTACTTTCAGTTCTGATATGGGCTGCGCGCGTGCTGGAAGGGGTTTGCGATGACTGACGGTACGGCAACCGGCGTCACGCCCGCGTCGGTCCCGGCCGGGCGGCAAGCCAGCCCCACGTATCTTCTCATCCTGCTGGGGTGTCTTGGTGTCGCGCTTGGCGGGGTGCTTGCGCTCAATCTTTTGCTGGGCCAACGCTCGCTCGGCAGCGTCGAGATGGTCAAGGCTGCCAGCGACTGGCAGCAGATGACGCGGGGCGTGACCTATCCGCCGCCGGTCACGGCCAACCGACCATTCAAGACGCTGCGGCTGCACGACCGAATCCCGGAAATCAACGGCGTGGTGTTCGGCCCTTCGACAGCTATGGGCCTGACCGCCGGCGCGTTTCCGAAGGAAGTGCGCATCTACAACTTCTCACAAACGGCGAACCCGCTCCATTCCACGATCCCCGAGGCGGAGTACGTTGCGCGGCATTTTGGCGAGCGCGTGAAGTGGTTATTCCTGTCCATCGACTGGGCGGTGGGCGTCCCTTACCAGGAAGGCGCGCCCGGCACGATGGACCTGTCGCGCCAAGCGGTGATGAAGGGCAGCGCGCTACCGGAAGTGTCGCTCCAGAGGAAACTGATCGACGCTATTTCCTGGCCGCGGGTGCGGAATCTGTGGCAGCTCCTGCGCGGCGTCTGGCGCTCGGATGACAAGCTCGCGGCATTCCGTCGGGCGTTCTTCGAGATGTCGAGCGGCGACTACCGCTGTCCCGACGGGACATTAGCGCGCGACTTCGACACGATCAACCGCGGCATCTGCGCCGGTTTTCGCTACGACGGCAGCGCGACCTTCACCGACGGCACGCGCGTGAATCCCGATCGGGGCCAGCGGCTCGTGCAGGCGGCGGCTGCGCCGAGTTCGAAATACTCGCGGGCCATCGTCCCCTCGGGAGGCAACCTGAACCCCGCCTTTTTCGAGCGCCTTGCCAGCCTCGCCCGAGCGTATCGAAAGCAGGGAGGCACGCTCGTGCTGTTCGCGCCGCCGCTGATCCCCAGGTTGGAGCAGGCCCTGGCCGAGAGCAAACACGCCGGCATCGTGGTCGGCCGCACGAAGGCGGCGCTTGACGCCTGGGGACGGCGCGAAGGCGTCGTAATTATCGACGCGGGCGCGTCGGAACGCTTCGGTTGCGTGACGCAGGAATTTCTCGATGAGCACCACGCGTTTGGCGAGTGCTATTCAAAGGTCTTTGGCCGGTTCTGGAAGGCGCGTGCGGCGGGTAGGGTGCAACCGGGGCTCTGGCCCCCTTTGACGCGTGGTGAGTCGCGATGAGCTACAGTTCAAAAACATCGGACCGAAGTCGCGCAATCCTCGACAGCTAACCATGACGGAAAAGCGCACCTGGATCCTGTTCGCTATCGCCGCTGCGACGTTCCTGCCGGCGCTGCGTCTGCATTTCGTCGGCGAGGAAGCGATCCTGCCGCTCACCTCGCTCGAGATGTGGGACCACGGCTCCTGGATTACCCACACCATCTACGGGATCAACGCCAAGCACAACCCACTTTTCAACTGGCTCCTGATTCCACTTGCTTCAGCTGCAGGCTGGGAGTACGGACTCGCGCTGTCGCGGCTTATCATGATCGTCTCTGTCGCCCTCAGCGGGCTGGTCCTGGCGAGGCTGGCGCGAGTACTGTTTCACGACGGGGAATTCGCTGCCTTCGCGGCGCTCGTTTACATCACGCTCGGCGACCTGTTTCTCCAACGAGGGTGGCTTGCGTACGTCGATCCGTTGTTCGGTTTGTTCGTGTTCTCGTCTATCGCCGCGCTCTGGCTCGGCGCGGAGCGGCGCAGCGCCGGTTGGCTGGCCGTCGCAGTCGTTGCCGTGACGGCGGCGTTCATGACCAAGGCCATTACCGCCTACGTGTTCTACGGCGCCGCCGGGTTCGTGCTGCTCTTTCGCTCCGAGTACCGCGGGTTTCTGTTGTCCTGGCGGTCGCTCCTCATCCACCTGTTCATGGTGATCGCGCCGGTGCTGTGGTTCGAGGGCGTGCTCGGCGGCAGCGGCCAGGGTGGACGCATGCTGCACGAAGTACTCTACAAGCTGGCGCCGGAGGGTCTCGTTGAGTACCTGGGCAGGCTGGTCACATATCCGCTGGAAACTTTCCTACGCCTGCTGCCGGCGTCTGGACTCGCCGCCTATTTCCTGTGGCGGCGCCGGCTTTCGGTTTCGGAACCAGAGCGGTCCCACTTCCACACTGCGCTCGCGATCGCGGCGCTGAATTTTCTCCCGTACTGGCTTTCGCCCCAGGGCGCGGTGCGCTACTTGATCCCGATCTTTCCCCTGTTTGGGCTGGTGTTGGCGCGAGTGCTGTGGCGCGCGGGACCGGCGGGGACGCGCGCCATGGTGCGCTGGGTGAGCGCCCTCATCGCCCTCAAGCTGGTGTATCTGGTGGTGGCGTACCCGTACTATCAGGCCACGTACCGCGGCGCCAACTACCTGCAGGCCGCGAGTGATATTCATGCACGCGCCAGGGGGTTTACCGTGTACAGCGACGACGGGACCGCTGCCGGCCTTAGCGTCGTCACCCACCTTGATATCATGCGCATCCCGCAATCCCTCGTGACGTACCCGCAGGATGGGTGGAAGGATGGGTTCCTGCTCACTGAACTCGACCCTGCGCGTAAGGGCAAGGTTGTGAAGTCCTACAAGCTCGGTGGCGACGAGTTGTTCCTGGTGTGCCGCGGTGCTGCCTGCGATGCGGCAGGGCGTTAAACCGGCGGGTTTTCCCAGAAGTGAAAGGTGTAACCGGTTTCCTTGAACCGGTAGCCGCAGCGGGCGCATAAATTGAGCGACGGCAGGTTGTTGCAGGAAATCAGGGAGTGCACGAACGTATGGCCCTCGGCCTTGTCCGCGGCGCACGTGGAAAGCCAGAAAAACTCCCCCAGACCAGACGCGGCGTGGTCGGGGGCGAAGCCGGAGACGATCTGGTGATTCTCCTTGCGGGCGAAGAAGGCGATGGGTTTCCCTTTAAGCTGCAGGATGTCAAACCTTACTTTCGAGTCAGCGATCAGGTCACCCATCCAGTACGCAAAGCGGCGGTCCGCGACTGCTGGCGGACACTGGTGATCGACGTGGAAGCGGTCGCCGCTGAACGCCGATTGTGACATTGCAGTCAGCGTCTGCGCCCAGTCCGGCGTCGGTAAGGACAGGGTCAAGAATACCAAATCGTCGCGTTGGTAGCGGCTGGGAATAAATGCGGATGGATTCTGCTCGAACTCCAGGAGCACCGGATTCTTGCGCAGCGCCATCGTGGGCGCCAGCGTGCACTCCACCAGGTAAAAACCGAGCTGCTGCAGCTCGGGTACTGATGCCAGATGCCCCATGGACAAGCGTGCCGCGACGAACAGGCGACTGTGGCGTGCCGCGAGCTCTCGCATTTCGCGTGCGAGCCCTGAAAAATCCGGGGCCTCGAAAAACCCATTCGCCACAGCGTAGCTGGGAACACCGAGGTTTCGGGTTTCCCAAGGGGTCTCCCTGAGCAAGGCGAGAGCGTGCATACGAAGTCCGATCGGAAAGCGGCGATTGCTATAGTGCCATACCCACGCGCGCTACGCGGAGAGGCGCTGCTCGCGTGCTCCGTCATGACGATGTCTCTCACCGGATTCGTTTTCTGCGGGGCGGCATCCGGGCCGCGTGATCGCTCCGGGAAGTGCCGCCCGCGCGGGAATCAGGCCCGGTCGCAGGAAATCAGTTTTCATGACCACCGCTCCGTGCTAACGTGCAACGCGTGGTGGTGCGCCCGCTGCCGGCGGGAGCGCAAAGGAGGCGACAGGGCCTCAAACTCATCCTGACCGGAAACGATGAACAGAAGGCCTCTGCGCGGCGCGCGAGCGCTGCTGCAAAGAATGCTGCTGCGGCGCGCGGTGGTCGCGCGATCCCGCGGCGCAGACCAGGCGTTCCCCAAGCTGCTCTATACGAAACCAGTCGTCAGCGCGGAGCGCACGCTCGCCGTCCGGGCCGCGATCGTTATTGGGTTGCTGCTGCTCGTCATGCTGGTGTTCTGGCTGGACCGCGAGAATCTCCGCGATGCGGCCGACGGGAACGTGAGCTTCACGGACATCGTCTACTTTACGTTCGTAACCGTCACGACGGTCGGCTATGGAGACATCGTGCCGGTCGGCGACCGGGCGCGGCTCATCGACGCCCTACTCGTCACGCCGATCCGGATATTCGTGCTGTTCATCTTTATCGGCACGGCATACCAGTTCGTTTTCCAACGTATCATCGAGGACATGCATATGGACGCGCTTCAGGATTCGCTGAGGGACCATGTCGTCATCTGCGGTTTTGGCTACGCGGGACGGACGGCGGCGCGCGAGATGGTCGCAAAGGGATATCAGGGAAACCAGATCGTGGTCGTGGATGTGCGCTCGGAGCCGCTGGAGGAGGCGGCGCAAGCTGGCTACATTGGTCTGCGCGGCGACGCAACGCGCGACATCGTGATGCGGGAGGCCCGGGTTGCCGCCGCACGGGCGGTGCTCGTGTGCGTGTCGCGCGACGACACTGCGGTGCTCGTCACCTTGACCGCGCGAAGCACCAACAGCAAGGCCCGGATCATCGCATCGATCCGGGACGAGGAGAACCTGTCTCTGGCCCGGAAAGCGGGCGCAGACGAGGTGATCTCACCGGGAAAGCTGGCTGGTTTCCTGATCGCTGATGCCGTCGAGTCCCGCTATACGACGCGTTTCATTACCGACATTCTGACCACGCGCGGCGGCAAGATACAGATCGTGGAGCGCAAGGCGCTTCCGGAAGAGGTAGGGCAGACCGTCTCCGGCGTGAGAGGAAGGCTCCTCGTGGCGATCGAGCGCGACGGGAGCATGCAGGGTTTCTGGGACCACCCGGACGAAGTGATCCAGAGCGGAGACCTCGTTTTTGCCATCGAACCGCATCAGAAACAGTGAACGGTGAACGGTGAACCGAAAAAGGGAATAGGAAATAGGAAATAGGGAATACAAGCAGGCGAGGCGTTGTTGTGTCCACTCGTCACTCGCCGCTCACCGATTCCCGCGATGTTGCGGTCCGCTTGGATGATCGACTGATCACGCCGAGGCTCGACCGCACCGCGTGCATCGGGTAATCTTGCGCACGTCCAAGAGCTGCCTGTTCCGCCACGCGCCCGCGATCGAGGCCGCGTCGTCTGGAAGCCCTCCGGCCATGCAATCCAAGATGGCACCGAAGAAAATGCGCCCCAAGCTACTCGCCATCCTATTCAAATATCTGGGCGACGTTGTTGTCGCGACGCCGGCTCTGCGCGCACTGCGCCAGGCCTTCCCGCAGTGGGAGTTGCACGTGCTCGTGCCCGAGGAAGCCGCGCCGTTGCTCCAGGGGGTTGAGTGGCTCGACCGGATTTGGAGATTTCCGCGGATCCGCGGGCGGCTCAACCTCGGCGCGTCGTTGCCGATGATCAGGCAGTTGCGGCGCGAGCGATTTGCGGTGTCCGTCGATTTAGTCGGGAACGATCGGGGCGCACTGTTGAGCCTCATGGTCGGCGCCAAGCGACGCATCGGCGTTATTGCTCCTGAAGGGTTCTACCTGCGATCGAGGTGCTATACGGATCGCGTGGAGCCATTCGATACGACACGCCACGAGTCTGTCAGAGCATGGGCGGTGACTGCCCCGCTGGGCGTGTCCTTCCCGGAAAACATGACGCTCGAGATCGCGGCAGATCCCCAGCGTGCGTCAGCCGCAGCCGAAGCGCTTGGCGACACGCAAATGCTCTGCTATGTGACTGCCACCCTGCCGAAACGGGAGTGGCCGATCGATTATTGGCTTCAGTTCGCCGAGCGCGCCCGTGCCCTGACCCCAGCGATTGTTTTCACCGGCGGGAGTTCGCCGAGAGAAAAGCAAGTGCTCGCAGCAATCGCGGAGCGGAAGACAAGTGTTGCCATCTTGCCGGCGCCCGAGCCGCTCGAGCTTCTTCTCGCCGTGCTTGCGCAGGCAAAGCTGTTCGTCACCGGCGACACAGGACCGATGCACTTCGCGGCCGCGCTAGGCGTTCCGACCCTGAGTCTGTTCGGGCCCACTTCAGCGATGCGGTGGGCGCCTCTGGGCACGCGGCATCGCTGGATCCAGGGCGGCCTGTGTCCATGCAGCGGTCACGCCGCGATCTGCATTGCGGCGAACCCGTGCGTGAGGCAAATCACCCCAGACCGCGTATACGACGAGTACGCGCGCATGGTGCTCGAGGCGCCAGGTCTCACGCCAACGGCCGGCGCTCAGCGGTTACGGTAGATTTCGGGGTTAAGTGCAGGATCGTTGTACATCTTGAACTGGTAGTACACCCGGAATCCCCGGGTTCCCCGCGCGATCAAGGCGAGCATTTCGTCGAGGGCGCTGGCGAGGTTCGAGCGCTGTTGGCGAATGATGCTCAGCTTCTCCTGGGAGCGCGCGCGCTGCGCCTCTGGCGCGCCCGGCCGTTCCGCCTCTTCCGCCATGTGGTACTCCTTGAGCGCGAGGATCGATAGCCGATCGATGATCATTCCGGGCGTTTCCGAGTTCATCGGCGTGCCTTCGGGAAAGGCAGGGGAGCGCTCGGCGAACCAGATGTCGATCCGCTCGATGCAGTCGTTGCGGCGCTGGTTCCAATGGTCGATGTTGCGCTTCGCCCGGTAGACGAATTCGTAGCCTTGATCGTCGCGGCGCGCCTTGTCCTCGTCGTGCCAGAGCTCGAAGTTGCAGCGGTGTTCTTCCTCGATCAGCTCGAGAAGTCCCGTCCCGGACGGTACAAACGACGTCTGGTGCCACTCGCCGGTCTTGCGCTCCTGCAGCGCGAGAAGCCGCGGTACGTCGACGCTGTCCACGCGGTCGATCGGTTCACTCAAGTGCTCGGGCTCCAGTATCGGCCAAGGTTCAGCCGCGCTCTTCATCGCTCGCCGCAGCGCGGCGGGACTATTATATGAGTGAACGGTGAACTGTGAACAGTAAGCGGCGAAGACGGGATACGCGATCGGATTCTTCTCCGTCACCGTTTACTGTGTACCGTCGACTCTTCGCCGCTCTTCTCCGAGAGGAGCATGAGCTTCACATAGCGATAGTACGAATTCTCGGCATTGATCACAGCCAGCATGAAGCCCTCGCGCCCGTCGAGAAAACCGAGCCGGAAGAAGTAGGTCCTCAGGAACGCCCAAAGGCCGTGCAAGATGGCGGCAGTGAGCGAGCCGCGCTGCCCTTCGCGGTGACGCATCACGGCACTGGCCGTGGAATAGTGGTTGGTCTTGGCCACCATCTTGTGAAGATCGGGAGCCGCCTCATGCAGGATCGGCGCGCTGAGCTTTGCGGTCATACCGTCCACGATCACGCGCTCGTGGACGAGATCATCCGAGAAACGGGCGGAGCCGCGGCGAAAGAGGCGCACCACGTAATCGGGCCACCAACCCGAGTGGCGCATGAAGCGTCCGCAAAAGCTGGAGCGCCGTGGCATTCTGAAGGCGGCCATGCCGCCCGGCGCGGCTATCGAGCGCTCGATCTCGGCGCGCAGCTCCGGGGTTACCCACTCATCCGCGTCGAGCGAGAGCATCCAGTCGCTGCTCGCAAGCGCGAGCGCACGGTTCTTCTGCGGCCCGAAACCAGGCCAGTCTGGCGACTCGTGGACTTTCGCGCCTAGGTCACGGCAGAGGGCAACAGTCCGATCCGTGCTCGCGTGATCGAGCACGATCAGCTCGTCTGCCCAGGCGACCGACTCGAGGCAGCGGCGGATCACCGCTTCCTCGTTCTTGGTGATGATGACGACGGACAGGCTCACCGGTCGTGAATCGTGAATCGTGAATCGTGAATCGAATTGACCGCGCTTCGCGCCACAGCGCTCCTTTTTTCCATTTTCTATTCCCTATTTCCAATTTCCCGTGATTGTAAGCCGGCGTAAAGGAGCCCGGTCATCCAGGCAAAGAGCAGCCCTTCCGTGTGGTCGAGCAGGAAGGAATTGAACAGACAGCCCGCCGCGATGGTTAGCACCAGGCCGCGCGCGAGGTGGGTTTCGAGCGGCGTCGCAAGCCTCGGCGCGAGCCGCCACTGCCGCCAGAAAAGATGCAGAAGCAGCACCAGCCCGATGAGGCCGGTTTGACTCATCATCAGAAGGTACTCGTTGTGCGGGTTGCGCACTTCGTACGGGCTGGTTTCCTTCGTTTTCTCGACATAGGCCTTCGGGAAGCCGCCGGTTCCAACACCGATCACGGGATGGTCCCCGATGATAGCGAGGCTTCCGCGATAGAACTCCAGCCGTCGTCCCAGCGAGGACTCGATGAATACGTTGCCGGGCGTAATCTGCGAGGGCTCGGGGGGCGCGTGCCCGGGCCTAAGCTGCGAGGCCTCGCGCACCATCTGCTGCATTCTCTGCTGGAAGGGCCCGGGAACAACGGCCAGCGTCCCAAACAAGACTGCGCCGACGGCTGCCGCCGCGGCGATGCCACGCCAACCGCGCCAGCCGTAGCCGACATAAAGGGCGAGCAAGGCCATCACGAGATAGCCCGTCGCACCCTGGACCATGAGCGTCACGTTGATGACCGCGAGTACCGCAAGCGCTGCCCAGGTGAGCTGCAGGCGACGGTCGCCGGCAGCAAGGGCAAGATAAGTGAAGAGGAAGGCGGCGAACGCCATCAAGAGGTTGTGCGTGAGCTTGAGCTTGAACACAACCGGAAACATCTCGTTCCCGTGCGTGAACGGCAGTTGCGGAATGACCCCGAGCTTGAAGAGCGTTGACCATAGCAGCACGAGGGCGAGCGAAGCAGCGAGGGCGGTTATTCCCTGGCGGCGCGTGGCGGCATCGCGAAAGAAATGGATCAGCAGGGGAATCCCGAGCAGGTCACTGTATTTGGACAGGAACGACAGCCGGTCTGCGGTGGCAGCCTCGCCGTAAAGGCATCCGATGAGGAGCATCGCATAGAGCGCGAGCGCCGCGAGCACCACGGGGTTATCGCGTATCGCACGCCACTTCTCGGCGTAGGCGCCGCCGAGGGCGAAGCCCACCAGCACCAGACCCAACAGGATACTGTCGAGCGCGACCGAGATCGGCAGTGAGAAACCGAGTGCCACGGCGCACCAGCGCGCGCCGCGATCGGCACCGCTGCTTATCGGCCGGAATATTCCGGAACCCATTTCGCAAGATCGGATTTCACGGTGTCCGTCCCAGGCATGTCGCCGCGCGCGAGCCACGAATCGAGTTCCTGTAACCAGTCCTCGTCCTCAGGGCGTGCCTGCGCGATTTTGAGCTTCGGATGCGGCGTAGGCAGCGTGTTCTCGTCGGCGGCGAGCGGCTCCTCGTAGAGCTTCTCGCCCGGCCTCAATCCCGTATAAGCGATCTTGATGTCTTCTTCGGTGTAACCTGAAAGCTTGATCAGGTCGCGGGCCAGATCGGCAATCTTCACCGGCTCACCCATATCGAGCACGAAGATCTCGCCGCCTTTTCCCATCAGCCCGGCCTGCAGCACGAGCTGAACCGCCTCCGGTATCGACATGAAATAGCGCGTGACTTCCGGGTGCGTGACCGTGATCGGTCCGCCGCCGGCAATCTGCTCGCGGAATTTCGGGATTACGCTGCCCGTCGAGCCCAGCACATTGCCGAAGCGCACCACCACGAAACGCGTCGAGGCTTCTCCGCCACGGGCAGGAAGAGCATGCTGCAGGGCCTGGCATACTAGCTCCGCAAGGCGCTTGCTAGCGCCCATCACGCTGGTGGGATTCACGGCCTTGTCAGTGGAGATGAACACGAACTTCTCCACGCCGTGAGCGATCGCGGCACGCGCCACCACCTCGGTGCCGGTCACATTGTTGAGCACCGCCTCCCAGGCGTTGTCGCTTTCCATCAGCGGCACGTGCTTGTACGCCGCGGCATGGAAAATAACCGCCGGCCGAAATTGCTGGATTACCTGTGCGACACGCGCTGCGTCTTTTACATCACCGATGGTGCAGGCGAGCGGCAGGTTCGGGTAGCGCGTTCCGAATTCCTGCTCTATGGTATAGAGCGCGAATTCGTTCAACTCGAAGAGCACGAGCTGGCTCGGCTCGAAGCGCGCGATCTGGCGGCAAAGCTCCGCACCGATCGAGCCGCCCGCGCCGGTGACCAGAACAGGCCGACTATGCAGCCATTCGCGCATTCGGCCGGCGTCGAGCGACACCGGGTCGCGGCCGAGAAGGTCGTCGAGCTCGACGTGGCGCAGCTGGGAGATCGTAACGCGGCCGCTGACGAGATCGTCGTAGGAGGGCACGGTGAGAACCTGTAGCCCGGCACGTGTGCAGATCTCGAGCGCCTGGCGGCGCGCACCGTGGGAAGCCTCGGGCATGGCAATGATCCCGTGCAGGACGCTCATCTTTTCGCGCCACGTCGCCACGTCATCGAGTCGTCCGAGAACGTTGATGCCGTGGAGTTGGCGCCCAACCAGCGTTGCATCTTCGGCGAAGATTCCCGCAACACGCCATTGCGAACTGCGCGCGAGATCCTTGATCAGGTTGACCGCTGCGTCGGCGGAACCGAGCACAAATACGGGTTCCCGCTGTACCGATATGACGCTCGAAAGCGAGCGTTCCTTCCACGCCCGGTAGGCGATTCGGCTGCCGCCCATGATCATGGCCAGAAAGACCGGGGTCATGATCAGCACCGATCTTGGCACCACAATCTGCATCATGAAGAGCAGCGTGGGAACGGCGATCGCGGCGACGCCCACCGCCAGCAGAATGCGCCGCAGATCCGGCAGACTCGCGAAGCGCCAGATGCCCCGGTACAGCCCGAAAACCCAGAACGCAACCACGTGAAGAGGGAGCACCCACACCAGCGACTCGAGCATGATCTCGGCGTAATACTTCGGGATTTCGAGATTGAAGCGCAGCCAGAACGCGAACATCCACGCGAGCGCGCAGGCCGCCACGTCGTGGGCAAAGGCGAAGGCCACTCTCGAGTTCGGTTTCATCGCTGGCCGCCCATGAAGCCGCGCCAGAGGCGCTCCACTGCAATGATCAGCCCGGTGTACGCAATCGCGGCCCCGGTCAGGCCCAGCCACTGCAACGGCGCCGGTGCAGCCAGTGCGGCCAGTGCAAGGACCCCGCAGGCGAGCATCAGCGCGTACTCGGCAACCGCGGTCGTGCGATGGCCCCAGCCGAGCTGGACCAGCCGCTGATAGTAGTGATCGCGATGGGCTTCCCGCCACTTCTCGCGGCGGCAGACCCGCCGTACCAGCGTGACGCTTGCGTCTACGACGAAGGGCGAGAACACAAGGATCGGAAACCACCACGCCCAGTCGCGTTGAACCCAGCCGATCAGTCCCAGCGCACCGGCGAGGAAACCGAGCGGCACGGAGCCCACGTCGCCCATGAACACCCGGGCCGGAGGGAAATTGAAGACCAGAAACGCAGTGGCGGCGGCAGCGATGCTGAAGTTGACGAGCGCGAACTCGGTGCTGCCCGCGAGCCATGCGGCGATCCCGTAGACGAAAAATCCAAAGAGCGTCATGCCGCCTGCCAACCCGTCGGAGCCGTCCATGAAGTTGTAAACGTTCGCCAACCACGCGATGGCGACGGCAGTGACGAGCGCTGCGAGCGCCCCATAACCATCGAGCAGCATGCTCGCCGAAAAGAGGCCGGCGGCGATCAGATGTACGGTCAGGCGAGCGGGGGCCGGGACGCCCCTAATGTCATCCAGCAGCGACACGGCATAGAGCAGTCCCAGGGCCACCGCCAGCGCGAGTGGAAGATTGGGCGCAATCATCCCCAGGGCGAGCAGGATGCCGGCATGCAGCCCGATACCGCCGGTGCGCGGCACCGGCGTTTCATGCAAGGAGCGCGGATTCGGACGATCGAGCGCGAGAGTGGAAAACCGGCTCCTAAGGAGCCACCAGATGGCGAGCAGGGCGGCGGCGAAGGCCGTCAGCGGAGCCCAGAACGCGGGTGTGAACAAGCGTCACCGCTCCGAATATCCGGTCACGTGAAAGCCTTCCTTCTCGGCGGCAATGACGAGCCGCGCGTCGAGGCACACAAGCTCCATGGCCAAAGGCTGTTGCCCGCTGAGAACAGCTGCCGCGAGCTGGAGGGCGTCGGTGGCGTGCAACGCGTATCCCGGTCCTGAGATCCCGTCAAGGCCTCCAGAGCCGGACTGCGCGCGAGCTGCGAATCGCCTTATCGTGCGTCGCGAGGGGTAGCGCGCGTGCTCTGGCGGTGGCGACGATCATGCGGTCTGCCGGATCACCGTGAAAGGATTCCGGAAGCGAGTCGAGGGCAAGCGCCGCGTCGACATCCAGCGAAATCACCGAGAGCATCCGGCTGTCAGCGGCGCGGACG
>JAOTTL010000207.1:0-5895 GCA_029864385.1 Betaproteobacteria bacterium | reverse complement strand
TCCGCCATGAACAGCCTGCTGTAGCCTACCGTATCCCCGCGCCGCAGGTGCTGCACCGCGATGATCTGGCTCTCCAGCGTCATGGCCGGCACGAGCCCCACTTCGGACCCGGACTGCTCCGAAAACGGCGAACAACCGTAGAGCATGATCCCCGGTCGCACCCAGTCGGCATGCGTTTCCGGAAACCGGAAAATTGCCGCCGAGTTGGCCAGGCTGCGTGCCAGATCAAGCCCGTTCGCGAGCCGGTCGAATACCGCGGTCTGCCAGTCAACGCCGCTCGCGCCATCGGCGTCGGAGAGGTGCGTCATGAGCGCGATCTTTGCGACCCCGGGATTGGATTGGAGGGCCCGCAATGCATCCGGAAACTCCGCGGCCGTGAAGCCGAGGCGGTTCATGCCGGTGTTGAGCTTGAGGAACACGTCGAGCGCCGCGTCCTTCGGCAGCTGTCGCAGCATGCGCAGCTGTTCACGGGCATGCACCACCGCACTGATTCCGTGCTCGGCAAACAGCGGGAGCTCGGACGGCGAGAAGAAACCTTCCAGCAACAGGATGCGCTGCCGGTAGCCCGCGGCGCGCAGCCCGATCGCTTCGTCCAGATCGAGCAGCGCAAAGCCTTCCGCCTCGGCGAGGGCGCGCGCCGCGCGCGCGAGCCCGTGACCGTAGGCGTTCGCCTTCACCACGGCAAACGTTTTCGAGCTGGAGGCACGTCGCCGCGCGACCGCGAGGTTATGCCTGAGGGCGCCGAGGTTGATCGTGGCGAATATCGGACGGGGCATTTTTTTGAATGCGTGACGAGTGACGGGCGACGAGTGACGGGTGATGGGTGACGGGTGACGGCGCTGGACTCAGCGCCATTTACGCATCACTTATCACCTATCACCTATCACGCCTTTCTGCATCCGGTAGTTTGTCGCAAAGACGGCCTCGAGGTCGTCGATGACCTCGCAAGCAGCACGGCCCAATGCGTGCTCGGCCAGAAATCGTGACGCCTCTGCCATCAGCCGGCGACGGTCGAGCATCGGGTACGTCCTTACGAGCCGCCGGATGGCCATCGTGACAGTCTCGTCCGCCGGCCGGGGCATCTTTTCGGGCGCGGCCGCCGTTGCATCATCGCGCCCCGCGTCGCTGACCGCAAGAAACTCGGCGAACTCGATCAGCTTGTCCTGCTGTTCGGACGCAAGCTGGTCGAAGATCTCCAGCAGTTTTTGTTCCTCGCCTTTCATTCTCTCGTCACTCTCGTAAATCGTGAATCGTAAATCGGCCTTCGTTTAAAACCCGACATTTAGCCGCAGATAAACGCCGACAAATCCCAAAGCCGAACCGCCAAGGGCGCGGAGGACGCTAAGGAAGAAAAAAGCTTTACCGCTAAGGTCGCCAAGGACGCGAAGGAAGAGAAAAGCCTCACCGCCAGGAACGCGGAGGACGCCAAGGAAACAATAATCAGAATCGAACTCAAGGAACGCCTGGGCAACGCCAAGGGCGGCACACAGGGAAAGTCCTTAGTCATCCTTCCTCCTTCTGCCTTGTTGCTTCTCGCCGCCGATGAACGCCGATCAACGCCGATGAAAGTCAAACCCAAGTTCATTTAGCCGCAGATGAACACAAATAAGCCCCAATACTGAACCGCGGAGACGCGGAGAGAAGCACGCATTAAGAGCAATTACTCATCACCCATCACGTGTCACGTGTCACTCGTCACCCGTAACGCACCTTCAGATTTCACGCGGACCCGCTGAGCGCTTTCATCCTGCTCGTCGCGAATTCGACAAAGGCGGTAAGCAGCCGGGAGCGAAACTTCTCCTTCAGGTGCACGAACGAGAACGTGCGGATCAGCCGCGGCTCGAGCTGAACCATCACGAGGGTGCCGAGCTGGCGCTCTTTCGCTGCGGTCGCGCGCGACACAATGGAGACGCCGAGCCCCGTTTCGACGACGCCTTTGATCGCCTCCAGGCTGCCCAGCTCCATCACGATATTGAGATCCTCAGGCATTACATTGCAGCGGCGCAAGTACTGGTCGGCGAACTCGCGGGTGCCGGAACCCGTCTCGCGGCTGATGTACGGCTCATCGAGGATTTGTTGTGGTTTCACGTCTCTACTTTTCGCGAACTTGTGATCCGGCGCGCAGATCACCACCAGCTCGTCCTCGCAACATACCTCGGTGCGCAGCCCCGGGAGATGCGCTGGCGTCTCGATGAGACCCAGGTCGAGCGTGTGATCGGCCACGCGCGTCTCGATCAGCTCGGAGTTGCCGACCGTCATGTGAGCGTGAACCTGCGAGTGCTGCGCCTTGAATTCGCCGAGAATGCGGGGCAGGATGTACTCGGCGATGGTCAGGCTCGCGCCCAACAGCAGCGGGCCGCCGATCGCGCCGGTGAGATCAGCGATGCGCGTCTCCATCTCCTCCGACAGGCCGAGGATGCGCTCCGCATAGCTCATGACCATTTGCCCGGCGGGCGTCAACGCGATCTTGCCGTGGCTGCGCTCGAACAGGCGCGTGTTGAACTGCTCCTCGAGCTGCTTGATCTGGAACGTGACCGCTGGTTGCGTCATGAACAGCTGCTCCCCAGCCTTCGTGAAGCTCAGGTGCCGGGCAACCGTGTAGAAAACCTCGAGGCGGCGGTTGGCCATGTTTTTCTGGTGACGGGTGACGGGTGACGGGTGACGGGTGAACAGTAACCCGGTTTTCAACCGGCGCGTCGCTATCCCGAAAATCGGTTAGTATTCAACCACATTTCTGGGTATCAGCCTAGCAGCCTGTTGGAGTGGGTCCTCCGACAGGCTGCTAAACGCAAAACCGCCCGAGGAATGAGCCAGACAGCTGGGGCGCCGGCGGGCTACCAGCACCGCTTCGCCGATGATGGGGAAAGCGCCGGGGTGGGTGCGCGCCCCCTCGTTCTCGGCACAGGAGCAGCGACTGCGCGACGCGCCGCGACCGTGGCCGGCAATGAAGCGCTCTGTTTCAGGGAACTGTGGTATAAAACCGCAGCCAAACGGCAAGTATGAAGGATGCAAGATGGAGGCGAAGGGTAAAGGACAACGTCCAAACCCGGAACCACGGAGAGATCGTCAGCCCATTCTCTGCCTTGCGCGTTCCGCCTTCCGCCTTCCGCCTTCCGCCTTCCGCCTTGAGCAAAGTGTAGCTTCCTCCCGGACCGCGCATGCCATTCGGCTTCTACATCATCATGGCGGCGCAGTTCTTCTCGTCGCTCGCCGACAATGCGTTGCTCGTCGCCGCGATCGCAACACTCGTGGAAATGGCCGCGCCGGAGTGGATGACGCCGCTCCTCAAGTTCTTCTTCACGATTTCCTACGTTGTGTTTGCGGCCTTCGTGGGGGCATTTGCGGACTCGATGGCAAAAGGTCGGGTGATGTTCGTCACCAACCTCATCAAGATCGGCGGGTGCCTGTTGATGTTCGTCTGCGCCTGGCTCCCGTCGCCAGGCACCGCGTTCTACCTTCCGGTGCTGCTCGCGTACGGCGTCGTGGGCATCGGCGCCGCAGCTTATTCGCCGGCCAAATACGGCATCCTTACGGAGTACCTGCCCCATCAGAAGCTGGTCGTCGCGAACGGCTGGATCGAGGGCCTCACGGTCACCTCGATCATACTCGGCACCCTGCTCGGCGGCGTGCTCGTGAGCGACGTGGTTTCCAGCCAACTGCTGCGGATCGACCTTCCGCTTATCGACACCGGAATCGACTCGGGGCCGGAGGCGGCGATTCTCCTGATCGCCGTGTTCTACATCATCGCGGCGGTCTTCAACCTTTACATTCCGAACACCGGTGTCGACCACCGCGTGCCGAGCAAGAACCCGCTGTTCCTGATCCGTGAGTTTACGCACTGCGTGAAACTCCTCTGGACCGACAAGCTGGGCCAGATCTCGCTTGCCACCACCACGCTCTTCTGGGGCGCCGGCGCGACGCTGCAGTTCATCGTCCTGAAATGGGCGGAAGTCGCGCTCGGCTACACGCTGTCACAAGCGACCGTGCTCCAGGGCATCACCGCGCTCGGCATCGCCGGAGGCGCTGTGATGGCGGCGAAATTGATACCGCTCAACCGTGCGGTCAATATCGTCCCGGTCGGTATCGCGATGGGCATCGTGGTCATCGCGATGGTCTTCGCACGCAGCGTTACCGTCGCGATCCCGCTGATGATCCTGATCGGCGCGCTCGCCGGCTTCTTCGTCGTGCCGATGAATGCCCTGCTTCAGCACCGCGGCCATATCCTGATGGGGGCCGGGCATTCGATCGCGGTGCAGAACTTCAACGAAAACCTGAGCATCCTGGCGATGCTCGGGGTGTACGCGCTACTGCTGTGGCTCGACCTTTCGATCTACACCGTGGTCGTGATCTTCGGGCTGTTCGTTTCGGGAACCATGGAGCTGGTGCGCCGGCACCACTCCCACAACGTCCGCAGCGGCCCGCTGCCCGCGATACCGTCCGACGCACCCCACTAGGAATCCGCGCTACGTAGCCCGGATTCCTTACATGGAACGAAAATTATTATTAATGAACTCCGGGAACCGGAGTTCATACGGGCTCAAACTTGAGGCGTTTCACCTTCTCCATGTTGACGCCCTCGATGCGGATCAACCGCGTCGGGCCGTCGCGCTTCGGCGAGTGCAGGTCGCCTTCGTTGTAGAGATGGGCGACGCCGGGTGTAAGCTTGTAGGTCCGGAGCTTGCGAACTTTTCCCGGCGTCTCGGGCGTCGCCTGCTCGATGAGCTCGAAATCGCTCATCTGGGTCTCGCCGCGCGCCTGGCCGTAGATCGCCCATGACGGGCCGTGATCGTGGGGCGGACTTTCCTTCGCGCCCTTGTAGCTGTGCGCCAGGATGCAGAAGCCCATTTCGGGATCCTCGTAGAGGATCTTGCGCTCCGGCGTCGTATCGTCCAGGTTCTTCGCGATGAAGCTCTCGTCCTTCAGCGCGGTCTGCAGCAGCTCGCACACCTTGCGGCGCCCCGCCGGCCCCGGCTCGGCTTTCAGCGCGTCATGGCACTGTGCCGAGAATTGCTCGAGTGACTGGCTCATGATGTTGTTCTCCGCGTCGTTTGTGCCGCCACCGGGCGGCTTGATTTACACGCTTGTTCGAGGTGGGTTTCGCTCCCTACGGATCTGCCGCGCCCAGACAGCTCGTGCGCGTGCCGCAGCTTCAGTCGCCGATTCCTCGCTCGGGGCCCGCAGCGCGGCGCCTTATGGGAGGCTTGCCTAGCCCGCTCACCCCAGGCGCGGACTACTTCTTCTGGCCGTCCTTCAAGCCTCTCTCGTAGGCGGCCTTTTGCTTCGCCTCCTCTTCCTTCTGTTTCCTGTCGTATAGGTAGCCGCTGGCTGCGCCCGCTGCGGCACCGGCGGCGGCCCAGCCCCATTCGCCGGTGATGGCGCCGGCGGCAATGCCGCCGATCGCAGCGCCCGTCCCCGTGCGCCGCTCGGTGTCGCTCATGTTGGCGCAGGCCGAGAGCGCGAGCGCGCCCGCGAGCGCACCGGAAAGTATCAATTTGCGGTTCATGTCGATTGCTCCTCTTTGAGGCAATGGTGTCGCACTACTTCTTGCACGGATAGGCGCCGCCGAGGTACCGGAACAGGGTATCCACCGCGGGCTTTTCCAGGTGTTCGGAATGCGTTCCGGCCCAGGTCAGAAAGTCATTGATCACCTTGGCGCGGGTCGACGCCGGATTCGGCAGGCAGACGAAACGGTTCGCGGCGACGGTCATGGCCTCGTAGTAGCGGTAGGCGCCGACTCCGAAACCGTGACAGAACGCGATTGCGCTCGCGTAGTACTCGTCGCCCGGATCGGTGCTGCACACGCGCACCAGATCCGCGGTGTTGCGAACCTGAAAGTGCGGTGGACTAGCCGCGAGCGCCGGGCCCGCCAGCGCGAGCAGGGCGGCGAAAGTCAAT
>JAOTTL010000045.1:0-23518 GCA_029864385.1 Betaproteobacteria bacterium | reverse complement strand
CTCTGCCCGCTACGGGAATATCTACACGGCCCGGCAACTGCTGCAATTGTTCGACCGGGCATTTGGTTATTTCAGTCCCGTGGACAACCATTGGACGCTCCCCGGTGACCGGTTTTGCGACCCGTTCAGGCCAAGAATTGAACCGGACGGATTTCCGTCCGTAGCAGCGCTGGTAGAGGACCGCCAGCGCCATCTGGCAGCCGTGCGGATAATGTTCGAGCAGCTTGACGTCTTTGTCTTCACGCTGGGTCTGACGGAGTGTTGGGCGTCTCGTCTGGATGGAGCTGCCTTCCCCATCGCGCCGGGCGTTGCAGGGGGTAGATTTGATCCCTCGAAATACGAGTTCACGAATTTCGGCGTGAACGAGGTGGTGTCGGACCTTGAGTCGTTCATTCGAAAATTGCGCGTCGTCAATCCCGGGGCAAGGCTTATCTTGACAGTATCACCTGTGCCCCTGGTCGCAACGTACGAGCCCAACCATGTTCTGGTCTCAACCACCTATTCAAAATCGGTACTTCGCGTGGCGGCTGACATGGTGAGGCGCTCGTGCGAAGGGGTGTGCTACTTTCCGTCTTTCGAGATCATTACCGGCAACTACAACCGTGGCCGCTATTTCGGCCCGGACCTCCGTTCAGTGACCGAAGAGGGCGTCGACCACGTGATGTCGACTTTCATCCGGCATATGACCGACGGGGGCGAACTGGCGGGTGCACGGGATGCCGAGGCCGCTATGCCGGAATCAGATACCGACCAGGAAATGGCGGCATTGGCGGAAGCCATGTGCGAGGAGGAATTGCTCGAACGAAAGTAGAAGAATGTCGATTTCCGTTCTGGCTTTGGCGCGCCGCGTTTCCTACCGGCGGATTTGGGTTCGATTCCCCGTCCTGTTCGCGGCGCTACTCGCGACGGCTTCCGTATGGGCCCGTGTCGAACTGGCCGCCCATATCCAGGACCAGATGGTCGTGCAGCGCGGCATGCCATGGGAGGTCTCCGGAACCGCGAATGACCGCGAGCGCTTTATCGTGGAGTTTCGTAGCCAGCGGATCGAGGTTCGTCCGGCTGGTGGCGCATGGTCAGTGCGGTTTGACGTGCCTTCCAACTTCACGGGGCCGGCCGAACTGATGGTTGACGGCGGTCGGTTGGAGAGGGAGGTGCTCGTCGGAGACATATGGCTTTGCAGCGGCCAGTCAAACATGGTCCTGTCTGTCGCCCGTGCGTCCGACGGCGGGCAGATGGCGGCCTCGAGCCAGAGTAAAGCGGTCCACATCTACCAGGTGCCGAAGCCGATCACGGGTCGGCCACCGGCCAACGCGGGTCGGTGGATCGCCACGACTTCGCCCGACCAGTTCCGCCGCTTTTCGGCTGTCTGTCTGGCCTTCGGCATGGCCTTGCACGAACGCACTAAAGTCCCTGTCGGACTAATCGATAGTTCGCTGGGGGGAACCTGGATCGAGTCTTGGATCAGTTCACAGAGTTTCGACAATCTCTCCCTGGCTGAATCGGCCCGGAGACGGTATGCGGAGATCAAGAAACGCCGCGCGGCCACCGGACGGCGCAGGAACACCTACGGTATCGATGAACCCTCGCAACTGTTCGAGTTCATGGTGCGTTTTTTGGCGCGACAGTCGATCAAGGGCGTTCTGTGGTACCAGGGCGAGGCCAATCGCCGCAATGCCGACCAGTACCAGGAACTGCTGTCAGTCCTGATGAAAGACTGGCGCGCTCATTGGCGCAATTCATCGATGCCGTTTGTGATCATGCAGTTGCCCGGTTTCGGCACGCCCGCGGCCGGTTTCGACGCAAACAGCGAATGGGCTGCCGTACGCGATGCGCAGCGGCGGGCCGTGGCTTCCTCCCAGCCGGCGGGGCTGGTTGTTTCCATCGATTTTGGGGACGGGACGATCCACCCGCGCACCAAACTGCCTTTCGGACGCCGGGCGGCGGATGTTGCTGTCGACTTGGCGTATGAGCCAGGGAACCGGGAACTTGTCCCCATGCCGACGGCGGTCAGTTTCGAGGATAGTACCGCGACAGTTGAATTTGGCAAAGGCCGTGCGTGCCTGGAAGCCACCCCCTATCTTTCCGAGACGGTGTTTGTCGCGGGGGATGATCACCGCTGGCATGTCGCTGACGTAAGCATCAGTCAATCATCATTGGTTGCACGCAGTTCCCAGGTTTCGCGGCCTGTAGCGGTCCGCTATGCATGGTCGGATTATCCGCGAGTCGGATTGCGAACCTGTGGAAATGGTGTACCGGTGACACCGTTTCGCACGGACGATTGGCGCTCGTAGCGCGTGGGCGAAGGCGAAAAGGATAGCCCGGGAGCAGCCGTCAATCTCACCCGATCGAAACCAAACGGGGCCGGCAAACGCCGGCCCCGTTTTTCTATTAAACTTCAGCGGGTTATAATGCTATACTGTGGTCTTTGGTACAGTCAGAATCGCGTTCAAAGCGAAAAAAAACCATTAAGGAGCTACCGACACGACAAGAACGTATCTCGAAAATAAGAAAAATCATTAGCCGCAGATAAACGCAGATGAACGCGGATATAAATCCCTACTGAATCATCGTTTTCGACCCATTCGGTGTTTATAGGCGTGCAATCCCTCACCCCCGCCCCCTCCAACCCTCACTCCTAGAGGGAGAGAGGAGGCTCGAGGCGCCCTTCTCCTTGGGGAGAAGGGCGGGGATGAGGAATCGAGAGGAGAGGCTCGAGCTTTCCCTTCTCCATTCGGGAGAAAGGGAACGGATGAGGATGAGCGCCTATATTTCGGTTTCTGAAATAGCTTTAATTTATTCAGTGGTTCGCGGTGTCAGGCGAAAAACGACGTGTTGAAAACTACCCCCAAGTAGAGGGACATTGAATGAGTGACAGCTCCAACAAGTCAAGTAACGTGGTCTGGCACCATGCGACGGTGACCCGCGCCAGGCGCGAGTCGTTGATGAAACACGGCAGCGTGATTCTCTGGTTCACGGGTCTTTCCGGCGCCGGCAAATCAACGCTCGCACATGCGCTCGAGGAGCACCTGCATCAGGCCGGGTGTCTTACCTTCGTTTTCGACGGCGACAACGTGCGGCACGGACTGTGTTCCAACCTGGGCTTTTCCGCTGAAGACCGGACGGAGAATATCCGCCGCGTAGGGGAAATGGCCAAGCTCTTTCTGGAGGCGGGCGTCATTTCACTTACCGCCTTTATCTCGCCTTTTCGGGCTGACCGCGAGCGCGTGCGCTCACTGGTGCCGCACGGGGATTTTCTGGAAATCTATTGCCGCTGCCCGCTGGAGGTGTGCGAGCAGCGCGACGTCAAGGGTCTCTACAAGCGCGCCCGGGCGGGAGAAATCAAAGACTTTACCGGCATTTCCTCTCCCTATGAGGAGCCGGAGAACGCGGAGCTCGTGGTGGATACCGATCGTTTGTCCCTGGAAGAATCCGTGGATGTGGTGCTCGATCTCTTGCGCGAGCGCGGTGTCATCGATAAAACTCGAGGCTGATCGATAAAATTACGTGATCCGTCGATTAAGTTTTTCCGCCCAATCACCAATCGTGGGAACGATTGTAAAAGACACGTCGCCCCATTTGCACGACCACAAGCAAACGCCCGCCAGGTTTCAGGACGAGCTTCACGCGAGCGTACCTGCCGCCGAAAATAAATCTGAAACTGAGAAATGATCTGTCGGCATGAGTCATGGTTGAAGACCGGCTGGGCACCCACCGCCAGTACGCTTGCCCCATCCTCTCGTTTAACCGGCTGATGGAAGGCCCCCCACGCTAAGTCGGGGAAAGGCTTCCTTTCCTCACCACCCCATGATTCATGCCATCCAGCTTTTCGCTGCCTTCGATGAGGCCCGGTACCTAGCCGCGAATCGCGATGTCGCCGAATCCATCGAGAAGGGCGGGTTTTTCTCGGGCTGGCACCATTTCACCCGCTCCGGGTATAGGGAGAACCGCCACGGCGTCGCCCAGCAACTCGTTCGAATGCTATGCGACATATCCAGCGCAGGGGCTAGCGAACCGCTGCCTCCCGAGCGGCTGCGCGTCAGGGTCCATGGCGCTGGCGATCTTCCCAGCTTTGAAGACGTGGGCCGTATCCTGTCCTGCGACGTGCTGCGGGCGTTGGCGATCGAGGGAAGGGAACTGCCACCAGGAAGTCGAATCCTGGATTTCGGCTGCGGTTGCGGTCGTGTGTTCCGTTACCTGACTCAAATCTTCCCAGGCCGTGAATTCGTGGGCACAGATATAGACGGCGAGGCCATCGCCTGGAGCAGCAACCATCTTTCCCATCTCGGGACCTTTATGGTCAACGGGAAGTGGCCGCCCTTGGATTTTCCGGATGAGACGTTCGATCTGGTTTACGCGATTTCGACTTTCACTCACCTTCCGGAAAAGATGCAGTTCGCGTGGTTAATGGAATTGCAGCGCATCACCAGAAAGGGCGGATACTTGATCCTCAGTGTCCACGGGGCCGGCGTCTTGGAGACGGTCCCGGTACAGTGCCATCCAGTCGCGGAACAAGAACGGGGGACTGTAGGCCCGAGGATGTGGAAGCCATTGCGCCGTTTGGGTAGCATCGTCATGCAGCGCCTTTCTTTGGCAAAGGGCGCACGAGACGCCCACCGCTTCAGCAGAGACGGTTTTCTTTATCTGGCGGGCAAGAAAACGTCAGGGCTTCCTAATTTCTATCAATCCGCGTATCACAGCCAGCGCTACATTCATGACCAATGGGGAAGATTCTTCGAGATTCGACGCATTGTCAACAAGGGCATCGGCAACTACCAGGATCTCGTTTTGTGTCGCAGAAAAGACTGACTGTCCCGCCGGGAATGAATCTTGATCTGGAACATAGTCCCTCGGGATGGGTCCTGGTCGAAGCCCGCCTGGGCCGCCACGGCCAGTACGCTTTTCCCAGTCTGTCGCTCATTCGTCGTTCCAAGCCCGGCCGCACGGAAGCGATCCCCCTGTCCATCATGGCGGACGGCCGGATACTCGAGTTGATCGAGCTGCCGGACGATGCCACGCAGCTCGCCTGGCAGCTACCCGAGAACGAGCAGCCCCGCCAACCCGCGGTTTCGCTAAGGCGCGTCGGGTGGCTGGAGCGCAACTGGCATATGGGGTTGCGCGTCCTGTCGACGTACGCCGAGCTTTCCGCGGACGAGCGGCGCGAAATCGGCCTGTCTCTCCTTCATGCGGTGTTCGACCTGCCGCGCGCGTACCGACTCGCCACCCAGCACGGCACGAACTTCCGGCCGCAGTCGTATCCGGGCTGGAGCGCGCGCTTCAATGCGTTGAGCGGCGAGGATCGCCGGCAAATTCGCGCCCACATTGCGCGATTCCCCGCCTCTCCCCGGTTTCACCTGCTGCTGGCCGCGGATAAAACAGGAGCGGATGCCGTCCGGACCACACTGACGTCCCTACAGCGCCAGCTCTACCACGACTTCACGTGCATCGTGCTGGACAGCAGCGGTGCGCTCGACGCATCCTCCGATGCCGATGTGGCATTGAAGGACGCGGGCCTGGCGCCACGCGTCGTGGCGCAGCACGCCATGGCCGACTGGCTGACCGCGTTCAACGCCTCTCTTGCCGGCGAATGGGCGGCCGACAGGGTGATGCTCCTGCGTGCCGGCGATGCGCTGCCGGAACATGCCTTGTACTGGTTTGCCTGCGAGGTTTTGGCGCAGCCTGACGCGGCCATCCTCTATTCGGATGACGACGAGCTGGATGCGGAGGGACGCCCTTCCCGCCCCCGGTTCAAGCCCGACTGGTCGCTCGCGCATCTGCGCTCGACGCACTACGTGGGTGAAGCGGCCCTGTTGCGCGGCGGCGCGGTGGCAGCGGCGGGAGGCGTGAGCCTCGATTGCTGCCGACACGGAAACTACGATCTGCTGCTGCGGATCATCGATGCTGCCGGAGAAAAGGTCGCACATGTACCCGCCGTTCTATTCCACCGGCGAGTTGGAACGCATGCGGGAGACGCCTGGGCCGATTCGCAGTGGTGCGCCACGGCACTCGGAGCGCATCTCGCGCGCAACGGCATTGAAGCCAATGTAGAGGAGACGCTGCCGGAATGCCGGCGCGTTCGCTACGGTTTGCCCGCGGCGCCACCGCTCGTCAGCATCGTCGTGCCGACGCGGGATGCGTTGCCACTGCTGCGGCAGTGCGTGGAGAGCGTGCTGGAGAAAACCACACATCCCCGGTTCGAGCTCCTGGTGGTGGACAACCAGAGCGCCGACCCGGAGGCGCTCGCCTACCTCGGCGAGATTGCCGGGCGCCCCGCAGTGCGCGTGCTGCGCTACGATCGCCCGTTCAATTACTCGGCGATCAACAATTTCGCGGCGCGGCAGGCCCAGGGAGAAATGCTGTGCCTGCTCAACAACGATACCGAGGTCATCTCGCCGGACTGGCTGGAAGAGATGGCGGGCCATCTGCTTCAGGCACGGGTCGCGGCGGTCGGCGCCAAGCTGCTCTATTCCGACGGACGCGTACAGCACGGGGGAGTCACGGTGGGCCCGGGCGGCTGCGCCGATCACCTGCATGCGGACCTCCCACGCGGCGAGCCCGGTTATTGCCGGCGCGCCGTGGTCGCCCAGGAACTCTCCGCGGTGACCGCGGCCTGCATGCTGACCTGGAAGCCTCTCTACGAGCAGCTCGGCGGGCTGAACGAAAAGAGCTTGACGGTGGCATTCAACGACGTGGACTACTGCCTGCGCCTGAAGGACGCGGGCTACCGGGTCATCTACACCCCGCATGCGGAGCTCTATCACCACGAGTCCGGCACCCGCGGCCCCGATTCGTCCCGGCGGCAGCGGTGGCGGGCCGACCGCGAGATTAGATACATGCGTGCGCGTTGGAGCACGCGCATGCGGCACGATCCGTATTACAACCCGAACCTCAGCTACCACCACCCGAATTTCTCGCTGAACTGGGAGCCGCGGGTAAGCAAGCCATGGCTGGAGGGCCGGTAAACGGGTATCGTAGCGGGCGATGGAAACTGCCGCGCGACCGCCAGCGGGAATGACCGTGCTCATCACCGGCGCCACCGGCGGCATCGGCGGCGCCCTGGCGGAAGTTTATGCAGGCCCCGCGAGCACCCTGATACTGCAGGGCCGCAACGCCGCCCGGCTGGCGCAATTGGCCGCGCTGTGCGCGGCCAAAGGGGCGCGAGTGATTACCCGGGAGCTCGACGTGCGGGACCGCAGGGAGCTCACGGCATGGCTGCGCGAAATGTCCAGGCAGGAAGCGGTGGATCTCGCGATCGTGAGCGCCGGCGTGAATACCCACATCGGCCCGGAGCGCGCCGGCGAACGCTGGGACGATGTCGAGGCTCTGGTGGAGATCAACGTGCTCGCGGCCATGGCCACAGTGGATGCCGTGCTGCCGGCCATGCGCGCGCGCGGCCGCGGCCAGATCGCCCTCCTCAGCTCGCTCGCCGCGTGGTTCGGCCTTCCGGTCACCCCGAGCTATTGCGCGAGCAAGGCGGCGATCAAGGCGTACGGGGAAGCGCTGCGGGGCTGGCTCGCGCCGGATGGCATCCGCATCAACGTCGTGATGCCGGGTTACGTGGAATCGAAAATGTGCCGCGATATGCCAGGCCCCAAGCCTTTCCTGTGGCCGGCCGACCGGGCAGCGCGCTACATTAAGCGCGGGCTCGAGCGGGACCTGCCGCGCATCAGTTTTCCGTTTCCACTGAACCTGTGCACGTGGCTCCTGTCGGTGCTGCCGCCGTCGGTTTCGGAACACTTCCTGCGCCGGCTCGGCTACCGTGGCTAGGAAAAGAAGCGCCGCGCGCGCGGGCCGAAAGGCACGCCTACGTAGACATCCATCAGTAGTTCTTTCCAGCCGAAGCGCGCTGACCCGTGAATACCCGTATACCCCCCTTGCTTGGCGAATGCGCAAAGCGCCTTCAGGCGCACGAGGGACGAATCGGCCGCGTACACCGACATGCGGCTCGACAGGCGTTGGCGAAGCGCGTCGTAGTAGGAGATCGCCGCGACGACCCGCGCCTCCTCCTCCGCCGTCAGCCGTCCCTGCATGCGCTGCAGGAGATCGGAGCGGTTTTTCGACCAGGCGATAGCGGCACGGATAAAATTCTCGCCTCGCAGAACACGATCGATGTCCGAACGCGTGTCCGTGTACAAGCCGAAAGCGTTTTTTTCGTGTTGGCGGTAGCGCGCAAGCGGCTCGCCAAGAAAAGCGATGCGCCCGAACACCGAGGCGAGGAAGTAGAACCACCGGTCGTGCGGCAGGGTTTCACCAGGCCAGTCCACATCGACCGAAGCCGCGTGGAGAAATGAGAATCTCGTCAGATCTCGCCTGAACATCTGCGCGAAGCCCGGGACGGTGATCCATGGATTCCGGCTGAGCGGCGCGGACATCTCAATACCCGATCTGCTCTTGTACAATCGGCGATAGGCCTTTCCATGCTTGGTAAACACGGTCGCATTATGAAACGCAAGGCACACGTCCGGCTCATCGAACACGCGTTCCATGGCGGCGAGCTTGTGCAGCTCCCAGATGTCGTCCTGGTCGCAAAAGGCGATGAGGTCCGACCGGCAGAACTCCACCGCCCGCATGAAGTTGTCGCGGTACCCGAGCCGGCTTTCGTTTTCATGGAAATGGACCGGAAACGGCGCGCGCCTGGCAAAATCGAGGATGATGGCCTTGGTGCCGTCGGCCGATGCGTCGTCGGTAACGACCAGCTCGGCGGGCAATCGGGTCTGGCGGGCCAGGCTGTCCAGCTGCGCCGGCAGGTACTCCTCGCCGTTATGCGTCGTCAATGCTATTGAAATGCTGGGCATGGCTGTCGGACAATTCGATGCATCATTGCGTCCAGTGAATCGTAACCCGAGCTGCCGGCAATCACCAAAGGCCTGTCCGCCGTGCGCGGCGCGTTTGAAAGAGAAGCAGCCGCCCCATTTCGTCTGCTGCGAACCCGTTCATGAATTCTGACAATTTCGACGCGGACGTCGCGGTGATCGGCGGCGGGCTGGCAGGCGTCCGCGCCGCGGCGCAGCTCCACGCGGGCGGAGCGTCGGTGCTCGTGCTCGAAGCGCGCAACCGTCTCGGCGGGCGTACATACACGCGGCCGCTGGGAGGTGCCGCGTTTGATTTCGGAGGCCAGTCGATCGGTCCCGGCCAGCCGCGGATGTACCAACTGGTCAAGGATCTCGGCCTGGAGATTGCCCCGGCTCACGTCGCTGGAAGAAAGGTCCTCGAGCTCGGCGGGAAAGCAACCACCTATGCGGGAACGATCCCTTTCATCAATCCGCTCAAGCTGCTTACTCTGCAACTCATCTTGAAGCGCATCGAGAGGCTTTCCCGCCAGATCCCCTCGGAGGCGCCATGGGACGCGCCCCATGCGAGCTCGCTCGACAGTCTCACGCTGGAAGCCTGGCGGCGTCCCGCGTGGGCGATCGGAACCGAAGTTCGTCGTTTGATGGACGTCGTCGTGCGCACGGTGTTCGGCGCGGACGCCGGTGAACTCTCGCTGCTTCACTTCCTGTGGTTTGTGTCCTCGAACGGCGGCCTCATGCCACTCGTCGAAACCAAGGGTGGTTTCCAGCAAGATCGAATCGTTGGAGGAACGCAGCAGATCTCCGAGCGTCTCGGCGCCACGCTCAGCAGAGACCGTATCCGGCTCAACGCCGCGGTGCGCACGATCCGGCAGGACGAGAATGGAGTCACCGTCGAGTCTTCTTCAGAGTCGTGGCGAGCAAAGCGTGTGGTGGTCGCCGTGCCGCTGGCGATCGCGGGACGCATCAGTTACGAGCCGCTGTTGCCGACAGCCCGGGACCAAATCCACCAGCGGGTCGCGATGGGGAGCACCGTGAAAATCTTCGCCACCTACGAACGCGCGTTCTGGCGGGAGCGCGGGCTCTCGGGTGAAGCGGTCGGCACGAGTGGTGCGATCTCCGTCGCCTTCGACAACACTTCGAACGATGGTTCGGTACCGTGTCTCCTGGGTTTCGTCGTTGGTCGCCCCGCGCGTACGTTCGCGACGATGCCCAGGGAATATCGGCGAGCGCAGATGCTCGAAGAGCTTGCGCGTTTCTTCGGACCCGAAGCCAGGACCCCGCTCGAATACGCGGAGATGGACTGGGGCGAAGAACGTTTCAGTGGCGGCTGCCCGATCGGGAACTTTCCCCCGGGCACACTTTCAGTCTTCGGCAATGCGCTGCGCATGCCGGTCGGTCGCTTGCACTGGGCCGGGACCGAGATCGCGCGGCAATGCGTCGGATATATGGAAGGCGCCATCGAGTCGGGCGATCGAGTCGCGGAGGAGATCCTCACCGTATTGTGATTCGTGAACGGCGTGAGTGGTGAGTGGTGAGTCGACAAACCCACTTTGTGGTCTTTCGCCGCCGATGGACGCCGATGCACGTCGATCAATGGTCGTAAATCGTGAAACGTGAATCGTGAATCGGAACCCCAATTTAGCCGCAGATACACGCAGATATCTATCGAAAATCGAAAGACCAATATCAGCCGCCGATGAACGCCGATAGACGCCGATGAGAATCAACCTCCAAATCATTTAACCGCAGATAAGCGCACCAATCACCCATCACTGAAATTGGACGTCCTCCGCGTTCTTAGCGGTGAGGCTTCTTGTTTAACTGCCTTTGGATTTCTTGATTTTGTTGCGTGCTCTGGAGATCGCGTGCGGAGACAGGCTCTCACTCATTCCCTGACACGGTCGCTTTCAAGCGGCGCACGAACGTCGCCATCAAGTCATCGGCCTGTACCGCGCCGACCGGCCGGGGGTCGTAGTGCAAGGTCATCGTCAGGCGGTGCGCGTAGTCGGTGGCGAGAAAGGTCGCGAAATTGTAGGGGCGGATCGGGGCCACACCGTCGATCTGCTCCAGTATCACGTCACCCGCCACATATCGACCGTTCTCTTTCGGCAGCGGGCAGCGCCGCCCCGGCGTTCCCATGTTGCTGAATATGCTCGACACCGTGCATTTGTCCCGGCGAGCGTTGTGCTTCAAGCCGCCAGGTATCAGCCTGAACGCGCGCAGCGCGTAAATAAACATGAGGCCGAGCCTGTTCTCCTTGATGAGATGCAACTCGTCGGCAATTCCGGTGAGCAGCTTGCCGGGATCCGCAAAATCGCGACTGCGCCGGTCAAGAAAGACGGAGCCGATCACGTTTGCCGCGGGCAGCAGCCGATCGCGCGCGGAGCGAAGATTGATCGGCACCATCACCCGCAGCCAGGCATCGTCGCCGGCGCCATGGCAGGCACGCCATTCGCCGAGCGCGAGAAACACGTCGCGCGCCAGCAGATCGTTCACCGTGACGCCGAGCCGCCCGGCCGTTTCGTGCAGCGCCTCCGATTCCTCGCGCGTGAAGGTGTGCGTGCGCGTAGCCGGAAAGCCGGAGGGAGGCGGATCGTCGTCGGGCAACGCTCGGTGCGGCAGCAACGGCGACGGCGAGCGCGCGAAAAAATGTCCCACGCCTGGCAGCCCGGCGATCTGCCGGGGCAGCATCTTCAGAAGCTTCCAGAACGTCAGCCCGTACGCGCCCCGCCGCGCCAGCCGCCCGGGGTCGAGTTCCGGCAGTTGCAGGCGCTTCGATCGCACGCCCTTGGCCAGCGCGTACGCAATCATCAGGTCATTGATGAAGACCTGAATGCCCACGCCGTCGCAGCAAGCGTGGTGGCACTGCAGCGTCACGTCGCTTGAGTCATGGCTCTCGACGACGAACAGTTTCAGTCCGATTTCCCTGCGCAAGTCCTGCCGGCCGGTGGCCGGCATCGCCTGGCCGGTGGGACCCTGGGCCCATACGATGCGCGGCAGGGCCCCGGGCTGCACGACCCAGAACGGGCGCCGTCCCCGCATTTCCAGGCGCGAGGTGAGCAGCGGATGGCGCGGCATGATGAGCTGCACGGCCGACTCGAGCGCTCGGGGGTCGATACGTCCCGAGAACTGCAGCCGCACGAAGATGCTAAAGGGATAAGCGGGGCGGTCCTCCCAGACGAGGAACTCCTCTAACGCGGTGAGCGGCAACGCGAGCAGAGTCATCTTGCAGGGGTCAGGCGTCCCTCTTCCGGCGATTGCCGCGAATGAACGATCTCCAGCAGTGTCTCGCGGCTAGTGTATTGAAACTGGTAACCCAATTCCTGCCCCAACCGACGCGGCGCGACGACCCACGGGTAGCGGGCGAAATCCAGGAATTCGACCGGCGCTTCCGTGACCGGCAGCCGTATGGACCAGGCCAGCCCGTGCACTTTCCGCGCCAGCCAGAACGGCAGGCGCACGGTCCAGCGCCGCGTTTCGACCGCGATCTCCGAGATCGAACTCCAGTCCGTCGGACCGATATTGAAAGCGCCCCGGGCACCGGCCGTCAGGATCGCCAGCATCGCTGCAGCGCAATCCTCTTCGTGGACGAACTGCACCGGCGTATCACAGCCGTCAAGCAGGGCCAGAACCGGCAGTTGGAAGATGAACCGGTAGATGTAGTTGTTCATGCGCGGGCCGCCGATGATCGCCGGGCGGACGCAGCTGACGGTGATCTCGGGATGCCGCTCGGCGAACTCCCCAGCGATGGCCTCGACCTCGACTTTTTCGGCCGCGTATTGAAACTTCGCCGGCCGCAGCGGCCAGCCTTCCTCGATCGGCACGGGGTTGTCGGGCCAGGCGCCGTAGGCGGTCGCGCTGGAGACGAGCATCAGCCGCTCCGCGCCGCAACGCCCGGCCGCATCGAGCAGATTGCGGCTGCCCTCCACGTTGACCCGGCGCATTTTCCGCCGGTCGCGAATCGGCGCCACCACGAAGGCCGCGTGAATGACGGAGTCCGGCCGGAACTCACTAAGGGTGCCGCCGAGGTCCGGGCTGAGGATGTCCATTCTCGTGAAACGGTGGGGCGATCCTGGCGCCGGCCCGGGCGGACAGATGTCGAGCCCCAGGATCTCCACGTCGCTCCGCACGCGCCGCAGGTGCTCGACGAATTTTCGTCCCAGGTAGCCGGAGCTGCCCGTAATCGCAAGGCGTTTCATCGCGGACCACGGCTCGCGGAGAGGGTTGACCCCTGCTTCGGCGTACGCACAAAGACCCGACGGCGCCCGAACAAGGTTGCAGGAAAAGATCGAAAGTTTGCCCAGCTAATATAAATCACCAGCCCCAAAACAAGCACAAAATCGAGGATGAACGACCCCAGCGGTGTCGTGCGCCCGACAAACTTGTTCGCAACCAGCGTAAGCGCGAACAAGACGATCGCCACGGACGCGAAAGCGGCATAAACGACCAGGCCCAGAACCAAAGCAGCGGCCGGCACCAGCAGTATCGCCGCCACGGCTGAGAGAAAAGTGGCCGGGAACATGAGACAGCCAAACCACGTGAACAGGGGAAACAAAGCGCCCCAACGCTCGCTGCGCGACATGCCGCGATAAAACAGCAGGGTCGGCACCATTCTCCATGCAACCTGCCCAACGCCCGCGGCCCATCGCTTCTGCTGCGAGATCCACGCGCCGAGTTGGGTCGGAAGCTCGCCGGGAACCGTTACCGTGGCCAGGAAGACGCCGCGCCAACCCTTGATCAAAGCACGATAGCTGAGATCCCAGTCCTCGGTCAGCGCATCGCCGCGCCAGCCTCCTCCCGCCTCGATCGCGGCACGACGCCAGATTCCACACGTGCCATTGAACGGCAGCACGTGGTTCGACCAACTTCGTGCCGCCTGCTCGAGCCCGTAATGAAAGTCGAGGATGATTGCCTGCGCTCGCGTCAACGCATTTTCGTCGGCGTTAAGGAAATCGGGGCGCGCCTGCACGAAGGCGAGCTTCGGATCCGCCAAAAGCGCGGCCATGCAGCGCCGCAGGAAATCCGGCGCCGGCACATAGTCGACGTCGAGTATGGCAAAGTAGTCGTGACCGGGCCAGGCCATGGCCTCGCGCAGCGCGCCAGCCTTGAACTCGGCGCGATCGTCACGGTGGAGCACGGCGACGTCGATGCCCGCCGCGGCGGCGCGCTGCGCCGCGGCCCGCGCGAGCCCAGTGGTCTCGTCGGTGCTGTCATCGCAGACCTGAATGTGCAGCCTGTCCCTGGGCCAGTCGAGCCCGGCGCAGCTCGCGATCGCGCGCTCCACGATGGTGCCTTCGTTGTAGCACGGGATCTGCACCACGACATGGGGCAGCGCATCGTCGGGCGGCAGCGGGTGTCCCAGCAGCCGCGCCTCGAGCGCCGTGCCTTCCCCGCGCAACGCGAGATGCAACCGCAGCACGTGTACGAGTCCGAGAACCACCAGAAACAGGATGGCGCAGCCGACCAGGGTCAGGCCCGCAAGCACCAGCCCCAACCCGTTAAGCATAATCGTGGATTGCTCCGTGGTACCGCGGCTCCGGACGCGCGGCTGCGCCGTCTCGTTGCGCGAACTGCTGAGCAGGCCGTCGACCGGACAAATTTTTCAGATCATCGGTCACGCCATTTCAGTCCGTCTTGCGTCCCTATTCCGCCCGAGAGTTTCTAGCCGTTTCACGGCGCAAGCGCCCGTCGGTTCTTGAGGAAACCTTCGCGAAGCGGCGCTTACGCCTGGACCAGTCTTACGTTACTCATTGCGCGTCGCGCATCATCATGATGTCAGGCACGAGCGGACTCTTCCTTTAGCGCCCTCACCGTCTCCACGATCTGCTCCTCGGTGTGCCCGCAGTTGACGAAGAAGCGGAGCCGAGCGGCTTTCTCCGGAACCGCGGGGTAGAGTATCGGCTGCACGTGAATTCCGCGCTTGAGAAGCACATCCGACAGCCTCACCGCCCGGATCGAGCTGCCCGTGATTACCGGCACGATGGCAAAGCCCGTGCACGATCCCACGTCCAAATCCGCGGCGCGCGCATTTTTCCTGAAAAACATACCCCGTTGCTGCAAGGTCGCGACTCGCTCGGGCTCCGCACGCATGCACTGCAGCGCCGCGAGCGCGGCCGCCGCCACCGGTGGCGGCACGCCGACGCTGTAGAGAAAACCCGGCGCCAGGAACTTGAGGTGCTCGACCAGCGCGGTTTCTCCAGCGATAAATCCGCCGCAGCTCGCCAGGGATTTACTGAGCGTTCCCATCCAGATATCCACACTAAGGCCAGGCAACCCGAAATGTTCCCGGATCCCGAGCCCAGTTCTTCCCATGACACCGAACGAATGGGCTTCGTCCACCATCAGCACGGCCCGGTGCTTGCGCTTCAGGTCAATGACCCGGGGCAGGTCGGGATAGTCACCGTCCATGCTGTAGATGCCTTCGACCACGATCAAAACGCGCTCGTGTTTTCGCCGCTGGTCCGTGAGGATCGTATCCAGCGCAGCCCAGTCTCCATGGGGATAGGGTAGCCGGTGCGCGCCGGAGAGCCGGATGCCCTGCAGCACGCTATCGTGGACCAGCGCATCGTGCAGGATGAGGTCCCTGGGCCCGAACAGATGCCCAATGACAGTAACGTTGGTGGCGTGACCACTCACGAATACCACCGCATCTTCAACTCCGTAAGCATCGGCGATCGCCCGTTCCAGCTCGCGATGGATGGCGCGCTCGCCAGCCACCAGGCGACTAGCGGAAACGGAGGTGCCGTAAGTATCGATGGCCTCCTTGGCCGCCTGACTCACGCGCGGATCACCGGAGAGGCCGAGGTAGTTGTAGCTTGCGAAGTTGAGGAATTCCCTGCCTCCGATCCGCGTCGTCACGCCGGCAATCCCGTCGTGCACCTTGAAATAGGGATTGGCGACGCCTAGTTTCGCCGCCGCGTCGTTGATGATGCGAAGCTGCTGGTATCCCGGATGCAGATGAAAGCGGTAGAACCTTTCGGGAATGTCCGCGGCGGGCACCAGTTCCCGCTTGACGGGCTCGGGCCTGGAGCCGGTCTGCTCGGGCCGTTGCGCGCGCAGCTCGAGGGCCTGCTGGATCAGGCGCTCCTTGACCAGGGGGGTAATGACAGTTCGGCCCTTGCGCGGCATGTCAGTGAATCATCTTGCCCGTCGGCGCCAGCTCTTCGGATTGCAGCTGCGTTGCAACTGTGGCGATCACATCGGCATGCGCGTCGTCCGCGTGTTGAGTCGCAAGCTGGCGCGTCTGGTCGGCGATGCTCGCGTCCGCGAAACCCTCGCCTGCCTCGTCCACACTGGTCAACAAAGCCAATATCCTCGCGCTCAACCTGGCGATGGTGGGATTCTCGCTCAAGGCCATAACCGGCAGCCTGACCCCGAAGCGGCCCTCCACGGCGGTTGCCAGCTCGACTCCCATGAGGGAGTCGAAACCGATATCGTAGATAGAGCGATACTCGTCGATCTTGTCGGGGGACGCGCGCAGGATTTCCGCGACGTCTGTCTTGAGCATTTCCCCGAACGCCACGAGGAGCTCGGGTGCAGAAAGCGTCGCCAGCAGGTGCCGCACGTCCCGCTCGCCGTCTTCCTCAGCTTTGACGTCCTCAGCGCTACGCGCCAGTTCGCTGAATTTTGGCGTGTCCGCGCACGGCAGGAAACGGGTGAGTGCTTTCCAGTCCAAATCCATAACGCCCAAGCCGGAGCGGTCAGCGAGTAGCAGTTCCTCGAGGGACTCCAGCGCCACGTCCGCGGTGATTGCCGATCCGCCTATGCGTCCCAGCAACGCCTCCTTGATTCGCACGTTGCGTGCGAGGAACCCGGCGTCGTCTATGGCTCCCCAGCGCACGCATAGTGCCGGCATCCCAATAGCCCGGCGAAACGCCGCGAGCGCCTCCAGACAAGCGTTCGCCGCGACATAATTGGCCTGACCGGGGTTGCCAAACAGCGTGGTCGCCGAGGAGAACAGCACGAATAAGTCGAGTTTCTTGTCGAGCGTCATTTCGTGCAGGTGCTGGGCGCCCAGGATCTTGGGTGCAAAGACGCGACGGATCTGGTCCCTGGTCATGTTCCGGATCAAACCGTCTTCGATGACCGCCGCGGCGTGCACGATGCCGCGCAACGGAGGCATTATGTCGGCGATCTCCGACAGCAATGCTGAAAACGCCTTCGTATCGGTCACGTCGCACGCGGCGGCGTGGACCGTGGCGCCCGCGTGTGCGAGCGTAGCTATGCCGTCGCACGCCTCAGCCGTGACGGGGCCGCTACGACTGATCAGCACCAGGTTGCGCGCGCCCCTTGACGCCATCCACGCGGCGGCTTTCAGGCCAAATCCGCTCAGCCCGCCGGTGACCAGATAGGTTGCATCGGCGCGCAGCTCGAACCTGCGCTGGTCCCGCCGGGCGCTGTGCACAGGGTGTAGGCCGTCTTCATAAGTCACGACGATCTTGCCGATGTGCCGGGACTGCTGCATATGGCGGAATGCATTAACGATATCTTCCGCTGCGAAACAATCATAAGGCAGTGGATGCAGGGCGCCTTCGTCGAAAAGCGCCATCACTTCGCGAAACAGCGTCTGAGTGAGATCGGGACGCTCCTTCATCAGCTGGTCGGCGTCGATCCCAAAATAGCTGATGTTGTTGCGGAAAGGACGCAGGCCAATCCTCGTGTTCTCCTGAAAATCCCGCTTGCCAAGCTCGAGGAAGCGGCCGAAGGGCTTGAGCACGCGCAAGTTTCGGTTGATTGCCTCGCCCGCAAGCGAGTTCAATACGACATCCACGCCGCCACCGTCCGTGATGGCGAGGATCTCATCAGCAAACGCCAGCGACCGCGAGTCAAACACGTAGTCCGCACCCAGCAGGTGCAGGAAGTCGCGTTTCTCGTCCGAGCCTGCGGTCGCGCATATCTCGGCACCGCGCCACTTCGCGATCTGGACAGCCGCTATGCCGACACCACCCGCAGCGCCGTGGATCAGGACCCTTTCGCCCGGCTGGAGGCGGGCCAGATGATTTAGCGCATAGTGCGCGGTCAGGAAGGCGCTGGGAACAGTGGCTGCGGCCGCAAACGGCAGCCCGGGCGGGATCGGGGAAACGCAACTGGCCTTCGTCACCACTCGATTGCCGAAACTGCCGGGGCCGAAGCCTGCGACGCGGTCGCCCGGGGCGAAACCCCGGACCCGCTCGCCCACGCTCAGGACGACGCCGGCAAATTCAAGTCCAAGGGTCGGCCCGGCAACACCGCCGTCGATCATCTCTCCGGAGAGCAACCCCAGAGAACACATGACGTCACGGAAATTCAGTCCCGTGGCACGCACCTGGATTTCCAGTTCGTCATCCCCGCGAACCACGCGGGGGTGCAATTCCCAGCGCAGGCTGCGCAACTGCCCCTGGAACTGGAGTCCCAGGCGTACCGTGAGCGACTCATCGGTGGCGGGCTCGGCCGCCGTAGCGGGAGGCGGTTCGACGCGAAGCCGCGGCACATAACGCTCGCCGGATCCTCTCAGCACGATCTCGTGCTCGAGATCCGGATGCGAGATTTCTTCCACGAGGGCATAAGTTGTCGCATCCAGCGCAGCAGCAGCATCCACGTCAATCAGGCGAACCGCGAGATTGGACGTCTCGTTCATCAGGGTTTGGCCAAAGCCCGACAGTGCCGCATCCATGCAGTCTGCCACGTTGAGTTCCTGCGCGTGCCGATCGCGCTCGCGCGGCCAGCTGGGCGCGGCGCGCGATGTCACCAGCCAGCAGGTGGTTTTCGTGCCCGTCGACTCACACGCTTGAAGCATCGCCGCCACCGCAGCGCAGCGATCAACCTGTTGTTCCAGCAGCAGCGGCGGCGCGCCGCCTGCCGATGACGCGTTCAACCCATAAAGGTGCAGAATGCCGTCGAGCTGGCCGAATGCATCCGCAAGCTTTGGCAAAAGGGCCTCGAAATGCGAAGAGTCACACGGGTTAAGACGATAATGCGCGGTGTCTACGGTGACCAGCTGTCCGCCGGGCGTAGCCTGGATCACGCGGTCACCACGAGCCCCCAGTCTCCTGGTGAGCTGAGCGGCGAAGCGGGCCGAAAATCCTTCTCGGTCTGCCAGTAACAGCCACGTCCGGGGAAGCAGTTGAATCGGCTGCGCCGAGGCGTCGGCGCGCTCTGCCCTTTGAGACAACAGGACGTAGGGGCCGGAGTTGCCGTCGTCTTCAGATAACTCCAGCTCGATACCGGACTGGAAACCGAGTTCTTGTAACTGGTGCCGCCGGAACCGGATCGACTTGTGCCGGGAAACCCATGAGCCGTCTTGTGCCTCGGTCCACCAAGCCCGCCGCCCCCCGAAGACGAAATCCATCCAGCGGGATGGATGTTGCTCGACGATGAGGAGCGAACCGCCCGCGCACAGGTGTCGTTTCGCGTATGAAATAGCCAGCGAAGCTTTGTCTTCCGTGGCGACATCCAACGTGACGAGGGCGAGTTGGAATCGCTCAGCAACCGGCGGCGCAGGCGCTTCCAAGTTCGATGCCGGATCGATCAGCCGCAGTTCCGCCCTTGGAAACATTTCGTGCAATCTCTGACCTTCCTCCGGCATCGACGATACGGTGGTGGCGAACACGTAGTCGCACCGGCCGAAGTCGATCACCTTGCAAGCAGTGGCACCGAATGTCGGCCTCCCTGCGCCGACTTCGATCACCCTGAGCCGCTTGTCCGCCGGAAGCCGGGCGAGAGTGTCGGCAATGAAGTCACCTATCGCATCGCTCATCGCACTCAGGCCCGCGTCGGCGAACACCCGATGAAACAGGCGGCTGGGCGTGCAGTCGCGGGGAAGAATCTGTTCCAGGGTACGGCGGTCCCGCAGCAGGTCCGCAAGGTGCAGACCGACGCGCCCGACGGCGTGGAAGACCGGGAGAAAGTCCGGGTAATCCGCCAAGAGGCTATTCCAGATGTCCTGCGCAGCGGGAGAATCCGACTCCGGCAGAAAACGCCAGTCGTTCCCCACGGCCGTGATCGCCTTGTGATCCTTCAGAACACCGATCAGATGCAACAGCAGCGGCACGGTATCGGGATTGACTTGCGAGTACGCCTGTGCCTCGGTCAGCACGTCGCCGTTCGCCGCCAACGATCTCAACGCTTGCACGGCGAAACGGCTGCAAAGTACGTCGAGCAGCGGTTCGACCTCCGAGGCGTAGCGTTTGAGCGCGCCGCTGCGCACAGCGGCATCCGCCCACTTGGAGAGCTTCTTGTGCAGCCGCTCGAACATCAAGGGCGGCGCACTGACGGGCGAAAGCGCGTGAGGCTTTGGAACATAGTGGCAACCAAGATAGCGCAGCCGATCCGAGGGGTTCTTGCGTAATCGCAACCTGTTGAAGCGCGCGTCCTTGAACCAGGCGACGTCCTCGCCGTCAGCATCAAAGAGGGTAAAACTCGCCGTCAGCGAATCTGCGCTGTGCCGGTGAATTGTGGCCCTCGCCATCTGAAGCCTGGCCTTACCGGTGCGGCACAGCAGTCCGTCGATCTTTACGGGCACGTAAACTGTGCCCGCATCGGACACGTATTCGTCCTTCAGCAGTTGAATGATCAGTTGGAAAGCGCAGTCCGCCAAGGCTGGATGGAGGTGGACTCGCTCCAGTTCGGACTCGATGACTTCCGGTATGCGAAACCTGGCATATGCCGAGCCGTCTTCCACCCAAATGGCCTCGATCGCCCGGAACGCGGGGCCATAGTCCAATCCCACGGCCTTGGTGAGTTTGTCATGGTCTGCGCCGGAAAAATCAGCGGGGCGGGCGGGGAGGACGAGCGGCGCCTGTTGCGGCACGACTCCCATGGATCCTTCGAGGATCCTGCCGACCGCGTGAACCGTCCAGGTTTCGCCTGCAGGATGGTCCCTACTCTTGACTGTAAAGCTGCCGTCCGGAGCATCGATGCTGAATCTCAGGATCTTGGACTGATTTTCTCCCAATATCAGAGGCGCGCGGATTTCCAGCTGTTCGATTTCTACGAGCTCTTTCCCCTGCCACAACCTGGCAGCAGCGACCGCCATCTCGGCGTAACCCGTTCCAGGCATTACCGTCGCGTTACCGACCACATGGTCCGCCAGCGTGGGATAAAGCAGCGTATCCATCTCGCATTCCCAGGCCCACTCGCTCTCCTGCAGGCGATAGCCGAGAAGCGGGTGATCCTTGTGCCGATGGAGGCGCCTGCGGGACTCCGTTTTGCCCGCGTCCCAGTAGCGCTCACGTTGCCAGGGGTAGTTCGGCAGCCGCACAAATCGGCCGCGATAGGGAAACTGCGCCTTCCAGTCCACCGGTGAACCGGCAATCGCCGCCTGGCAGGCGGCGCTCCAGATACGACCGGGGTTTCCATCATCACGCTGGACCGTTGGAATCACGCGACCGTGGATGCCCTCATCTATCAGGCAGTTGTTGATGTAGCCGCGCAACACGGCATGCGGGCCGATTTCCACAAAGACGTTGACGCCTTGTGCCCGTATGTTCTTGATCACCTTTTCAAACAGCACCGGATCGCGAATATTGCGCCACCAGTAGTCGGCCCCCAGCGCCGTTGCTTCCAGGCGCCCACCTGTCACCGAGGAATGGAACGGAATCCGGTTTTGACCAGTGCGAAGATCGGCCAAAGCCGACACGATGTCCGCGTGGATCGGGTCCATGGCCGGGCTGTGAAATGCATAGTCCAGATCGAGGCGTGTATGGCGGAACCCGCGTTCGGCCATTGCCACTTCAAGCTGATCCAGCCCCGAAACCTCGCCGGCCACGGTTACGCTTTGCGAACTGTTGATTCCGGTAACGTGAAGGATGCCGGACAACCCGAGCTCCTCCAGGAGCTGGCGGGCGGCTTGCTCCCCCAGTCCGACAGCGGTCATCCGCCCCTTGCCCTTGGTTGTGCCCTGCAGCCTGCTGCGGTGGTAGATAACGCGCACGGCCTGTTCGAGCGATAACGCGCCAGAAGCCCAGGCGGCTGCAATTTCGCCGACACTATGGCCGGCTACGGCCGCGGGCGTGATTCCGTGCTGGCGCAGCATCTGTGTGACGCCAACCTGTAGCGCGAACAGCGCCGGCTGGGCAACCTCAGTATATTCATACCGGCCGGGCCCGTTTTTCCCCGTCAATTCATCCTGGAGGGAGTAGCTAGCGTATTGCCGGAAGATCTCATCGACCGCCAGCACCGCATCCCTGAATACCGGAGCTTCGGCCATGAGGCGTTTCCCCATGCCGTCCCACACCGAGCCGTTGCCCGAGTAAATGAACGCAACATCGGTGGGCTGCGACAAGGCGATGCCTGTCTCCACCGGAAGCGCGGCAGGCGTATCGTCCGCAAACTGTTCGAGCGCCGTTCCAAGAGTTGTCGTTCTGTCAGCCTGGAAAATTGCACGGTGTTCGTGCCACTCGCGGTGGAAGGCTGCACTGTAGGCAATATCGTAAAACGTGCCTTCATTCTGCTCCTGCAAGAACCGCGACAGGTCACGTGCAGCCGCCTTCAGGGCCGCAGCGCTTTTCCCCGATATGACGACCGGCAGCGGAACGCCAGCCTGATTGCCCGGCTCCTCCTCGTGCTGGCGGATGTCAGGACTTTCCAGGATTACGTGCGCGTTCGCCCCACCGAACCCGAAGGAATTGACCCCGATTAACAGCTTTCCGGCCTCCTTGAGCGGCGTCGTCTCCGTGACAACCTTGAGATTCCACTCGTCAAAACGAATGTTCGGATTGGGCTTGTCGAGATGGATGGTGGCAGGAACAGTCCTGTGCTCTATGCAGTGTAGTGCCTTGACCAGGCCTGCCACCCCCGCGGCCGCTTCCAGGTGCCCCAGGTTGCTCTTGACCGAACCAATCAATAGCGGGGCGTCCTTCGGGCGGCATTTACCTAGCGCCTCCCCCAAGGCATGAGTTTCGACCGGGTCCCCAACTGCAGTGCCCGTACCATGGGCTTCGATGTAGTCAATGTCCGATGGAGCGATCGCGGCGTCGGAACAGGCCTGGCTTAACAGCGCGACCTGGGATTCGACGCTCGGCACCGTCAAGCCGGTCATTCTGCCATCGCTGTTGACAACCGAGGCTGCAACGACTGCGAGGATACGATCGCCGTCGGCCAGTGCCTTATCGTAATTCTTGAGGAAAAACACGCCGGCGCCTTCTGACCGCACATACCCGTCCGCGGAGGCGTCAAAAACATTGCATCTGCCCCGATTCGACAGCATTGATGCTTTCGAAAACGCGACGAATCCGTAGGGGTGCAAATGCAGGCTGACGCCGCCGGCGATCGCGTGCGTGCTTTCCCCCGAGGCAATGGAACGGCAGGCCAGGTGGAACGCGACGAGCGAGGATGAGCAGGCGGTATCCACCGCCATGCTCGGGCCGCGCAGATCTAATGCGTAGGAGATGCGGTTGGCTGCAATGCTACTCGTCGTTCCGGTGGCAACTGACGAGTCAATCGTTACCAGATCGTCGGCAAACCGCAAGGAATAATCGTTGGTCGAGATGCCGATATAAACGCTGCACTGGCTGCCTCGAATATCAGATGGCCTTATACCCGCATTCTCCAAAACCTCCCAACTCAACTCGAGCAGCAACCGCTGCTGCGGGTCCATCTGAGCCGCTTCACGAGGGGAAATGCCAAAAAACTCGGCGTCGAAAGCGAATACGTCGCCCACCGAACCAGCCGCAAAGGTGTAGCTCGTTCCCGGGAAAGACTTCCTGGGATGCTGATATTGCTCCCGAGCCCAACGATCGAAAGGAACCTGG
>JAOTTL010000044.1:0-23541 GCA_029864385.1 Betaproteobacteria bacterium | reverse complement strand
AGAACCAGTCGCGTTACCTGGTCAGGACCGATTCTGGCCGGCCCCGCTGGCACACGGCGCAATGGAATGACGACATTCACCATGCCTTTCACGTGCTGCTGACGGGCGAAGCCGACGGCTACTATTCCGACTACGCCGAGCGCCCGGCGTGGTATCTGGGACGCTGCCTCGCTGAAGGCTTCGCGCAACAGGGGGATATGTCGCCCTATCGCGATCGAGCCGCGCGCGGTGAGCCGAGCGCGCAGCTCCCGCCGGCGGCATTCGTGTCCTTCATCCAGACGCACGACCAGGTGGGCAACCGCGCCTTCGGCGAGCGTCTGTCCATGCTGGCGCAGGAAGCGCCGCTGCGTGCTGCAACCGTGGCCTGGCTCCTGGCGCCGGCTCCACCGATGCTGTTCATGGGCGAGGAGTTCGGGGCCAGCACTCCGTTTCTTTTCTTCTGCGATTTCGGAATGGAGCTCGCAGCCGCAGTAACGGAAGGCCGGCGCCGCGAGTTTGCGCGTTTTGCCCGGTTCAGCGATTCGGCGGCGCAGGCCTCGATTCCCGACCCGAACGCGCCAGACACCTTTGCGCGAAGCAAGCTCGACTGGAATTGCACGGGCCGCGAGACGCATGCGGGCTGGCTGGCATTCTATCGTGAGTTACTCGGCGTGCGCCGCGAGCACATCGTGCCGCGACTCGGTGGCATGGGCGGCCACGCCAGCCGCTTTGAGGTGCTCGGTGATGGCGCACTCGCTGTCGCCTGGAAGCTTGGAGATGGCAGCGATCTCACCGTGTACTTGAATCTCGCTTCGATACCGGTTGCGATTTCTGGGCCGCCGGTCGGCGCCTTACTCCATTGCGAGCCGCGCGACGCAGGCACCGCGCTTGCGGCCGGCCGGCTGCCGGCATTCGCCGCTGCGGTCTATCTGGCAGCGGGAGACGAGTGAGATGAGCGACGCCCGCAGCGATCTGCATCTCCTGTGCGAGCACGTCGGGATCGCGGCAGACTACACGGATATCTGGGGCGGCACGCACGACACGTCCGATGCGACGCGACTCGCGTTGCTCCAGGGAATGGGCGTGATCGCGGACGAGTCCGGCGTGGCGGCGGCTCTCGAGGAACGCGAGCGGCGGGTTTGGCAGCGCGGGCTTCCAGCCGTCGTGGTTTGCCGTGCGGACGCACCGACCTATCACTGGGAAATCTGCTTCGACGAGCAGGCTGCGACCCGGTCGCTGCGCTGGACGCTCACGCTGGAGACGGGCGAGACGCGCAGCGGCGAGACCCGCGCCTCGGCGCTGCAGAGAATCGCCAATAACGAGATCGGCGGCGTGCGTTACACCAAGGCCGTCTTCGAATGGCGCGAGCGTCTTCCCAGCGGCTATCACCGTTTTTCGCTCGAGGAGCTGCAAGCGGGCGCGCCCGTCGCCATGACGCTGATCATCGCTCCCGCGCGCTGTTTTCTTCCGCCGGGGCTCGGGGAGGGCGGCCGGGTGTGGGGTCCCGCTCTGCAGCTCTATGCCGTCCGGAGCGGCCATAACTGGGGCATCGGGGATTTCACCGACCTGAAGAACGCGCTCGAGATTGCGGCGCGCGCGGGCGCCGGCATCGTGGGGCTGAATCCCCTGCACGCGCTTTTTCCTCACAACCCGGGGCACATCAGCCCGTACAGTCCGTCGAGCCGCGTCTACCTCAACCCGCTCTATCTCGACGTCGAGGCCGTTCCGGAGTTTGCCGAGTGCGAGGCGGCGCGAAATCTCATGGCGGAGCTCCCGTTCCAGGCGCGGCTGCGCGCGCTGCGCAGCGCGGAGCTCGTCGATTATCCGGGGCTCGCCGAGGCGAAGCTCGGTGCGCTGCGCGCCGTCTACCGCCACTTTCGGGAGCGGCACCAGTTGGCGGAAAGGCCGCGGGGCGCCGCGTTCGCTCGGTACCTCTCCGAGGGCGGCGAGCCGCTGCTGCACTTTGCGCTGTACCACGCGTTACAGGAGAGTTTCCACGCTCAGGACGCGGACGTGTGGGGCTGGCCGGTCTGGCCGGAGCCGTTTCGCAATCCTGCCGCGCCGGCGGTGCATGAGTTCCTGGACGCCAACCGCGAGCGCGTCGAGTTCTACGCCTGGCTACAATGGCTCGCCGAGGAGCAGCTCGCTGCGTGCGGACAGCGCTCGCTGGAGCTCGGGCTGACGGTCGGTCTCTACCAGGATCTTGCCGTGTCCGTCGACCGCGCGGGAGCCGAAGCGTGGGCCTGGCAGGAGCTCTACGCCGAGTCGGTCAGCATCGGCGCACCGCCCGACGAGTTCAACCTACACGGGCAGAACTGGGGCCTGCCGCCGATCATTCCGGAGCGGCTGGTCGAATCGGCGTACGCGCCGTTCATCGCAACGTTGCGCGCCAACATGAAGCACTCGGGCGCGCTGCGCATCGACCACGTGATGGGCCTCCTGCGCCTGTACTGGGTGCCGCCGGACGCGTCCCCGGAGGAGGGAGCCTATGTCCATTATCCGCTCCAGGATCTGGTCGGCATCCTCGCGCTGGAGAGCCACCGCAATCGCTGCATGGTGATCGGCGAGGACCTGGGCACGCTGCCCGAAGGCCTCGCCGAATACCTGCAGGCGGCGGGCGTGCTCTCCTACCGGCTGCTGCTCTTCGAGAAGGAGGCGGATGGCAGCTTTAAGGCGCCGGCCGAGTATCCCGACCAGGCGCTCGCCGCCGCGAGCACACACGACCTTCCCACGCTGAAGAGTTTCTGGCTGGGACACGATCTTGATCTTCGCGCGCAGCTGAATCTCTATCCCTCGGAGCAGCTGCGGACGCAGCAAGCGATTGACCGGGCCCAGGATCGCACGCGGCTTCTGGTCGCACTGGAACGCGAAAAGCTCCTGCCGGCGGGGATGACGATACATGCGGTGTCGGCGCCGGAAATGACGCCGGAATTGGCGCTTGCGATCCATGTCTACATCGCGCGCAGCCGCGCCCAGTTGATGATGGTCCAGATGGAGGACGTGTTCGGCCAGCTCGAGCAGGTGAACCTGCCGGCGACGACCGATCAGTACCCCAACTGGCAGCGCAAACTTCCCCTCAATCTCGAGGATTGGGAGGCGGATGCCCACGTGAAGGCGCTTGCCGAGGCCCTGCGGCGCGAGCGCGGCACGGGCGCCCGCGCACAGCAGAAGGCGCCCGCCGTTCCTGAGGCGGTGGCGATCATCCCGCGTGCGACCTACCGCTTGCAGCTACACCGTGATTTCCGATTTTCCCACGCGACCGAGCTGGTGCCGTACCTCGCGGCCCTTGGCATCTCGCATGTCTACTGCTCGCCCTACCTCAAGGCGCGGGCGGGAAGCCTGCACGGCTACGACATCATCGATCACGGCATGCTTAATCCGGAGATCGGCTCGGAGGAGGATTTCGAGCGCTTCGTTGCGGCGCTGAAGGCGCACGGCATGGGCCAGTTGATGGACATGGTCCCGAACCACATGGGGGTGATGGGGGCCGACAACGGATACTGGCTCGACGTTCTCGAGAACGGCCCCGCCTCCACGCACGCGGACGTATTCGACATCGACTGGAATCCCGAGAAGGAGGGCATCGAGAACAAGGTGGTGGTCCCTGCGCTCGGCGAGCCGTACGGCGCCGTGCTCGAACGCGGTGAGCTGAAGCTCGTCTTCGATCCCGAGCACGGCGAGTTCAGCGTGTGGTATTTCGGGCACCGCTTTCCCATCAACCCCCGTCAGTACCCGCGAATTCTGGGGCGAGCGCCGGAGCGCCTCGACGCGCGCCTTGGCGTCGAACATCCCGACGTGCACGAATTCAAGAGCCTCGTCACGGCGTTCCAGAACCTGCCGCCCCGCACCGAGGTGCAGCCGGAAAAGCGCGCCGAGCGCCGTCGCGACAAAGAGGTGCACAAGCGGCATCTCGCCGGGCTCGCGACGCGTTCGCCCGACATCGCGTGGTTCATCGGCGAAGCCATGAAGGAAATCAATGGTACGCCCGGCGAACCGCTCTCCTTCGCCGAGCTGCACGCGCTGCTGGAGGCGGAGGCCTACCGGCTTGCCTACTGGCGCGTGGCAACGAGCGAGATCAACTACCGGCGGTTCTTCGACATCAACGACCTGGCCGCGCTGCGGATGGAGAACCCGGAGGTCTTCGAGTTCACCCACCGGCTGGCGCTGCGGCTGCTCGACGAGGGCAAGGTCGATGGATTGCGCATCGATCATCCCGACGGCCTGTTCGATCCGCTGCAATACTTCCGCCGGCTGCAGTACCGGCGCGCGCAGGTGCCGCCCGTGCAGGCCGAAGGGGCCGTGCCGTTCCGCTCGACGTATGTCGTCGTGGAGAAGATCCTCGAAACCGAAGAGCGGCTGCCCGCGGAGTGGCCCGTGCACGGCACGACGGGTTACGAATTCATGAACCTGCTGAACGGGCTGTTCCTCGATTCGGCGGCAGGCGCGCGGCTCGAACGCTTCTATCGCGCCTTCACTCACGAGGTGCTGCCGGCCGAGGAGATCCTCTACCGCTCGAAACGGATCATCATGCGCAACACGCTCGCGGGCGAGCTCAACGTGCTCGCCAACGCCCTTGCCCGCATTGCGGAAGCCGACCATCACACGCGCGATTTCACGCTTCATAACGTCCGTAACGCGCTATTCGAAGTCGTCGCCTGCTTCCCCGTTTATCGCACCTATCTTTCTCCGGGTCGCGTCAGTGACGACGACCGCCGTCACGTGGACACGGCGGTGGAAGCCGCGAAGCGGCGCAGCACCGCGGGCGATATCAGCGTGTTCGATTTCGTGCGCGAGGTGATGCTCACCTCGATTGCCGACGGCAAGAGCGACGTTTTCCGGGAGCGGGTCGTGACCTTCGCCATGAAACTGCAGCAATACACTGCGCCGGTCACGGCGAAGGGTATGGAGGACACGGCCTTCTACATCTACAACCGTTTGATTTCGCTGAACGAGGTCGGGGGAGATCCGCGTCGGTTCGGGGTCACGCTGACGACCTTTCATCGCGCGAACCGGGAGCGGCAGAAGAACTGGCCGCATGCGATGCTTGCCACCTCCACGCACGACAACAAGCGCTCGGAGGACGTGCGCGCGCGACTGAACGTGCTCTCGGAGATACCGGATGAGTGGCGTGCCAATGTCATTCGCTGGGAGCGCGTCAATCGCGCAAAGAAAGGCAAGCTGGGAGCGGAGCGCGCCCCGAGCCTGAATGACGAGTATTTCCTCTACCAGAGCCTGCTCGGCGCCTGGCCGCTGGAGGGACTCGAGGAGGCCGGTCTTGCCGTGCTCCGCGAGCGCATGCGGGGGACGATGCTGAAAGCCGTGCGCGAGGCAAAGGTGCATACCTCATGGATGACGCCGAATGCCGCATACGAGGAAGCGACTCTCGGTTTCATCGACGCGCTGCTCGTGCAGGGCTCGGGCCACACCTTTCTCGATGAATTCCTGCCGTTCCAGCGCAAGGTTGCGCGGATGGGGCTTATGAACAGCATCTCGCAGGTCGTGTTGAAGCTGACGGTACCGGGGGTGCCCGACGTCTACCAGGGCAACGAAATGTGGGATTTCAGCCTGGTCGATCCCGACAACCGCCGGGCCGTGGATTACGCGCGCCGGACCGCCTGCCTTGCCGAAATGCAGCGCGTGGCGGAGCACGGTGACGCAGCGTTGGGGCCCTACGCTGCGGAGCTTTTAGCCGCGTTGGACGACGGGCGCTTGAAGCTCTACGTCACCTGGCGCCTGCTGCAGTTGCGCGTGAAACTCGAAACGGTGTTTCGCGAGGGCGACTGCACTCCCTTGCGCGTGCGCGGCCCGCGCGCTACTTACGTGTGCAGCTTCTGGCGGCAACACGGCGACGTGGGGCTGATCGTGGTGGTGCCGCGGTGGTTTGCGCGGCTTAACCCGACGGGGCTCGCGCCGATCGGCGATGCGGTCTGGCATGACACGGTGCTCGAATCGCCGGCGGGCGATTGGTTGAACGTGCTCACCGGGGAGAGCGTCTCGGTGACGCAAGCCGGGGGTGAGCTCCCGCTCGACGACGTGCTCTCGACGCTGCCATGGGCGGCGTTGGCGCCGGCGGGAATGATGACCGGGACTGCGCGAGAAGCGTGAAGAGCGCGAAGGCGCGTGGAGCCGGGTCGCGGGGACCGTTGGCCGTCATGACGGTCGAATGAGATAATTTGATTCAATAATAATGGGCAGTAACCCTGTTGCGGTACGGGCCGGTTCCGCGGCAGTAACGTGAAAGCCGTTAAATGAAATTGTTGCAGAAGATACTGGAAGCAAACGATGTCACGGATTGGCTAATCGCCCTTGGCATTTTCGTTGCGGTGCCCGTCGCGGTGCTCATCGCACGCTACGCGGGAGCGAGGCTGTTCGCGGCGCTCTCGCGCAGAACCGGCGTCGCATGGGGCGACGCGGTAACGGAGATGCTGCGGGGAACGAGCCTCATGCTTTTCGTTCCCATCGCAGCCTACGCTGCGTCGCTGTCACTGACGCTCCCGGCGGGCGTCGAGCGGTTTGCCGCGCTCGCGGCAATTGCTGCGTTGCTGCTGCAGGTCGCCCTCTGGGGCAATCGCACGATCGGCTTCTGGCTCAGGCACAGAGTCGCGATCGCACGCGCAACCGACCCGGATGGCGCCACCGCGCTGAGCCTGATCGGATTTGGAGCGCGGCTGTTGCTGTGGATCTTTGTTGTCCTGCTCGCGCTCGATCAGTTCGGGTTCAACATCACCGCGCTGCTCGCTGGCCTGGGCGTGGGCGGCATTGCCGTTGCGCTTGCGACGCAAAACATCCTCAGTGACCTGTTCGCGTCGCTGTCGATCATTCTCGACAAACCGTTCGTGGTAGGTGACTTCATCGTGGTCGACAACCTGCGCGGAAACGTGGAGCGCGTGGGCGTCAAGACGACGCGCATCCGCAGCCTCGACGGTGAATTGCTGGTTTTTTCGAACGCCGACTTGCTCAGGAGCCGGATTCATAATTACCAGCGTATGACCGAGCGCCGCGTGTTGTTCACCGTGGGGGTGGTTTACCAGACACCGAATGAGAAGGTCGGACGCATCACGCAATGGCTGCGCGAGGCGGTGGAAGCGCAGGACGGAACCCGGTTCGATCGCGCGCACTTCAAGGAGTACGGCGACTCCGCGCTGGTGTTCGAGGTCGTCTACTACGTGCTCACGCGGGACTACAACACCTTCATGGACGTGCAGCAGGCGATCAACCTGGCAATCTTCGCGCGCTTCGCGCGCGAGGGTGTGGACTTCGCCTACCCGACGCGCACGCTGTACATCGCGGGCGGCGCGGTGGCGCAGACTGCGAGCTGACGCTCGACATGGCGGAGGCCAAGATGACCAAGCAGCACGAACGGCTGATTGTCCTGTCGAACCGGCTGCCTTTTTCGTTTCGGCGCGATGAGTCGGGGAAATGGCGGACCGAGCCCAGTGGCGGCGGCCTGGTCACCGCGCTTCTTCCGGTGCTGAGGCACCGCGGCGGAATCTGGATCGGATGGCCCGGCAGCACCGAGGAGGTGCCGGACGTCGATTCCGAGCTGGCGATCGCCGGTGAGGGGACGGGCTTCACGCTGCAATCCGTTGCGCTGACGCCTGAGGAAGTGCGCAATTTCTACGAGGGCTTCTCGAACGAGGTGATCTGGCCGCTGTTCCATGACCTGCAGCTTCTGTGCAATTTCGATCCGGTCTATTGGCGCACCTACCGCGAGGTGAATCGCAAGTTTGCGCGCGTGGCCCACGCGGCGAGCGCGGCCGGCGATTTCATCTGGGTGCACGACTACCACCTGATGAACGTCGCGCTCGACCTGCGGCGGCTCGGCACAAAGGCGCGCGTCGGCTTTTTCCTGCACATTCCGTTTCCCCCACCGGACACCTTTCTGAAGCTGCCGTGGCGCGTGGCGTTGATCGACGCGCTGCTGCAGTTCGACCTCGTGGGCTTCCAGACGGCGCACGATCGCCGCAATTTCGTGCAGTGCGTGCGCGCGCTGGTCAAGGACGCCGACATCGACGGGCGCGGTCAGGTCGCCCAGTTGAGCGCGGGCGGACGTGAAGTGCGCATCGGAAATTTTCCGATCAGCATCGACTACAACGCGTTCATGCGCCAGGCAGCAAGCCCCGAGGTCGCGGCGCGCGCGAAAGAACTGCACCGCATGCTTCCCAACCGCAAAGTCATTCTCGGCATTGACCGGCTCGACTACACCAAGGGAATACCACAGCGGCTGCAGGCATTTAATGATCTGTTGACACGCTACCCCGACCTCCGGGAGCGGGTCTCGCTCATTCAGGTGGTTGTGCCGAGCCGCGAGGACATCGCTGAATACCGCGACCTCAAGATAGAGATCGAGCGTATCGTGGGCCGGATCAATGGCAGTTTCGTTCAGCCCGGTGGCTGGGTGCCGGTATGGTACGTTTACCGCAGCCTGTCGCGACTCGACCTGATCGCCTATTACCGCGCCGCCGACATCGGGCTCATCACGCCGCTCAAGGACGGAATGAATCTCGTCGCCAAGGAGTACTGCGCCTGCAGCATCGAGGAAGACTGCACGCTCATTCTCTCGGAGTTTGCGGGCGCGGCCGCGCAACTGGGACGCAGTGCCCTGCTGGTGAATCCCTACGACATCGAGGGCGTCGCCGATACCATTCACCGTGCTTACCATATGGACAAGGCGGAGCGGCAGGCGCGAATGCGCCGCCTGCGCCGCTCGATCCGGGAGTACGACGTGTTCTGGTGGGTCGACTCGTTCCTGCACGCCGCGATCACCAAGGACCTGCGCGCGTTTCCGCTGCCCGAGAATCACGTCACCGACGAAAGCGCGGACCACGCGCTCCTTTTCTGACGCAGTTGCTTCTCCGCGAAGGGATGCCGCCGCGCTTCGCCTGTCCGCGGCTGTTCGACTAGAATACGCGATGCCGACGGGGCGCGACTCTCGGACGGCGTGGACGCCCCGCCGTTACACGGGCAGTGCTGGAGGAAGAACAGATCGATAACGAGACCGCCAGTCATGCCCAGTTTCCTGCCCCAATACCCTGTCGAGCCGAATCCGCTCCTGTTGTTCGGGTTCCTGCTGCTCGCCGGCGTCATCGGTGGCGAAGTGGTCCGGCGCGTGCTCGCGGTGCCGCGAATCGTGGGCTATGTCGTGAGCGGGTTGCTGCTCGGGGCAGGCGGGCTCGACGTTCTCGATGCGCGCCTGATCCGGGAGGCGTGGATTTTTGTCGAACTTGCGCTCGGATTGATCCTCTTCGACCTCGGCCGTCGACTCGATCTTACGTGGCTCAAGCGCGATGCCTGGCTCGCGGCGACGGGCGTGCTCGAGAGCGCACTGACCTTCTGGCTGCTCTTCTTCGTCCTGACGCTGTTCGATGTCAGTCCCCTCTATGCGGCCGTGGCGGGCGCCATCGGCATCGCGACATCGCCGGCAGTCGTGATGGTGGTCGCGCAGGAGCGCAGGGCCGAGGGGCAGGTAACGGAACGGGCGCTCAACCTGACGGCCATCAACAGCGTGATCTCGTTCATCGTGGTGACGATGTTGCTGGCCGGGATCCACCACGAGTACCGCGCGGACTGGATGACGGTCATGCTCCACCCGGTATACTTGCTGCTGGGCTCGGCGCTCCTTGGCCTGCTCTCGAGCGTGTTGGTGGTTGCGCTTGCGCGCTGGCTCGGAAAGAGCGGACACGGACATTTCGTGATGACCCTGTCCATGATCGTGGTGACCATAGGCACTGCCCGCCTGTTCGAGCTGTCCGTGGTGCTCGCGTTGCTCGCTTTCGGCGTGCTGTCCAGGAACCTCGACCGGCGCCACGACCTGATGCCGTTCGACCCCGGCCGCCTTGGGCAGATGTTCGTCGTGGTCCTGTTCGTGGTCAGCGGTGCGAGCCTGAGAGTCGAGGATCTGGTCGCGGGGGGCACGCTTGGGGTTGTCTTCGTGCTGACGCGCTTTGTCGCCAAGTCGCTAGGGATAATGAGCTTCACGCGCTTCAGTGGCGTGCGACCTGGCACGGCCGGCATGCTTTGCCTCGCGCTGACACCGATGTCGGCACTGGCGATCTCGATGGTGCGCGGCACCACCGAGCTCTACCCCGAGTTCGGCACGAAGCTCGCGGCGATCGTGCTCTCGGCGGTGTTGATACTGGAACTGCTCGGCCCGATCGCCGTAGACTTTGCATTGCGCCGCGCTGGCGAGGCAGTCGCGGAAGAGAAGCCTGCAGCATGAGCGGCGCGTGACGGTGGCCAGCACGCGCGAATGGCTGTCACATGACAACGGTTATTGAGGCGATAGGGTGAACTCATCCGAGCTGGAATTCAGTTCTTCCGCCGGCTCCACCATGGGTGTCGAGCTCGAGCTGCAACTCCTCAACCCGCGCGACCACAATCTTGCGCGTGATGCGGCCGATCTGCTCGCCTTGCTCGAAAAAACCGGACACCCGGGCGCGGTCAAGCCCGAGATCACCGAGAGCATGGTGGAGCTCAACTCATCCATCCATACATCACACGAATCGCTGATCAGGGAGCTGCAGGCGCTCCGGGACACGGTGGCCGAGGCCGCGGAGCGGCTGAACCTGCGCGTCTCGGGCGGTGGCTCCCATGCCTTTCACGACTGGGGTGACCGCCGCATCTACCCGACGGAGCGGTTCCAGCATCTGCTCAAGGTATACGGCTACCTTGCCAAGCAGTTCACGATTTTCGGCCAGCATGTTCACGTCGGCTGTCCCGACGGCGACGCCGCGGTCTACCTGACGCACATGCTGGCGCGCTACGTGCCGCATTTCATCGCGCTCTCCGCATCTTCGCCGTTTCAGCAGGGGTCGGACACGTCTTATCAGTCCTCGCGCTTGAACACCGTGAGCGCATTCCCCCTGTCGGGCCAGATTCCGTTCGTGCAGACGTGGCGCGAGTTCACCGATTACTTCGAGCGGATGCGCAGCCTCGGCATTGTAGAGAGCATGAAGGATTTTTACTGGGACATCCGGCCCAAGCCGGAATATGGCACGGTCGAGGTCCGCGTGTTCGACACCCCACTCACGGTCGAGCGCGCGGCGCTGCTCGGCGCCTACGTGCAGACGCTGGCGCGCTACGTGCTCGCGGAGCGGCCGCGCGCGCCGTCGCGGGACGTCTACGAATTCTACCGTTACAACCGCTTCCAGGCGTGCCGCTACGGGCTGGAGGGCAGCCTCGTCGACGCGTACAGTGAAAAGCGTTTGAGCCTGCAGGAAGATGTCCTCGCGACGTTGCAGATCATCGCGCCGCACGCGAGAGAGCTCGGCGCCGACGCCGCGCTCCAGGAGATCGCCGCAGGCGTCCAAGAGGGGTATAGCGATGCTGCCTGGTTGCGGCAGGTCTATGGCGACCGCAAATCGCTCAACGACGTTGCCCGCCTGCAAAGCGAGCTGTGGATGGGCAGAACAAAAGTCCATGCGTAGCCGGCGCATCCGGCGAGTCCGTGCAGCCTGAGACATGACAAGTCCGCTGAAGATTGGTTTGTCACCGCGTTTCCTTCACAACGTGCCGCGTGAGCTCGGGTTCAAGGGCAAGACCCTGCAATACCTCGAGCAGTCGGTTGCACATTGGCTGATGACGCTCGACGCGCTGGTGTTCATGTTGCCTTCGATCGAGGGCGGGGGCCTGCTGCGGCGCGGCAACATCCGCCCCGAAGATTACGTTTCCGAGCTCGACGGGCTCGTGCTGCAGGGCGGCGCGGACGTGAGTCCGCTCACCTACGGCGAGACCCCGCTCAGGGCAGAGTGGACTGGAGACCGCGTGCGTGACCTCTACGAGATCGATCTCCTTCAGGGATTCATTTCGCGCGGCAAGCCGGTGCTCGGCATCTGCCGCGGCCTGCAGCTGATTAACGTGGCCTTCGGCGGCGCGCTCTACCAGGACATCGCGTTGCAGCACGGCAGCGCCAAGGAGCATCATGATCCGAAAGCCTTCGACCAGCACTTTCACGAGATCGCGTTTGTGCCCGGTTCGGGGCTTGCCCGACTCTACCCCGCCGTCGAGGTTACGCGGGTGAACAGCATCCACCATCAGGCGGTCAAAGTCCTCGGCAGCGACCTCAAGGTGGAGGCGCTCTCGGTGCCGGACAAATTGGTCGAGGCCGTGCGCTGGCAGGGCGCGAGCTATGTGCTTGGCGTGCAATGGCACCCGGAATTCCACGATCCCGGCGATCCTCGACTCCTGGACGTATTTCCGCTATTAAAGGAATTCCTGGCGGAGGCGAGACGGGTCAAGAAGGCCTCTGCCGAAACGGTGAAGGCGTGAAGTGTGAAACGTGAAGTGTGAAGCGTGAAGCGTTGGTTACGGAGGATGGCTTGCTGATGCCACACAACCCATGGCGCTGGCTGCGCGGTACCGTGGTGGCTCTCTGCGCCCTGTGGCCGGCGCTTGCCGGGGGCGCCGCTGCGCAGCCCGTGGTGCTGCTGACGCTCGACGGCGCAGTGAGCCCGGCGACAGCCGATTACATGGTGCGCGGCATTCGCCAGGCGGCCGATAAGGGCGCGGGGCTCGTGATTCTGCAGGTCGACACGCCGGGCGGGCTCGACACCTCGATGCGGAGCGTGATCAAGGAAATCCTCGCCTCGCCGGTCCCGGTCGCGGTGTTCGTCGGGCCGAGCGGCGCACGCGCCGCCAGCGCGGGGACGTTCATTCTCTACGCTAGCCACGTGGCCGCCATGGCGCCGGGAACAAATCTCGGTGCGGCGACGCCAGTGCCGATCGGGATTGGCCAGCCGGGCAAGCAGCCGGACAAGCCGCCCAAGGATGACGCCAAGAAAACCGAGTCGAAGGACAAGGACAAGGACAAGGAAGCGGAGGCGCCGGAAGGCGCGATGGGCCGCAAGCAGGTCCACGATGCCGCGGCCTACATTCGCAGCCTCGCGCAGCTGAGAGGCCGCAATGCTGAGTGGGGCGAGCGCGCGGTGCGGGAAGCGGTGAGTCTGTCCGCGGAGGACGCGCTGAAGATGAATGTGGCCGACCTCCTAGCGCAGGACGTGAAGGACCTCCTCGTCAAGCTGCACGGGCGCAAGGTCATGGTGCAAGGCGTGGAGCGCACCCTCGAGACAAAGGATGCCGAGGTGCTCGCGGTGGAGCCGGACTGGCGCAGCCGGTTACTGGCGGTGATCGCCAATCCAAGCGTGGCGCTGATCCTCATGATGCTGGGCATCTACGGCCTCATATTCGAGATGATGAACCCCGGCTTTGTGCTGCCAGGCGTGATCGGCGGGATTTGTCTGCTCCTCGCGCTCTACGCTTTTCAGCTGCTGCCGATCAATTACGCGGGGCTCGGGCTCATCCTGCTGGGGATGGCATTCATCGTGGCAGAGGCTTTCCTGCCGAGCTTCGGTGCACTCGGAATCGGCGGCGTCATCGCGCTCGCGATCGGCGCGGTCATCCTGATCGACCCGGCAGCGGGCGCCGAGTACACCGTGCCGCTGCCGTTGGTGGCGGTCGTGTCCGCTATCGGGGGAGGGATCGTGTTCTTCACGGTCCTGTTCGCTTTGAAAGCGCGCACGCGGCCTGTCGTAAGCGGGCAGGAGCAGATGATTGGCAGCATCGGCGAGGTACTCGAAGATCTGGAAACCGAAGGATGGGCGCGGGTCGAGAGTGAGCGCTGGCGGATCGTGAGCACGCGCCCGCTGCGTCGCGGCCAGAAAGTGAAGGTGATGGGCGTCACGGGCCTCACGCTACGCGTCGAGGCGGAAGCGGACGATAACAGCGGGAGGCAAGCATGATTTGGGATATGGGCATCACGGGTTTCATAGTACTGGCAATCATCGTCCTGTTGTTTGCAACACTGCGCATCCTGCGCGAGTACGAACGCGGCGTAATCTTTACACTGGGGCGGTTCTGGAAGGTCAAGGGTCCCGGCCTGATCATCGTCGTGCCGGGCATCCAGCAGATGGTGCGCGTGGACCTGCGCACGATCGTCATGGATGTGCCGAGCCAGGACGTGATCTCGCGCGACAACGTGTCGGTCAAGGTGAACGCGGTGATCTATTTCCGGGTGCTCGACCCGCAGCGGGCGATCATTCAGGTAATGAACTTCCTCGAGGCGACCAGCCAGCTCGCGCAGACGACCCTGCGCGCGGTGCTGGGCAAGCACGAGCTGGACGACATGCTGGCCGAGCGCGAGAAGCTCAATGCCGATATTCAGCAGGTACTCGACCAGCAGACTGACACTTGGGGCATCAAGGTATCGAACGTCGAGATCAAGCATGTCGACATCGACGAGTCCATGGTGAGGGCGATCGCGCAGCAGGCCGAGGCTGAGCGCGCGCGGCGTGCCAAGGTGATTCATGCCGAGGGCGAGTTTCAGGCGGCGCAGAAGCTGCTGCAGGCGGCGCAGTTGCTCGCGGAACAGCCCGAGGCCATGCAGTTGCGCTACTTGCAGACGCTTGGCAGCATTGCCGGCGACAAGAGCTCGACCATCGTTTTCCCGGTGCCGATGGATCTCCTCTCATCGTTCACGGAACTCGCGCGCGAAAAGCGCGGCGGCTGACGCACGGATCACAGCCATGCGGGGCGGCGCTCGGTCGCGGCGCTCTCTTCCTTGTCGGGGTAGTGGTTCGCAGCCACGAACCCAGCCCGTTGAATGTCATCTCCACGGTGATCGTGCCGATCAGCACCGCCGAGTGGCGGCTGACGATACCGCTGATTAGCGCGCCGCGGGCGAGCACGCGTGCGAACCCCTTCAATTCGAAGTCCGTGATGAGACCGATCGACCAAATGCTCAACGGAAAAGGGTAGAGCAGGGCGAAGAGCGGGAGGAAAGAGGCTGTGTGAGGATCGCGCCACAGGGCGTTTTCCGGGTCTGCCTTGATCAAAAACGTTTTTCCAAATTAAGTCATCTAGTTGATTTATAAGTATTTTATTGCTTGACACCTACGCCATAATTGCTTACAATGCAAATCATTTGAGCTGAAATGATTGGAGCACATAGGTTGTTCCGGATTTCGGTTTTCAGGTTTCCGAGGAGCAAGGGCGAATGAGGTCCTCCAACACGGCCGGTGTCACGTCGGCGACCCTCCCCGGAAGCGAGGGGGGCAGCAGCGGGCTCGTGCCGGAGGCAAGCTTGGCGGGAGGCGTGTCCTCAGCGGCTAACAGTGCTGCCGCGCTTGTCCGCTACGACCTGCGGATACTGCGCTCGCTACGTCGCATCATCCATAGCGTTGACCTGTATTCGAAGCAGCTCGCGGCCACCAACGACATCACTGCCCCGCAGCTGATCTGTCTGCTGCATGTGGTTAACAATGGGCCGGTTTCGGCAACCGCAATCGGCCGTGAAGTGCACCTGAGCCCCAGCACCGTGGTCGGCATTCTCGACCGCCTCGAAGAAAAGAGCCTGGTGGAACGGCAGCGTTCGCGTGAGGACCGGCGCATCGTGCGGGTGACGGCAACCAGCAAAGGTGTCGAGGTTGCTCGAAAGGCGCCGTCGCCCTTGCAGCAGGCGCTGGCCAATTCGCTCAGCGAATTACCGGAGTTGGAGCAGGCGACGATTGCACTTTCGCTGGAACGAATCGTGGCGTTGATGGAGGCACCGGAAGTCGATGCCGCGCCGATCCTGGCGACGGGCCCGATCAGTCCCGACGGGACGTGACGCCGGCCGAAAGTTCTGACGTATCGAAAGGGTAGCCACTTGAAATCGACGGACTGTGCGGAGTCCAACGGGATGCAACAGGCGAATCGGGCGTTCGGAGCGGCGCGTCATGGCGCCGTACCGGGCGTCGTCCTCGGCGCACCGCGCGTGCGCGACGGCGCTGCAATCCACCGTCTGGTCGCCGCGTGCAAGCCGCTCGATCTTAACTCCACCTACGCCTACCTGCTGCTTTGCGAGCACTTCGCCGAGACCTGCGTGCACGGCGAGCGGGCGGGGCGCACGATCGGTTTCATTTCAGCTTACCGTCCGCCACAGCGCGGCGAGGTAGTTTTCGTGTGGCAGGTCGCCGTGGCGGAAGAAATGCGCGGGCAGGGGCTTGCGCGCGCCATGCTGTTGGAGCTGCTGGCGCGCCCCGCGTTGCGCGCGTGCCGCTATCTCGAGACGACCGTGTCGCCGTCGAATGAGCCATCGCGCCGGGTATTTCACGGGCTCGCGCGCGAGATCCGGGCGCCGGTTACCGAGCGCATGTTGTTTGCCGAGCCGGATTTTGGCGACGAGCATCACGAGTGCGAAACGTTGATTCGTATCGGCCCGTTCGCGGGTGAATAACTATTACAACTACTTTACGAGGAATGCACCCCAATGAATCTCCAAATCTTCGAACGTCTCGAATCCGAGGTGCGGGGCTACATCCGTTCCTTCCCCACGCTGTTCGCGAAATCGCGCGGAGCGATGCTGACAGATGCGGAAGGACGCAGCTACATCGACTTCTTCAGCGGTGCCGGGACGCTCAATTACGGGCACAACAATCCGGTGCTCAAGCAGCGCCTCCTCGAATATATCGAGTCGGATGGCGTGGTCCACGGCCTCGACATGGCGACCGTCGCCAAGAAGGAGTTCCTCGAGACCTTCGAGCGCGTGATCCTGCGGCCCCGGAACATGGAGTACAAGATCCAGTTTCCCGGGCCGACGGGAACCAACGCGGTGGAGGCCGCGCTCAAGCTTGCGCGGCTGGCCAAGGGCCGGACCAACATCATTTCGTTCACGAACGGATTCCACGGGGTGACTGGCGCGTCGCTCGCAGCGACCGGAAATTCCAAGTTTCGCGATGCGGCCGGCACGCCGCTTGCCAACACCACGTTCATGCCGTACGACGGCTACCTGGGCGAAGGTGTGGACACGATCGAGTACCTGGAGCGTGTCATCGCCGACCAAAGCAGCGGTGTGGATGTTCCAGCCGCGGTCATCGTCGAAACGGTGCAGGGCGAGGGCGGTGTCAACGTGGCGAGCTTCCGCTGGTTGAAGGCGCTCGAGCAGGTGTGCCGCCGCCACGACATGCTGCTCGTCATCGACGACATTCAGGTCGGGTGCGGACGGACCGACACCTTCTTCAGCTTCGAGGGTGCGGGAATCTCGCCCGACATCATCACGCTCTCGAAGTCCATCAGCGGCTACGGGCTGCCAATGGCCCTGGTCCTGATGAAGCCGGAACTCGACATCTGGTCGCCCGGCCAGCACAACGGCACGTTCCGCGGCAACAATCTGGCCTTCGTCACCGCCAAGGAGGCGCTCGTTCACTACTGGACGACGCGGGAATTCGAGGACACGCTGCGCCGGAAAGGACACATCATGAAGGCGTGGCTCGAGCATATCGCGCGCGGCTATCCCCAGGGCGAGTTCAGCGTGCGCGGACGCGGCATGATCCAGGGCCTGGTCGTGGAGGCTCCGGAAATCGCCGGCAAGATCACCGCGCGTGCGTTCGATGACGGCCTCGTCGTCGAAACCTCGGGCTCGCAGGACCAGGTGATCAAGCTGCTGCCGCCTCTCACCATCGACGAGCAGACCCTGCGTCGCGGCCTCGACATCCTGGAGCGCAGCACGGCCGCCGTGCTCGGCGTGCCACACGCCGTGGATACGATCCGGTACATCCATTTCGGAGGCGCCCGGTGATCGTGCGCAGTCTGGATGAGGTCAAGGGCACGACGCGCGACGTCGAGACACCCAACTGGATAAGCCGGCGCCTGCTGCTGCGAAGCGACGGCATGGGGTTCTCGCTGCACGAGACCACGGTCTATCCGGGCACCGAGACCTACATCTGGTACGCGAATCACCTCGAAGCCGTGTATTGCGTCGAGGGTGAAGGCGAGGTTGAAACGATCCCGGACAAGAGGATCCATCCGATCCGGCCCGGCGTGGTCTACGCGCTCGACCAGCACGACAAGCATTACCTTCGCGCGCGGACCAAGATGCGTCTGGTATGCGTTTTCAACCCGCCTCTGACGGGCCGCGAGGTGCACGACGAGAACGGCGTGTATCCGCTGATCACCGAAGACCGGGAAGACGCGGCTGCGGCGAGGACCGGCTAACAGACGTTCAGGAGAAGAGCCTATGGTACTGGTTAGCGACACCTATCAATCGCGGGTCGACGACGAGACCGCCATCCTGCTGCGCCAGGATCCCATCATCTATTCGGACCCCCGTACAGAGGTTTCGCGCGGCCTCGCCCACCATCAACTCAAGAACTACGAGAAGAACGGATTCATCCTGCTGAAGGGACTGTTCAGTGAGCAGGAGGCCGCACTGTTCCTCAAGGAAGCGCGCAAGATGACCGCAGACCCGAAAATCTGCGCGCGCGAGGAGGCGATCATCGAGCCCGGCAGCGACGACGCGCGCTCGGTATTCATGGCGCACCGGCTGAACGAGCTCTATCGGCAGGTGGTGGGGGATGTGCGTCTCCTCAACATCGCACGCCAGATCCTCGGGAGCGAGGTCTATATCCACCAGTCGCGGGTAAACCTGAAGTCGGGCTTCTTCGGCAAGAAAAACTACTGGCACTCGGATTTCGAGACGTGGCACGTGGAAGACGGGATGCCGGGTATGCGCGCGGTGAGTTGCGTCGTTCTGCTGACGGAGAACAACGAGTTCAACGGTCCGCTGATGCTCATGCCGGGGTCGCATAGGCACTACGTTTCGTGCGTAGGCGAGACCCCAGAGGACCATTACAAGCAGTTGCTGAGGAAGCAGGAGTGCGGCATCGCCGATCAGGTGGCGCTGTCGTTCCTTGCCGAGCGTGGCGGTATTCAGTCGATGAAGGGGCCGGCGGGCTCGGTGGTGTTTTTCGACTGCAACACGATGCACGGGGCGAACGGCAACATTTCCCCCTATCCGCGGGCCAGCCTTTTTTTCGTCTACAACAGCGTCGAGAACACGCTCGAGAGCCCGCGCGGAGGGCTCAAGCCGCGGCCTGAGTTCATCGCGACGCGGCGGGATTTCTCGCCCATCGTTCCGGTGGAGCCCACCTACGGCGAGAACCGATGACCGGAGCGCGTTCGCAAGGCTAGGATGAGCGCACGCAAAGGGGAGGGTGTTTGGCGCAAGGCGATGGGCGTAGCACTCCTGGCGACGGCGCTGCTCGGGACAGGATGTTCCGAGCAGGCCGACACGCCCGCGGGGCAAACGCTCGGCACGCTCGAGCGCGCGCAGCGGGACGGGACGATCCGCGTCGGTTACGCGAACGAGGCGCCCTACGCCTATCTTGAAAGCGCGTCCCGCAGATTGACCGGCGAGGCGCCCGAGATCGCGCGAGCAGTGCTTGCCGATATGGGTATAGGCAAAGTCGAGGGCGTTCTCACCGAGTTTGGCTCGCTCATACCCGGTCTCAAGGCGGGGCGGTTCGATATCATTGCCGCCGGGATGTACATCCTGCCGGAACGGTGCAAGGAGATCGTCTTTTCCAATCCTACCTACTCGGTGGGCGAGGCGTTCATCGTGGCGCAGGGCAATCCGCTGGCGTTGAACGGCTACGAAGGCGCCGCGCGCCATCCTAACGCGCGGCTCGGCGTGGTCGCCGGAACCGTCGAGCGAGCATACGCGCGGGCGGTAGGCATTCCGGATGCGCGCGTGGTCGTCTTCCCCGATGCCCCGAGTGCGCTCGAGGGCGTCATCGCCGGGCGCGTGGATGCCTACGCAGCTACCAGCCTGACCGTGAACAACCTGCTCGCGCGGGCCCAATCGCCGCGTGTGGAGCGGGCGGCGCCGTTCTCCGACCCGGTCATCGCGGGCAAGCGCGCTCGCGGCTACGGCGCATTCGGGTTCCGCAAGACCGACCAGGACCTGGTCGCTGCCTTCAATACGGCCCTCGCGCGGTTCATTGGGACCCCGCGCCATCTCGAGCTGGTGAAGCCGTTCGGCTTCACGCGCGCCGAATTGCCGGGCCCGGACACGGCGACAGAGTTGTGCCGGGGCTGAGCTCGCTGCTTTCCTGATCCGAGAGTTCGTTCCCGCGCGATGAACGAAATGATCCTGCCCCTGCTGCGCGGGCTGGCGATCACCGTCCAACTCACCCTTGCCGCGGTCGTGCTTGCGGTTGTCATCGCGCTGGCAGCGGGCCTTGCGCGAATGTCACCGCGCCGCGCGCTTGCCTGGCCGGCGGCGGTTTACGTCGAGGTGTTCCGCGGCACCTCGGCTCTGGTGCAGCTGTTCTGGTTCTACTTCGTCCTGCCCTTTTTCGGAATCAAGCTGTCGGCGTTTGCCGCGGGCATGCTGGTGCTGGCGCTCAACACCGGCGCCTACGGTGCCGAGGTCGTGCGTGGTGCCGTACTGGCGGTACCGCGCGGCCAGCTCGATGCGTCGGCGGCGCTCAATCTGAGTCGCCTGCAGACGCTCTGGCGCATCGTGCTGCCGCAAGCGTTTCCGGCCATGCTGCCGCCGGCCGGCAATCTCGCGATCGAGCTCCTCAAGAACAGCGCCCTGGTATCGCTGATCACGATCACGGAGCTGACCTTCGCCGCACAGCTGTTGCGTGCCGAGAGCCTGCGCAGCGCAGAGATATTCAGCCTCGTGCTGGTGCTCTACTTTGCCGTTGCGCTGTGTATCACCGCGGGCATGCGGCTGCTCGAGCGCCGCGCCGCGCGCGGCCTCGAGCGCGGAGGCGCTTAGAGCCCGTAACATAATGAAACACACGCTGCGCTGTCACGATTTTGGCGAGGGATGTTCTGCGATGTCTAGCGGAGGTGGAAGGTCGATTTTCGTGGCGATGATATGGGTAGACCTTGGCCAAAATCGTGCCAGCCCACAAGGGGTTGCAGCCAGAATCGCCGGCGCGCCGAAGCGAGGAGCGGGGATCGGCGCAACGTGGAGCAGGGACCCGCTTGCGGGATGCGACCTTGCAGCCGATCAAGGGCGCGTCGTTCCAATGCCGATCCCATGCGCGTCTCCGGGGTCAGATCCCCAGAGGGGCCCCTCTTCCGCCCGTCGACGCGCCCCGCTTGCGGGGATGCGACCGCGTAGGCGTGCACAGGACCGCGGGATTGGCGCGCTTACGTCCCACTCCAGGGTCGCATCCAAGCACAAACTGCTTGGAACCTGCTCCGCCTTCCGCGGGACCTTTGTCGCTCGGCTTGCCAATATCGACATATTGGCTGCACCTCGCTTCGCGCTATCGACGATTCTGGCTGCAACGCACGCGCGTTTCATTATGTTACGGGCTCTTGCGTGATCTTCGACTGGGGCTATGTCTGGGACATCGCGCCGCGTCTGGCCGAGGGGCTGGTCGTGACACTACAAGCGACCGTACTCGGCATGGCGGTTGCCCTGACGCTCGGGCTCGTGCTCGCACTCGCACGCCGCTCGCGCTATCGCCTGGTCGGCTGGCCGACGAGTGCGCTGGTGGAGTTCGTGCGCAGCACACCGTTGCTGGTGCAGATCTACTTCCTGTTCTACATCCTGCCCGACGCCGGCCTGCGGCTCTCGCCCCTTGCAACCGGCGTGCTCGCGCTCGGTCTGCATTACGCTGCATATTGCTCGGAGGTCTACCGTGCCGGTCTCGAATCGGTGCCCAAGGGCCAATGGGAGGCGGCCGTGGCCCTCAACTTGAGCCGCTGGCGCACGATGAAGGACATCATTATTCCGCAGGCCATTCCGCCCGTCGTGCCGGCGCTCGGCAATTATCTCGTTGCGATGTTCAAGGACACGCCACTGCTTTCCGCGATCACGGTACTCGAGGTGCTGCAGGCCGCGAAGCTGGTCGGCTCCGAGACGTTCCGTTACGTCGAGCCGCTGACATTGGTCGGCGTATTGTTCCTCGTCCTGAGCCTGCTGTCGGCTACAGCTATCCGGTGGGTCGAGGGCCGCGTGCGCATGGAGGGTTAGGAATGGATGCCATAATTCGGGTGCGGAACCTGCACAAAGCGTACGGGAAACTGGCAGTGCTGTCCGGCGTCGATCTGGATGTGCCGCCCGGCGAGACCGTGAGCGTGATCGGCCCGAGCGGCTCCGGAAAATCCACGCTGCTGCGGCTGTTGATGACACTCGAGCGGCCGGATGCAGGCACGCTGGAGATCGAAGGCGAATCACCATGGACGATGACGCACCAAGGGCAAAGCGTGGCGGCGGACGAGCGTCACCTGCGGCGCGTGCGCGGCAAGGTTGGCATGGTGTTCCAGCACTTCAATCTGTTTCCGCACATGAGCGCGCTTGCCAATGTGATCGAGGCCCCGGTTCACGTGCTGGGACTCAGCCGCGCGGAAGCGAAGTCGCGCGCGCTCGAGTACCTGGCAATGGTCGGGCTTGAAGACAAGACGGAGGCCTATCCTGCCCATCTCTCGGGCGGACAGAAGCAGCGCGTGGCCATTGCACGGGCGCTCGCGATGCAGCCGAAGATCATGCTGTTCGACGAGATTACATCGGCCCTCGACCCGGAGCTCGTCGGCGGGATACTGGAGCTGTTGCGCGCGCTCGCCGCGAGGCGCACGATGACGATGGTGGTCGTCACGCATCACATGGCGTTTGCCGAGACCTGCTCCGACCGTGTGCTGTTCTTCGACCGCGGAATCATCCTGGAGCAGGGGGCGCCGGGCGACATCTTCCGCGCGCCACGGCACGAGCGCACGCGGCGCTTCGTCGAGTCGATTCTGGAGACGGTGCGCTAGCGGCGTGGATGCTGGATGGGCTGTGCGCGAATTTCGTTTATCATCGCGCCCGGGTATTGCTGAATCGGGATCTATTGGAGGTTGCGCGTGGACTTTCTGAGACGACTGGTAATCGTTGTGATGGCGGCTGCGCTCGCGCCGGCCGCGGCAGCCCAGCAGGTCGAGCGAATCATGAACCGCGATGGAATCCTGTACATTTCGGGAGGCATCGGCGTCAGCTCGCAGGAACGGTTGAAGATGCTGGAGCCCCAGTTCAATCTGAAGCTCGTGTTCACGCTGACCGAGGGCAATTACCTTGGCGACGTCAACGTGGCGCTGAAGGATGCCGGGGGCAAGCTGCTGCTCGAGCACGTAACCGAGGGCCCGATTTTCATGGTGAGAGTGCCGGCGGGAAGCTACTCGGTGTCGGCGACCTACAGCGGCAGCCCGCAGTCGCGCACGATCAAGGCGGCCGAGAAGCTGCGCACGGAGTATTTCCGCTGGTCCGGCGATGCTCGCACCCAGGCGCCCGTTCGCGCGGACGGCAAAGGCGGGGGCGCGGCGCAGCCCAAGATGCCGGCGGGCGACACAGTCTCAGTTGTCTCCGGGGGCATTGGGGCCGATGAGATGGCCGAGCTTACGGCCAAGGAGGGACAGTACAACCTCAAGCTGGTGTTCTCGCTCATCGAAGGTAACTACATTGCAGACGTCAATGTCGTGGTCAAGCGCGCGGCCGGCACGGTCGTGCTCGAGCATTTTGCGGAAGGCCCCATATTCATGGCGCGGTTGCCGGCCGGAACGTACTCGGCGAGCGTGACGTATCAGGGCAAGGCTCAGACGCGCTCGATCAAGGTCGGCGAGAAGCTGCGTACGGAGCATTTCCGCTGGGCCAGCAATCCCGAGACAGACCTGCCCGTGTCGCGCTGGCTCGAACCCGAAACCGAGGGGAGCTCCGAAGCCCCGCGGGCGCGTTGAACCGCTGCGATGCCGTTAACGCGGCGGGCGCCGGTTGCCTCGCTGCTTCCGCGGCCACGGGTTGTCTCGGCTTTGCGT
>JAOTTL010000206.1:0-5957 GCA_029864385.1 Betaproteobacteria bacterium | reverse complement strand
TATCGCTGGGAATCGATCCGATTCACCTGGGCATCATCATGGTGGTGAACATGGAGATCGGAATGATTACGCCGCCCGTCGGTCTGAACCTTTTCGTTACCGCCGGTGTCGCAAAGCTCTCGGTGACGGACACGGTGAAAGCGGCGCTTCCCTGGCTGGGCATCATGTTCATTTTTCTTATTCTCGTGACCTACGTGCCGATCATCTCAACCTGGTTACCGACTACGCTCATGGGAGCAGAGATCATCACCAAGTAGGCCAAAGACAAGGATCAATCGGAGCGTGTCTATGTTCCCCGAGATCAAAAAGATACTTTATGCGACCGACTTGAGTGACAACATGCGCCCGGTGTTCAGATTTGCGCTGAGCCTGGCGGACAAGTATGGGGCCAAGATCAGCATGCTTCACGTGGCCGAGCCTCTCAGTCCACAGGTGCGCTGGGCCCTCGAGACCTACATGTCGGAGGCCGAGGCGCACAAGGCTGAACACGAGGGTCTGCAGAAGCTGCACGATAAGATGCTGGCGCGGCTGGCCGAGTTTTGCCAGCAGGAGCTGGGCAAGGGTCCGGAGGACAGCCACTTGATGGCGGAAGTCAGCGTGATCGCGGGCAGACCGGCCGAGACCATCACCAAAAAGGCCGAGGATTGGGACGCCGAACTCATTGTCGTCGGCACCCACACGGACCCGTCCCTGGGCGCTCGGCTGCTGGGCTCGACGGCGCGTAAAGTCACGCAGCTGTCGAAAAGGCCGGTTCTGGTTGTCCCCGTCTACTCGAAATGACTGTGGAGGTTCGCTAAGCCATCCCCGGCGAAAAGCCCCCATCGGCCTGCCGCCGGCCGGCATTGACGCTCTGCGGCCCAGCGGGCGACGATACCGCGAGTTCGACGCGGATGACTGGGTGGTGGAGACAAGGCGGGAGATTTTCAACAACGCGGCGGCGGCTGGGCAGGGTCGGACCCGTTTATCGACCCTCAGCGGTGGCATCGTCGCCACGCTTGCCGTCGCCCTGGTGGTGTGGATGGCGACCGACTGGACTCGCGCTGCAGTACTTGCGGAGCATGCCACGCGCACCGAGCAGCAGCTCTCGCTGGTTGTTTCGGGGCTGCGCAGCGAACTTAAAAAATACGAGCTGCTTCCCGAAGTTCTGTCCCGTAACGAGAAAATTGTTCGCCTGCTGGAGTCGGAAGGCGAGCTGCGGGCTGTGGATGAAGCAAACCGTTTTCTCGCCGCCATCAACGCCTCTATCGGTGCTGCCGCCACCTACGTCATGAACCGGGACGGCCTCACGGTCGCGGCGAGCAACTGGGATGATCCGCGCCCGTTCGTCGGCAAGAACTTCGCGTTCCGGCCCTATTTTCGCGAGGCGCTGCGTGGCGAGACCGGACGCTACTTCGCGCTCGGCGCCACCTCTGGCGAGCGCGGTTACTACTTCGCACGCCCGGTGCAGGCGGCGACGGAAGTCATCGGGGTGACGGTGGTCAAGGTGAGCCTCGCGGACATCGAGGCCGCCTGGGCGGGATCGCCGGACGTGGTCGCGGTCACCGACTACGATGGCGTGGTCTTCGCCACCAGCCGACCGGAATGGCGATTTCGCACCTTCGGCCACCTCACGGAGGAGGCAAGGGAACGCATCCGCGGCAGCCGCCGGTACGAGGGCGCCCGTATCGAGCCGCTCGAGGTGGTCCAGGAGCGACCGGCCGGGGCCGGCGAGGCCCGGCTGGTGACGCTTCGCGACGAGGCGGCCGGAGCGGCTGACGCGCGCGCTTGGGATCTGCGTTTCCTGGCCCAGAGCACCCGTCTCGACGAGCCTCGGTGGGTGGTGCACGTGCTGTCGGATACGCGGGACCTGCGCGAGCGGGTGGTGTTCAGCGGGGCGCTGGCCCTTTTTGGCTCGATCATCCTCGCCCTGGCCGGGCTCGCCCTGTGGCAGCGCCGGCGAAATCTCGGCCAGCAACTCGCGCACCAGCGCATGGCAGAGGACGTGTTGCGCCGCTCGCGGGCAGATCTGGAGCGGCGGGTGCAAGAGCGCACCGCGGCCCTCACCGAGGCCAACGAACAACTCGATCGCAAGGTGGTCGAGCTCGAATGCGCTCAGGCGGATCTGCGCCTCGCCCAGGACGAGCTCATCCAGGCCGCCAAGCTCGCGGCCCTCGGTCAGATGTCCGCAGGCATCAGCCACGAGCTCAATCAGCCGCTCTCCGCCATCCGTTCCTTCGCCGACAACGCGCGCGTGCTGCTCGAGCGCGAGCGCCACGCCGCGGTGGACGAGAACCTCGAGATCATATCCGAGCTCACCGAGCGCATGGGCCATATCACGGGGCAGCTCAAAACCTTCGCTCGCAAGAGCGTGGACGAGCACGAAGCGGTGTCGCTGCGCGCTGCCATCGAGCGCGTGCTGCTGCTGCTTTCATCCCGCGCGCAGAGCGAGGACATCAAGATCGAGACCCGGATCTGCGAGCGCGAGCCTGTGGTGCGCGCGGATGGGATCCGCATCGAGCAGGTGATGCTTAATCTGGTGAAGAACGCGATGGATGCGGTGCAGGGCACGAACCAGCGCCGGGTGCAGGTAGAGATCGAGCATCAGAGTGAGTGGGTCACTTTCCGGGTGACCGACAGCGGGCCCGGGATCCCGCCCGAGAATCTGGACAATGTGTTCGAGCCGTTCTTTACCACCAAGAAGAAAGGCGAGGGTCTCGGACTCGGGCTCTCGATATCGTTCGGCATCGTCAAGGATCACGCAGGCACCATCCGTGCCGAGAGCTCGCCCGACGGCGGCGCCTGCTTTACCGTGCGCCTGCCGGCCGCCGACGGAGAAGAGCAGGCGGCATGAGCACAGCCGCCAATGTCATCCTGGTCGAGGACGAGCACCATGTGCGCCTCGCGGGTAAACAGACTCTGGAGCTGGCGGGCTACTCGGTGGAAGCGCTAGAGTCGGCGCCGGCGGCGCTGGACCGGCTCTCTCGCGATTGGGCAGGCATCGTGGTCAGCGACGTGCGCATGCCGGGCATGACGGGCCTGGAGTTGATGCGCGCCTGCCGGGAGCTCGACCGGGACCTGCCGGTCATCCTGGTCACCGGGCACGGCGACATTTCCATGGCGGTGGAGGCTATCCGCGACGGCGCCTACGACTTCATCGAAAAGCCGTTCCGCGCCGAGATGCTGGTGGACGTGGTCAAACGGGCGCTGGAGAAGCGCGCCCTGGTGTTGGAAAACCGCGCGCTTCGCTCCGAGCTCGATGCTCACGGTGAGGCCGAAGTCCGCATCATCGGACGAACGCCCGAGATGGAGCGCGTACGCGCGTCCATTGACGACGTTGCGGACACCAATGCCGACGTGCTCATCATCGGCGAGACCGGCACCGGCAAGGAGCTGGTGGCGCGCGCCCTGCACCAGCGAAGCGCGCGGCGTGGGCGGCACTTCGTCGCCATCAATTGCGGCGCACTGCCGGAGAGCATCATCGAAAGCGAGCTGTTCGGGCACGAGGCCGGCGCCTTCACCGACGCCAAGGAGCGGCGCATTGGAAAGTTCGAGCACGCAGATCGCGGCACCCTTTTCTTAGACGAGATCGAAAGCATGCCGCTATCGCTGCAGGTCCGGCTGCTGCGGGTGCTGCAGGAGCGCACCATCGAGCGACTCGGGTCGAATGTGCCGATTTCGGTCGACGTGCGCGTGGTCGCGGCCACCAAGGGCGACCTGAAGGCGCTTGCCGCGAAGGGCGAATTCCGGGAGGACCTCTATTATCGCCTGGACGTGATTGAGATCGCGCTGCCGCCGCTGCGAGAGCGCCGTGAAGACATTCCCTACCTGTTTCAGCACTTCGCGCTTACCGCTGCGGCGCGCTACGAGCGTGAGCCCCCGCCGGCGAGCCCCGAGCTCATGCGCCGACTCATGGCCCAGGACTGGCCGGGGAACGTGAGAGAGCTGCAGAACGCGGCCGAGCGTTTCGTGCTGTCCCCGGCCGCCTTCAGCGGCCGGGACACGGAAACGCCCGGCGCTTCCGGCGCCGGGCGCACCCTTGCCGAAGAGGTACGCTATTTCGAGCGCGCGCTCATCGAGCAGGCGCTGAGCGAGCATGGCGGCAACGTTACCGAGGCCTGTGCCGCCTTAGGCGTGCCCCGAAAGACTTTCTACGAGAAGATGCAAAAGCACGGTCTAAGCCGACGGGATCACCTTGAGACGTGACCGCCCCGCGAGTCACCTTCGCAATTTTCTGGGAGACGTTCGCAACAGAAACGATAAATTGAAAAAGATAATCAAATAAAGACCTAGGCGGAAATACGATGGCCAATTCAGGCCCACCCCGCCACCTTCCTGTTCCGACCTCTTTTCTTCCCCCAAAACTGGGCTTTCGGCTAGTCGGAAGCTGCGGGAAACGAAATCGAAGCGCTAAGGCGGTTGGGTGCTGTCAATTTAAGCGGCCGCTGGGCACAGTATGCCGATGAACAACAAATCCCCATATCGAGGGTACCGGTTCCCGCCAGAGATCATTAGCTACGCCGTCTGGCTCTACCACCGTTTCACGCTGAACCTTCGGGATATAGAAGATCTGCTCGCTGAACGGGGCGTCACAGTGTCCTACGAAACCATTCGCCATTGGTGTACGAAGTTCGGGCTGCAGTACGCACGCACGCTCAGACGCCGACAGGGTCAATTGGGTGATACGTGGTATATGGACGAAGCACTGATCGTTACGATTCGAGGCCGACGTCAGTATCTCTGGCGTGCCGTCGATCAGGACGGGGATGTCATAGATATTCTTGTCCAGAATCGTAAAGACAGCCACGCCGCGAAGCGCTTTTTCAGAAAGCTCCTCAAGGGCCAAGGACGGTCACCCCGAGTTATGGTGACCGATAAGCTGCGCAGCTACGCTGTGGCGAAGAGAGAGGTTATGCTGTCTGTGGTGCACCGCCAGGACCGCTATGCCAACAATCGAGCGGAGGTTTCGCACCAGCACACGCGGCAACACGAGCGGCAGATGCGGAGGTTCAAATCACCCGGACAGGCACAACGTTTTCTCACCGTACACAGCCAAGTTCATAATCTCTTTCGTGTCGGTCGGCATCTACTTCGCGCAGCGAACTATCGGATGCTGCGAGCCCGATCATTCTGGACGTGGCGACAGGCGACGTGCGTCTAATGAAAACAAGGCGAGCGCTGTTTTTTCCATTTATTTGAATTGGCCCTGCTAAGTTGACAGTACCTTCATAGCTGCTAAGTGATTTGCCGTCTGCCGCAACAGCTTTGAGCTGGATCAATGAATTGCGAACTCTGAATGTCCCTCTCTACGCAGTGCCTCCTCCAGCTCGCTGGTCAGGGACGCTATGGCTGCATCCGCGGAGGGCTCACGCCCGTAGCAGGCGGCAACGAAGCGGCGCGTGATCTCGTCCACGGGCGCCCCGGGGAGTATCGTGGTCAGGTGTGGCCTGCGTTCGAACGGCGTCTGCGACCACGCCAAACGCGCACCGCGTTCGCGAGCCGCCTCCAGTAACCGGAAGTAAAGGGCGTAGGTATTTTCGATACCGGCGCCGAGCGCCGGACTCCGTCTCGCCGACGCAGGGGCAGGCGGTCGCATCCAGCGCGGCAGCACACGCCTGAAGATGTGGGAAAAACCCAGCGCCTCCTGATCGCCGAGGTTTTCGCGCTCCACCGAGGCCAGATCCAGGATCGCATGCGGCCAGATCCGCTCCGGAGCCGCCAGCAGTCGGCGGCAAAGCCAGACAAAGGCTGCCGCCCCGGCGACGATAATCAAAGGTTCTAGGACGGTAACGATGGTCTCGACGGTCGACCAATCCGGCCCGGCCGCTCCGGGAGGGTCGACGATCAGCGCTCCGGCCCCGCCGCCCCGCCCACCGGATCCGCCGCTTGTGCCTTCGAGCTCGAGTCCGTCTATGAAGCCGGTCACCTGATCCACCAACGCCGTCATCATCGCAATCCATCCCGTGGACAGGATATCGGCG
>JAOTTL010000043.1:0-23722 GCA_029864385.1 Betaproteobacteria bacterium | reverse complement strand
ACTCGAGCGTCTTAAGGCCGCGGGTCTCGAGGTCGCCATTCTGGCGCGTGGCGCCGGATTTGCGGACCAGGCATTGAAGGCTACCGGGGGCCAAGGCGTAAATCTCGCCATCGATCTCGTCGGGGGCACGGCATTCCCGGATTGCCTGCGCGCGCTGGCGAATCAGGGCCGGCTCGCAATCGTCGGCTACGTGGATGGCGTGTTGAAATCCGAGATCAACCTCGAGCCCGTTCATGCCAAGCGGCTCCAGATCTTCGGGATTTCGAATACCCACCTCACCGCTGCCGAGCGCGCGGAGGCGACGCGGGGCTTCGTGCGCGACGTCATGCCCGCGGTCGCGGACGGTCGCATCACGCCGGTCATCGACACGGTCTTCGCCTTTGCCGATTTGCCCGCGGCGAAGGACTACGTGGACTCGAACGCCCAGGTCGGGAAGGTCGTCGTTTGCATTGACTGAGTCGCGACTAGAAGCTGTCTCAAAAACAAACACAGCCACGGGATCACACGGAAGCACACGGAAATTGTTGTTTCATTACAGCGCACTTCCCGATTCAGGTCTGGGTCCGTGTATTTCCGTGTGTTGCTGCGCGAGATGCACAGAGTTTGACGAAGATCAAAGCCAGAGCAGTTGCGACGGGGTAAAAAGGTATTGCCTCCCACCGCGTGGACTGACCGGCGCCGATCCCGGTCACATCCGGGTGTGAGTGCAGGGGTTCGTGGGAGGTTAGTAGGCCTCCCATTGGCCCGACCAACTGCCTCTTGGCAGCTGCCGCGGTTGCCGACCGATGCCGCAATGGCAACGGAACCCGGTTAAGGGTGATAATCGGCACAGCGTGGCCTTTGCGTCGGCCGGACGCCGGAAGCTAAAACGCTTACCGGCGTCTTTCTTTGGCCAAGCCTTTTCGAGAATTGGAAGAGGGCGTAGGCTCGGGCAGTTACAGACGGGCGCCTGCCCGTGTCTGTCGAACCCAAAGGAGGAAGAAATGCTGGGAACCAAACCGTCGCTGCCGATGAAAGTGGTGCCAAAAAGGCCGCTCAAGCAGAACGTTACGTTGCAGACCCTCGAGCAAATGGCCGCCAAGTGCAAGAACTGGGGCAAGTGGGGCCCCGATGACCAGGCCGGCACGCTCAATTACGTGTCCCCGGAAAACATCGTGAAGGCATCGGCGCTGGTCAAAAAGGGCAAGGCGTTTGCCCTCGGGCTGGACTTCAATTCGAACGGCCCGCAACGAACAGGCTGGGGCGGGCGCTTCAATCCCATTCATACCATGCTGGCGACCGGCACCGACGCGGTTGCGGGAACGCAGGACCCGGGAAAGATACGTTACGCCGACGACATGGTCTCGATGCCGCTGCAGTGCGGCACGCAGTGGGACGCGCTCGGCCACATCTTCTACGGAGACAAGATGTGGAACGGTTACGATGCCCGGCTCGTCGACTCGACCGGCGCGAAGAAGAACGGCATCCACAAGGTGCGCGACCGCATGATCGGCCGCGGCGTGCTCCTCGACATTCCGCGGTCCCTCGGGGGCGATTATCTTGAGGACGGCTTCGGCGTCGGCAATGCTGAGCTCGACGCGTGCGCGAAGGCGCAGGGCGTCGAGGTGCGGCGCGGTGATTTCGTGATCGTGCGCACCGGACAGATGGAGCATTGCCTTGCGCAGGATGACTGGGGTACCTACGCGGCCGGGGACGCGCCGGGCCTGCGCTTCGAGACCTGCGAATGGATCCACAAGAATGAAATCGCGGCGATCTGCTTTGACACCTGGGGCTGCGAGGTGCGCCCGAACGAGAGCACGGAGGCGTTTCAGCCCTGGCACTGGATCGTCATTCCCATGATCGGCATCACCATGGGTGAGATCTTCTACCTGAAGGACCTCGCCGACGATTGCGCAAGCGACAAAGTCTACGAGTTTCTGTTTTGCGGGCCACCGCTGCCCATTACGGGGGCGGTCGGGTCTCCGATCAACCCGATGGCCATCAAGTGATGGCGTGAAGAAGTGATGGAAAGTGGTGATGAGAAATGGTGATGAGAGATGGTGATAAAAACCCCCGCGAGGGGCACGCCGTTCATCACCATTATCCATCACCAGTAATCATCACCATCTTTCATCACCGTTTTCAGACATCGCAAGAACAGGGAGACAAGTGACGTGGCACAAGCCGGAAAGAAAGTGATCATTACGTGCGCAGTGACAGGCTCGATCCACACGCCGACGATGACGCCGCACCTGCCGATCACGCCCAAGGAGATCGCCGACGAGTCCATCGCCGCAGCCAAGGCCGGCGCCGCGATCATTCATCTGCACGCGCGCGACCCGAAGGACGGACGGCCCACTCCCGACCCCAAGGTATTCATGGAGTTTCTGCCGGAAATCCGGGACCACTGCGACGCCGTCATCAACATCACCACGGGCGGCGGGCACAACATGACGGTGCAGGATCGGCTGGCCGCGCCGCTGCAGTGCAAGCCCGAGATGTGCTCGTTCAACATGGGCTCGATGAACTTCGGGCTCTTCCCTAATCTCGACAAGTACAAGCAGTTCAAATACGAGTGGGAGCCGCAATACCTCGAGGCGAGCCGCGACTTCATCTTCCGGAACACCTTCAAGGACATGGAGTACATGCTGAAGCACCTGGGCGAGGGCTGCGGCACGCGCTTCGAGTTCGAGTGCTACGACGTCGGGCACCTCTACAATCTTGCGCACCTGCTCGAGCGCAAGCTCGTGAAACCGCCGCTTTTCGTGCAGACGATCTTCGGCATCCTGGGCGGAATCGGCCCCGATCCCGACAATCTGATGCACATGCGCTCGATCGCCAACAAGCTCTTCGGCGACGACTATGAATGGTCGGTGCTCGCCGCGGGGCGGCACCAAATGGCGCTCACGACCATGGCCGGCGTCTGTGGGGGCAACGTCCGCGTCGGCCTCGAGGACAGCATTTACGCCGGGAAGGGCAAGCTCGCGACGAGCAACGCAGAGCAAGTCGCAAAAATCCGGCGCATTCTCGAGGAGCTCTCGCTCGAGATTGCCACGCCCATGGAAGCACGCCAGCGCCTGGCGTTGAAGGGTATGGAGAAGGTCGGCTTCTAACTTAAGTCAGAAGTCAGAAGGTGAAAACGGCGGTGATGGGTGATGGGCGATGGGTTCTTTGTGCCCGTATTTCTGGATCGGTATCCAGATCCTCACTTGGCGTTGTTTTAGCGTTCTTGGGGTTCGACGCTGATTAATGGTCCCTTGGCGTCCTTCGCGTCCTCCGCGGTAAGGCTTTTCTGTTCCTTCGCGCCCTTGGGTCCTTCGCGGTGAGGCTTTCGTGTGCAAGGCCGGGGTTGGGCCCATTTTGGGGGTGAGGCCGGAGGGATGGGGACTAAAAGGGTGACGCAGAAGGCAGAAGGGGACTCTACCTAACTCCTTTCTTCTTCATCCGTCATCCTTTATCCCTCGATTCTCTCGACGCGCAGCGCTGTACATCTCCCCTGTCTCTCGATGGGAGGGACCAGAATATGGAAGTGGGTGTCCATCGCAACATCCTTTAATCGAGGCGCATCCTCGCGCCTGGACACGAGTCCACCGCTCGGTGACTCTGTGTAACGAATTACATTGACGCGCATCAATATACTTTCTTGATGCAGATCAATATATTTCTTAATGCGCATCAAGATGTGTTGTGATGTAGATCAACACGCGTTGCAATCGCAGAAGGCATCATTTCTTTCAAATGCGCGCTGATCGAATTTGGGAACAATCCGGGTGTGCCTTTTCAACGAGCAACCAGGAGCATGGGTTATGAAACGATCTAATTTGGTATTGATAGCAGCTGGCGTGGGTGCCCTCTTTCCGGGTTATGTGCTGGGAAAGGACCCAGCACAGGTCGACTGGAATAGCGTCCCGACCCAGACGTTGACTCTCTTCTGGCCGGCTCAGTCGAGCTTTCAGTGGTTGCGTAGCGCCGAGCATCCGGGCGCGGGCATGGTCAAGGCGGGCGGGGCCTGCCTGACGTGTCATAAGGGCGCCGAAGAGAAGCTGGGCAATAAGCTGGTCAAGGCGAACAAGCTGGAGCCCATGCCGGTCAAGGGCAAGAACGGCGTCATCAAGCTGGGCCTCCAGATTGCCTACGACGACCAAAACGCCTATTTCCGTGCTCAATGGAACACCCGGAATCCCTATCCCGGGGAGGCGCATCCGTTCGAGCGATTCGACGGCAAGAAGTGGGAGCACTACGGCTACCCGAAGCTCGATAAGGTGGTCCAGGACGGCAAGCAGCCGGGCATCTACGAGGACCGCTTCTCGATCATGATCGACGACGGATCGGTGCCGGGTTTCGCGAACCAGGGCTGCTGGCTCACTTGCCACAACGGCGAGCGCGACATGCCGAATAAGCCGTCGAAAGCCGTCGTTCAGGGAAATCCGTTGTTCAAGGCGATAAAGAAGAGTGACGTGCGAAAGTACCTGCCGGCGACGCGCACCGACGCGATGGCCTCGTGGGACAAAGCCAAGAGCATGGAGGAAATCAAGAAGCTCAAAGCGGACGGCGCCTTGCTTGATCTGATGCAATGGCGCGGCCACCGCTCCAACCCGGTCGGCATGGCGGACGACTTTCACGTGCTGGAATACCGCAATGGGGACGCCGGCAAGAATCCGTTCAGCTCGAACGTGGACAAGAAGAAGCACCAGCCGAAGTACATGTACGACGAGAAGAAGGTCGGCAAGAAGGCGCTTCGGGAAGAGGACATCCGCAAGGGCGCGACGGCCCTCATCCGCGAGCAGAACGCAGTTCCGTTCGACCCCAACGCGGGCTGGAAGGAAGGTGACCTGATTCCCGCCTACGTCGTGAGCAGGGCCGGAGCCAAGGGTTCTGCGGCGGACAACAAACAGGCCAAAGGTACGTGGAAGGACGGCATGTGGACGGTCGTGTGGGCCCGCCCACGGAACCTGACCAACTCCGACGACAAGATGCTGAAGGAAGGAAAAGTGTACAACTTTGCCTTCGCGGTGCACGATGACAATATCACCACCCGCGGCCATCAGGTTTCATTCCCGGTCACGGTGGGCTTCGGCGCCAAGGCTGCCATCGAGGTTACCAAGCTCAAGTAAAACCTGAGCTGGCACGAGGATGCTGCGGGCCGTCATGCCGCAGCGCCGCCCGCACAGGAACCCCGCTTCGGCGGGGTCTTTTTTTGCACATCACGAGGCCGCATGCGGGTTTTCTCCCGACGTTCGATTGGGTTTTCTTCAGGCGATTCCGCCGCCATGGTTGACCGCCTCGATGAGGGTGACGCATTCCTTTCCGGAATCATGGTAAGGTTTCGCTCTCTAACGCATCCTCCCGAGGAGTTGATATGCCGCGTCTCGCACCGCTTCCAGCCGGTTCGGTTCCTGAGCTGGACGATATCTTCGACCAGCTCAAGAAGAGCGGGCATTACATCCCGAACAGCCAGCTGATACTGCAACGCAAACCCAAGATCTTGCGGGCGATCCGGGCGCTCAATTCCGCCGTGTACGATCCGCAGGGTGAAGTGAGCATCGGATTCAAGCGGCTCTTGGGCTACGTGGTGGCGCGCACACACGGTTGCCATTACTGAATGGCACACACTTCCGGGGGGTCCCTCCGGGATGGAATCAAGGAAGAGAAGCTCGACAAGGTCTGGGAGTACAAGACGAGCCCGCTCTTCACGGATGCCGAGCGCGTGGCCATCGACTTCGCCATTGCCGCCGCATCGCAGCCCAACGATGTCACCGACGAGCTCTTCGAGCAGATGAAGAAGCACTGGAGCGACGGCCAGATCGTCGAGATAACGGGGTTGATCGCCTACTACGGCTTCATGAACCGGTATAACGACACGATGGCAACGCCGCTCGAGGAGGAGCCGATCCGTGAGGCCGAAAAGCACATCGCGAAGCACGGCTGGAAGCTTGGCAAGCACCAGCCGGATAGGGCGTGACGAGTGACGAGTGGCAGGTGATGGTACCCGCCCGAAGGCGGAAGTCAGAAGTCAGAAGGCGAAAAGGTTCTTGAGTTGTATCGGCGTTAATCGGCGTTAATCGGCGGCTAATATTGGGTTTTTGACGTTTCGAATCACGACTCACGGAATTAAGGTGCGCACTGAGTTAGTTTCCATCCCGACGCCGACGGCGCCGCTCGCGGGCCTCTATTACGAGCCCGATGGCGGGGCAACGGCGGGCGCGGTCCTGTACTTCCACGGCAACACGATGAACTTCTACGTGTGCGCCGCGCGCTTTCTGCCGCCGGCGCTGACGAGGCTGGGGTTCGCCTTCCTCGCGTTCAACCGCCGCGGCCACGATATCCTCAGCACGCGCAACAGCCGTCTGGTGGAGGGCGGCGCCTTCCAGACCACGGGCGAGGCGATCGAGGACAATCGCATGGCGGCCGAATGGCTGTCGCAGCGCGGATTTCCGCGACCCGTCGTGATCGGGCATAGCAATGGCGGTATGCTCGGCGTCCGGCATGTGGCGGATCACCCCGAGACGCCGGCGCTCGTGCTGCTTTCAGCCGGTCGTGGCGGGACACGCCAGGACCAGTCGGGTGGGACGGAGCGCCTGTTTGCCGCGGATCGATTCGACGAGCTTAAGGCGCGCGCGGAGGAACTCGTCAGGGCCGGCCGCGGCAAGGAGCTGATGTTCATGCCGGGGTGGTGGTACGTGATCAGTGCGGAAAGCTTTCTCGATCGCATTACCACCGTGCCTGACACGATCGCGCTCGCGCCGAAGGTAAAATGTCCGGTGCTCGCCATTCGTGGCGATAAGGAAGATGTCGATCGTTATCCTGCCGAGGAATTCCAGCGTGCAGCCGGCGGCCCGTGCCAGGTCGAGGTCGTGCCCAATTGCGATCACTTTTATAATGGCCGCGAGTACGCGATCGCCGAGATTGTCTCGTCGTGGCTCGCGCGGACTCTGGAATTGCGGTTAGCGGTTTGAAAGCGCGTGGGCCGGCGATGCAGCGGTCGGAGGTGAAGCGGCCGCACGTTCAAGGAGAATTCGCATGACCCATAAAGCTGGCGCAATGCAGCCCCTTGCGGCTGCGTCGCCGTCAACATCCTCCCACATTCCCGACCTTGGGTATCGGCCCGTTCCCGAGAGCTTCAAGCTTCCCAGGGGTGTCAACTTCGGCCCCTGCTCCGGTGTGGCGGTCAATTCGAAGGGCAACATCTTCGTATTTCACCGCGGGCCGCGTTGCCTCATGGAGTTCGACCGCAACGGGCGCTACCTTCGCTCGCTGGCGGAGGGCATATTCTCGCGGCCCCATGGCCTGCGCATCGATGCCGAGGACAACATCTGGGCCACCGACATTGGCTCGCACATCGTCGTGAAGTTCGACCCGCACGGGCGGATCTTGATGATGCTGGGTCTCAAGGATACGGCTGGCGAGTGGCACGCCTACGGTCATCTGCGCGCCTTTGACGAGCCGAACGACATCGCGTTCGGCCCGGCGGGCGAGATCTACGTGAGCCAAGGTCACGGCAAAGGCGAATCCCGCGTTCTGAAGTTCGAGGCGGACGGCGCCTTCGTCAAGACCTGGGGCAAGGAGGGCAGCGCCGCGGGCGAGTTCCGGCAGCCGCACTCAGTGGCGACCGACCGCACAGGACGTCTCTACGTCGCCGATCGCTCCAATCAGCGTATTCAGGTGTTCGATGGAGACGGGAGTTATGTCAGGGAGTCACGGCACCCCGGCACGCCGTGCGGTCTGTACATGAGCCGCGATCAGCACATCTTTCTCGCACACGGGCACGCCGGGCAAATCATGAAGCTCGACCTCGAGGGCAACGTGCTGGGGGTGACCGGACGGCAGGGAAAGGACCTTGGCGAGTATGGCGAAGCCCACTACCTCGCCCTGAGTCACGACGAAAAAGCGATCTACGTCGCCGACACGCTCAACTGGCGGGTGCAGAAGCTCGTCAAGAAGCGGTAAGAGGTGATGAAAAGTGGTGATGAATAATGGTGATGACAAATGGTGATGAGAGTCGCCCGATCGCTGGGTAACCGCTTTTTATCACTAGTACTCATCACCAGTTTTCGTCACCAGTAATCATCACCCTTTGGCCGTTACTTGCGGATCGGTATTCCTGCCTGCCGCGCGACCTTGAGCCACTTCGTGCTCTCGTCACGCATGAACGCGGCGAATGTCTTGGGTGAACTGCCGATGGGGTCGGTTCCGTCCCTGGCGAGCCGGGTGGCAACGTCCGGTTGCTTCAGCGCTTTTGAGAAATCCTGATACAGGTACTGCGTCACGCGCTGCGGAGTCCCCGCCGGCGCGATAACGCCGATCCACTGGGTCACGACGAAGTCTTTTACGCCCGCCTCGATCATGGTCGGCACGCCGGGCAGCACGGGAGAGCGGACGGTCCCCGTTACCGCCAGCGGTCGCAGCCTCTTTGCCCGGATATGCGGGTTCATGGAGGTGATGCTCGACATGGTCATCTGAATGCGGCCCGAGACGAGGTCCGGTATCGCCGCGCCCACGCCCTTATAGGGCACATGCGTGAACTTCACGCCTTCGATCGAGCCGAGATACTCCGTTGCGAGATGTTGCAGCGATCCGACGCCGGATGACGCGTAGTTGAGCTTCCCCGGATTTGTTTTGGCGTATGCGATGAGCTCGCGTACCGATTGCAGAGGGAGCGGGGGAGTTACGACAAGCACATAATTCGCGGCCGTGAGCTGCGAGATCGGTGCGAAATCCTTGAAGAAATCGAAACTCGTCTTGTTGATCGCGGAGTAGATGACGTGGGTCGCGCTAATGACCATTAGGTTATAGCCGTCGGGCGTCGCCCGCGCGGTGAGTTCGAGCCCGATGACGCCGCTTGCCCCCGGCCGGTTGTCCACGACGACGGTCTGTCCCATGCTTTGCGTGAGCTTTGGCCCGATAAGCCGGGCGACGAAGTCGAGGCCGCCGCCCGGCGCCGTTGGCACGATGATCCGCAGGGGGCGCGTCGGAAAATTCTGGGCGAACACCGCGGCGGCGCCCGTGCAAAAGATCAGGGCTGCGAGGAGCCCCCGCATGATGGATAGCATGGCTGTTCTCCTCCTTCTTATCGAACCGGGAAGTCCGCGCGTTGTTTCAGCCCGCGCTCGACGATCTTACGCCTTTTTCGATTTTTTTTCGCGGTTTTCTCGGCAAAGGTCTCGAAGCAGCGCGATCCGCAAGCTGCATGGCCCGCAGCCCGAGCTGCATCGAAATCATTCCGGTCATGGGCACGATGCTTGAGATCGCCTCGAGCACCTGGCGCCGGGTCATGCCGTGGTCGTAGGCGCGGCGGATATGCGGCGCGGCAAGGTCCACTTCACCCCGCGTGCAGAGCGCCGCGATAACGATGAGCTCGCGCGGGCCTGGGCCCAGCAGTTCCTCCTGCGCACCGCCCGCGAGCAGGCAGTGGTCGACCCAACCGGCGGCGCGGCGCGCAAGCTCTGGGTCGATCTCCGCGGCGTAGCGCCATTCCGGGGTGTCGAGCAGGCTTTCGCCCGCGGCGCCTTTCCGCCTGCGGCCCATCGCGAGTTCGGGAAACGGCGTGAGCGCTTTCGGCTCGCCGCCTTCCGGAAGCTTGCCGAAGGCGTAGTCGGGACTGTTCGCCTCCATGATCACGTAGCCGACGTTGGCCATCGTTGCCCAGCCGGTCACCGTCGAAAACGCCGCCGCGGCTTCCATGATGACCCGGTTCGTGAGGCCCATGCGGTACATGCGACGAACGTGGTTTGGCGCGTGGCGGTAATCGCCCTTGGAGCACAGCGCAGGCGTCGCGATGAGCTCGCGCATCGGGCCGGATAGCTGCTGCTCGTCAGAGGATTCTCCCTGGTACTTGTGGAAGTAGCCGCCCGTATGCGTGACGAGATCGTAGGTTTGCGGCGACGCATGCGCCAGCACTTTCCATTCGGGAAAAACATCGCCGCGCGCTGCTGCCGCGCGGGCGAGCACGGCTTCCGGGCTCAAATCGCGTGCGTTACTCTTGCTGGCGGTCGACACGGCTGCACCCCCTCTCGAGCGTCACCCCGAAGCAACGATGCTTCGGACGGTGCGGGTGCATGTTATTCGACCGGCCGCCGCGCGGCAACGAGGCGAACGCATGCGGACGTCACCGCAAGCCGTGTTAAAAACCAGAAAAAATAATCAGCCGCAGATAAACGCCGATGAATGCCGATAGAAAACCCGGTGAATCATCGTGTTTCGATCCTGTCAGCGCTCATCGGCAGCTGTAATTGGGTTGTCGGGGTGGCTTCCAGAGCGTTTCTAAAGATATGTGCAAGCGTCCCCTCAGCCGAGATGCTGCTTGAAGAAGGCGACAGTCCGCTTCCACGCCAGGTCCGCCGCCGCCTCGTTGTAGCGCGGCGTTGAATTGTTGTGGAAGCCGTGTTTGGTCCCCGGGTACAAATACCTCTGATAATTGATGCTGTTGGCCTTCAACGCAGCTTCGAAGTCCGGCCACATGGCGTTGATCCGGGGGTCGTTTTCGGCGGACTGGATCAACAGGGGGGTGCGGATCTTGGCGACACCCTCGGACGCGGGCGCAGCGCCGTAGAACGGCACCGCCGCGTGCAGATCGCCACCGAGGGTCACCGCCAGGAAATTGGTCGTGCCGCCTCCCCAGCAAAATCCGGTGGCGCCCAGCTTGCCGTTCGACAGCGCATGTGACTTGAGGTAACGAGCGCTGTTGACCATGTCCTGCCGCAGCTTGCCCTGATCCAGACCCCGCTGCAGCGTGCGCCCGTCATCGTCATTGCCCGGATAGCCTCCGACGGGCGAAAGCCCGTCGGGCGCCAGAGCGAGGAAACCTTCCACTGCCGCGCGCCGCGCCACGTCCTCGATATACGGGTTCAATCCCCGGTTCTCGTGGATGACGAGCACGGCGGGGAAAGGACCTTCACCTGCCGGCTGGACCAGGTAACCACGCATCGTCCCCGACGTGCCGCCGGGCGACGGGTAGTCGACGTACACCGCCTTGATGCGCTTATCGGTAAAAGAAATGGTTTGCGCCTCCGCGTAGCGCGGGAGCAAGGCCTGGGCCATGGCGAGGCCGGACACGCCGGCGATCGTCAAGGCCCCGGCGCGGCGAAAAAACTCCCGCCGGTCGATGAAGCCGTGACAGTACTCGTCGTACAGATCGAATATCCGCTGGTCGATTTCCTGCTGATTCATGATTTCGCTCCTCCAGATTTAGGCCGGCACCCCCGGCGCATAAAGCGCTGCAGATTCTAGCTCCAATATTGTCAATTGATAAGCGGAGGATGGCGTCGGGTCGCGGCCGCTGTCAGAAAGCGCCTGCACCGGCAATCATAACCATGATCACATTGCCGGTATTAGGCGACCGTGAAGGCTTCGTGAACGGCGCTCTGCACGCGGCAGCGGCGCGGCATCGGTCCAGCGGTCGGTCTTGGGGTCATAGACCTGGTGATAAGGCCGATCCACGCGTTGCATCCCGTAGCCGCCGACAAGATGCATCTTGTCCGCGTAGGCGGTGGCCCACACCATCTCGCTGCGCGGCAGCGGGAGCAGCGCTCGCGAGACCCAGCGCCCCTGTTCCGCCGCCTTGGGCGCGGGACTGTCGAAAACGTGCTGGGTCGCGGCGCGTTCCGGCAGGCCGATCCGGCCCGGCTTGCGCAGGTTCTCGTAAGCGTCCCCGTGCCCGGGGTGGTTCATCTGGCCGAGCGCGGATTCGGAAACAACCATTTCCGTGTGCTTCCGTGTGGTTCCGTGGCTGTGTCGATTTATCGCTAAGCGGGCACCCACGCCATCTGCGCCTGCCCCGCAATCTCAGTCTTGACGTCAATCACCGCTGGCAGGTCGGAGGCCAGGGCAGCCTCGAACGCCTTGCCGAAGTCCTGCGGCTTCTCGACCGTCACGCCGAAGCAGTCGAAGCTCTGCGCGATGCGCGCGAAGTCGGTGTCGCGGTACTCGTAGCACTCGCCCTTGTTGGTCTCATCGTGCCCCTGGTAGGCGATATTGAGGTTACGCAGGCCTTGCGCGAGGCCGTGGTTGTTGTTGACGATCGTGACGGTCTTGATGCCGCGGCGGCGCGCCGTCTCGAGCTCCGGCAAATGGTAAAAGAACCCGCCGTCGCCGCAGAAGCAGATGACCGGCCGGTCGGGCGCGGCGCACTTCGCGCCGAGCGAGGCGGGGAACGACCAGCCGAGGGAGCCAGCGGCGCGGAAGTAGCGCTGCGTCGGGTGGCGTAGATAGAGCAGCGTGCCGGTCCACAGCGCCGCGTAGCCTGTATCAGCGATCACGATCGCGTCTTTGGGCAGCACGTCGGTGAGCTCGCGGCAAAGGCGCTCGGGCCTGAGCGGAAGCTGATCGGAGGCGCGCGCCTTTTCGGCTTCCTTGCGCCACTCGTCCACGAAACCCCGGGTTCTCGAAAGCCACTCGTCGCGCTTCGCAACGGACGCCTTGGCCGCAAGCGCTTCGAGCGCCGCGCGCACGTCGGCCTGAATGCCGATGCTCCCGGGATAATTGCGCCCGATCTCGACCGGGTCGATGTCGATATGAATGGTCCGCGTGCCTTGCCTGGGCATTTTCCAGTTGGCGGTCGTGTGATCGCTCGTGTTGCTGCCCGCGTAGATCACAAGATCGGCTTCGGCCAAGGCGTGGTTCGCGCAGCTGCGGCCGTAAAGCCCGAGCATCCCGCAGAAAAGCGGATGGTCCTCGCTCAGCGCGGCCCTGGCATCGAGGGTTGCGACGATGGGTGCTTGGATTTTCTCGGCGAGGCGGGAAGCCGCCTCGCCGGCACCAAAAATCTCGACGCCGCGGTCGGCGACGATGACGGGACGAGACGCTTCCTTGATTGCTGCGACCGCTCGTTGCACCGCATCTGGATCGGGGTGCGGGCGAAATGCCGGAAAACGCGTGTGCGCCTCATCCGCGGCGACGTCGAACTCGCCTTCCAGCGGGGTTACCGCATCGCCGGTGTAGCCCGCCATGTCGATATGCACCGGGCGAGGCGTGCCGGTCGTCGCTTCGCGGAACGCCTGCCGCAGAACATGAGGAATCTGCTCCAGGGTGTCGACGCGGCCGTTGAACTTGGTCACGGCCGAGTAGAGCGGCTCGTGCGCGACTTCCTGGTAGGCGTTGCGATACTGGTTCTGCGCCACATGGCGCCCCGTTATGGCAATCACTGCCGAATGCCCGAGATAGGGATCCTGCATGGCGGCCGCGAGATTCGCCGCGCCCACCGATTGCGCCATGCATATTCCCGGGCGGCCCGATACCCGGGCAAAACCGTCTGCCATATAAGCGACCGCCTTCTCCGAGTGGCCGAGGATGCGCTTGATTCCTGTCGTCTCCATTTCGGCGAGCACGCGTCGCAGGATCGCGTCCATGAAGAATACGTGAGTCACGCCGTAGGCCTTGAGCGTCTGCGCGAAGAGGCGCGCTCCCGTCATCTTCTGAGCCATTGAACTCCTCCCAATTGAAAGTTTCATTTACGGGTCATGCGATGTCCGCAATTCGGTACGCTTTACGTAGATAACCACGCGCGCAGCCCTTGCTGCTCTCACTTTGTGGACTCGCCCGCAAGACCGGGCCGACGCATTATCGCACTCCGCCGGAGAAGGCAAATATTTTGATTACATTGGCGTAGCCGGCCCCTGTTACCATCTGGCGCAAGGAGAATTGGGACTGAAAATATGGAGCAAACGACCGAATGAACAGTCAAAGCACGGCGCACCTGCAGGTGCGCGACCGGCATCTGCTCGATGTCGTGGGTGACGACGTCCGCGTCGAGCGGGTGGCGACGGGATTCGGATTCACCGAGGGGCCGGTGTGGGACCGCGCCCGGGGCCGGCTCATCTTCAGCGACATGAAGGATGACCACATGCGGTGCTGGCAGGATGGCACCGGCATCACGACCTACCGCAAGCCGAGCAACAAAGGCAACGGCAATGCCTTCGACCGGAAGGGGCGCCTGCTCACGTGCGAGCATGCGACGAGCCGCCTTGTGCGCGAGGAGCCCGATGGCTCGTTCACCGTGCTGGCTTCGCATTACGGCGGCAAGGAGCTGAACAGTCCGAACGATCTCACCCTTAAGTCTGACGGCGCGATTTATTTTTCAGACCCTACCTTCGGGCGCATCCGCGAGGACGTGGGGGTGCCGCGCGCGCTCACGCTCGGTTTCCGAGGGGTCTACCGCGTCGCGCCGGACGGCTCCTGCGTGCAGCTTCTCGCCGATGATTTCGAGCAGCCGAATGGCCTGTGCTTCTCGCCGGATGAGTCGCGCCTTTTCATCAACGATACCCCGCGCCTGCACATCCGCGTCTTCGATGTAAAACCCGACGGCTCGCTCGCGGGCGGGGCCGTGTGGGCGGAGACCACGGGCGAGGGCGAAGGTCGACCCGACGGCATGAAGCTCGACAGCGCGGGCTATCTCTATTGCACCGGCCCGGGTGGCGTACACATCTTTGATCCGGCGGGCGTGTGCCTCGGCGTAATCTTCACGCCCGAACGGCCGACCAACTTCGCGTGGGGCGATGCCGACTTGCGCAGCCTTTACATCACTGCGCAGACCTCACTTTATCGCGCGCGGGTGAAGACGCCGGGACGACACTTGTAGAAGGCAGAAGGCAATAACCCCAGTGACTGGTGATGAGTGATGTGTAGTAGCCCGGATTTGGTCTGACAAGCAGTGTCCGCTTACGAACATTCGCCCGGTCCCGCGAACTAGTCCCGGTACGCCAAGCTGCCACTGACCTATGACTCCGACATCGCCTGACCTGCCGTACGGGAAAAGGACCCCTACAAACAGCCAGGGTCCGGGAAAGCGCTTGCCGTGCTCTCGCGGTTGGAATAGATTGCTCGGTGTGATCGCCGATCCTGCTTACGATCCGCCCGGATCGCGGTCATCTGCCGGGGAGGAAGAAGCCAGCGTGAACATAAGGCCCGTTATGCGTAGTCCGGTACCTCTTTCACGCCTGCTCCCGTCGTTTCGTCTCGGCGACGCGGCATCGCGGCCGGATTTAATTTCCTATCCTTCACGGCGTTCATGAATGTTGCTGGCTGCAATTTCGGTCTGGCCCTGGAAGGTAACTGATTGCCGACCAGAGAGCGATTGCCCGGCTGTTGAACATGCGATCCGCTACTAACTCCGAGGTTCTGCAGCAAAGCCACCGGGCACTCCAAGGGATGGGTCCAGGGCTGCGCCTGCTCTTTCGGCTCATTGCAGTCCTTCCGCTTCGCGTTGTCCAAGCAGTCGGCGCCTCGCTCGCGGTGGTGGCGCTGGTGTTTGTCAGGCGCGAGCGCACGCGTCTGGTGGAGAACCTGCGTGCCGCAGGTTTCGGCACGCCGGGCCAGGCACGCGCGGCGACGGCCGAGGCTGGCAAGGTGCTGCTCGAGATGGTGTGGTTTTGGCAAAGACCGCAGGACGAGCTCGTGAAGCTCGTGCGCCGCGTCGAGGGCGAGCACTGGGTTGCCGAGGCGCAGGCGCGCGGGAAGGGAATTATCTTTCTCACGCCGCATCTGGGTTGCTTCGAGATAGCAGCTCATTTTGCCGCGTCGCATTCCCCGATCACGGTCATCTACCGTCCGCCGAGACAGCGGCTGTTCCGGTCGTTCGCGCAACTGGGGCGCGCACGCGGCAACATCCGCTTGGTGGAAGCTAACACGCGGGGCGCGACGGCGTCGCTCGCTGCTCTCAGGCGCGGAGAGTGGGTCGGCATTCTGCCCGACCAGGTACCGACGCGAGGCGAGGGCGAATGGGCCGAATTTTTCGGCCGACCCGCGTACACGATGACATTGTGGAGCCGTCTGCAGCAACGGACCGGCGCGGCGGTAATTCTGTGTTTCTGCGAGCGCCTGGCGCATGGGGGCGGTTATCACATCCATTTGGAACCGCTCCCGACCCTCGAGCCTGAAGAGTCCCCTGTCCGCCAGCTGAACCGCGCGCTCGAGAACCTGATCCGACGCCGGCCCGAACAGTATCTGTGGTCATACGCCCGTCATCGGATTCCGTTCGGGGTCGCGCCGCCCACCGGGTCAGATTCGAACGAATGAGTGTCCTTCCGGCGCATGCGCGGATCATTCCGCAGCGTTGCAGGCGACCGTCCCGTTTGCTATGGTGAGGCATCGTGCGGAATTGCAGGCCGTTTGTCCTCACGATCGGGCATATCACATTCTTCTGTAGGGGTCCGCACTGGAACTTCCCCGACGCACACGCGGCGACGAACTGCTCAAACCGGGTGAATTGACACGCGTTCGGGAGCGCCTGCGGATTCGCGCGCGGGAGCACGACCTGTCGTCCGTGATTGCCTGCGCCTTCGACCATCGCACGCGGATGCTGCCGTTCATCTTCGCCGACACGCGAATGATCCCGGCGGGTGTCCGGGCCATCGGCTCGGCAATGGTGGACGCCGGGTTCGACAAGACCCGGATCGTCCTGCAGCAGTGGAACCGCAATTTCCGGCCGTCGCAAATGCAGCTCGATGGCAGGATCCCCGATGTATTCATGGTTTCGAGCATGAGCCTGCATTCCGAGATGTGCATGGATCTGATCCGTGATGCCCACCGGATCGACCCCGCGCATCGCCCGCTGGTCATCGCCGGCGGTCCGCACGCGGTCTACGAGCCCTATGACCTGTTCAGTGCCAACCCCACGCGCCCAGGTAGCGCCGACGTCGTCGTCACGGGCGAGGAATTCGTCCTGCTGAACTTCATCGAAGCGGTGCTGTCGATGCGCGGCCGCGGCGAGTCGATGCGGGCGGCGTTCGTTCGCGCGCGCGACAGCCGGGCGCTCGACAATGTCCCCGGTCTCGTTTATTCGCGCGGCGGCAAGGACGGCCTTCCCGAGAAACTGGTCGACACGGGTATTCAACGCCTCGTCGGCGATCTCGACGAGCTGCCCCATCCGGTCCTCGGGTACCGGCTGATGGAGCCCCCGGGCCGGCACGCAACGCTCAGCGCGCGCGCGATGCCGGTCGATCAGGTGCGAAAGCGCAGTCCCATCAGTTCGCTCGTTCTGACCTTCGGCTGCAAATTCGCCTGTTCGTACTGCCCCATCCCCGCCTATAACCAGCGCCAGTATCGCGTGAAGAGCGGCGAACGGATTGCCGACGAGATGTTCCGCCTGAACAAGGAATACGGTCTTCGCCGCTTCTTCGGCGCCGACGACAACTTCTTCAACGACAAATCGCGCACGCTCGATATCGTCGAGAAGCTGGCCCGCGCGGAATTCGACGGCGTGAAGCTGCGCAGCCGGGCGCGGTGGTACACGGAGGTGACCGTCCACGATACGCTGCAGATGCGGGACCACCTGCCGCTCATACGCGAATCGGGCTGCCGGGGGCTGTGGCTGGGCGTCGAGGATATGACCGCGACGCTCATCAAGAAAGGCCAGAGCGCCGACAAGACCACCGAGGCGTTTCGCGCGCTGCGGGATGCGGGCATCTGCCCAATGCCGATGATGATGCACCACGACTCGCAGCCGCTCTACTCGCGCGGCTCGAACTACGGCTTGCTGAATCAGATTGATCTCCTGCGCAGGGCCGGCGCCGTCTCGATGCAGGTGCTGATGCTCACGCCCGCCGTGGGTTCGAAGCTGCTCGAATCGACCTACACGAGCGGCCAGGTTTTCAGCAGCGCAGGCGGCAAGGCTGTTCGCCCCTACATGTGCGACGGCAACTACGTGGTTGCGTCCAATCACAAGCGTCCCTGGAAGAAGCAGCTGACGATGCTTGCGGGATACCTGTACTTCTACAATCCGGCCTGGTTTGTCGTCGCGCTGATCCGTTGCAGGACTCGTGTTTACGGGATGCCCGCCTATTTCCAGATCTTCGGCATGATGGGACTGGTGATGACGATCATCCGCACATCGGGTTGGGCCATGCGCCTCATGTTCGGCCGGATCGAGCGCCAATCCCATCCGCCGGTCAGTCAAATTCCGATGCAGGGTGTTGACGGCGCGCCGGCAAGTCACGATACGTCGGTCACGCCGGTCGAAGTTCACCGTCCGCTGGTTCGGCATCCGACGCGGCCGCGCGAGATGGCGGCGCCCTGACCGCTGCGCGTCGTCAACGCGCGGTCGAGGCGCGCGAAGAAACCCTGCCTCCCAGCCGGAGTCGCCCTGCTTTCTCCGGGCGAGGATACGGCGACTCAATTTGCGGCTCGCGCCGTGCGGTGGCGTTGGCCGAGCCCGATCCTGACCGTGTGAGGCAACCGGCATTGCAAATCCGGCGATTTCATGGGCAAGATCCCCGCGTGCAGGACCTCTCCGCGATCCGAAGCGGCGCGAAAGCGCGGCCATCGGCCAAAGACGTCAAACGAGCCGAATCGATTTTCCTATCTTTTCTATACTTATTCATTTTTCAGCATGAGGCTGCAGCGCTTTGTTCGACAATGTGCTCCTTCGGTAAATCGTAACCAAATCTTTCGAGTTCCCAGGAATATATCTTTTGGACGATCTGCACGGTCTCATGATCGTAATAGTCCCGAACTTGTATTCTGTCATGTCTTATTCCTTTCTTGAATTCAGGAATCCGTGAAGGTTCAAAGGGAATTGAAAGGCGGTCGCATACATGCTTCATGCCTTCATGCAAGTTCTCAAAGCGAATAAAGTAATCAACACACTCCTGCCCATCGATCAAATATTTGTCTCGATCAATAATTTCACCTCCTTTCTGAATCCAACATCTAAAGCGTTCAATTTCTGTCTTTCCTTCTACTCGGTCGATTGGGTTTCCTCTGTCCAATATCTGCCTTGCAAAGGCCTTTAATCGTTGCGTGTAACTGTAATTCTGTTTATCGTTTTCAAAAAAGTAAAATCCAGAAATCAATTTATCGAAGGGGTTTCTAACTACTGTAAATTTAAAATAACGATCCCAGATATCTTGACTTATTAGATCACGAATCCTCCTAGCCGACATGTGGTTATACCAAATGGAGCCACTGACGTTGGGCCTTCGACACCCTATGATGCCGGCTTCCGAGACATACTCGTCACGACCATGTGATTCCTGCCACTCTCCGTCAGGCATACAATATCGCTCGAAGTACGATTCAACGGAGGTTCCTGCTGTTTTTAGACTTTTAGTAAAAATAAAATGTTTTCTATGGCTGACAAGCATAGCTTTGACTCCTAGCAAAAAACGTGAGCGAGCTTAGGCTCGGGTAATTTGCCAAGTGCCTGATAGAGAGCGATTTCGATCATGCCAAACGTTCGATTAAAGGGGCCAGGCTCGATTCTTCAATACGATTTTTCACTATTTGAGCCTGACCCCTTTTATCGCAAGACCGATCAGAGCCAAGCTCAGGACAGGCATGGCGTATTCGAGAAAGCCGTGCGTCAAGCCGCCTAGGACACCCCGCTCTTGAAGTATTCCGGCTGTCACCTGCCACGAGGCGCTGTAGTAAAAGGAGAGAGCTGATAGAAGCGAGGATATTTCGAGATCTGTAGTCAACGCAACCATGCGAATGACCCGGACTGCATAGAACGATAAATAGACAGATGACGCCAGTATCACGATGAGACGCCAACGCGCGAAATTCAAAATCACAGCCAAACACGCGAAAAGGCCGAAGAAACCGATAGTCAACACCGACGGCGGAACTTCAGGAAAGTAAAAAACACCCGCCAACGGCACATAGATAGACCACGTGGCAAGTGCCAGTACGCCTGGCATATTCGAGATGGAATGATGTCTGTGTTCGTCCATGCGCTCTAACTTGTGGGGTGAGGGGAGAGCCGGGGTTTCGAAGAACGTGCCTGCGCACGGTCGAGCCGGCGAACGCCCGATGCGACGCAGCGCATCGGGCCCGGGGAGGGATCATTATTCTCCCGTCGTTGCATCACCTCATCAGAATGGGGGTGGACGGAAGCGTTCCAGGCTCAAGATTCCGGGTTCAAGGTTCGACACAGAACTTTGGACGTCGAACTTGGCACAGCGTGTTCGTTACTTTTGTTCGACCAGCGCTGCGATGAGCTTGCGCGCGGCGGGGCTGTACCAGTCGGCCGGGCCCCACAGACGCGCCAGCGGGATGCCTTTACGATCGATCAGGTAGGTCAGAGGCAAGCCGAAGGCGCCGTAAAGCAGGCCAACTTCCCCCCCGGAATCGAGCACTACCGGGTAGGTGAGCCGCAGCTTCCTGTAGAACGCCAATGCGTCCGGCCGCTTCTCCCTGACGTTCACCGCGATGATCTCCAGACCCTTACCCTTGAATTCCCGGTAGAGGCGCTCCATGGACGGCATCTCCTCCCGGCAGGATTCGCACCAGGTGGCCCAGAAGTTGAGAAACACCACCTTGCCGCGAAAGTCCTTGAGCGAAACCTTCCAGCCGTCTGGATCGGCCAGCGTGAAGTCCGGAGCGGCCGAACGGTCCTTGATTTCCTGCAGCTTGGGGATAGCCGTGAAGTCGGGCGCGCCCGTCGCCTGTGCGTGGAGCGGCCCCCCGCAGAGCAAGAAAACAATGGCCAGCAGGAGCTGGCCGCGAGGCAGGCAGCGGAGGCGCTGCGCGTCATCCATGAGCGATCACGGTCACTTGTTGATCTTGCCCACTTGCTCGAGCAGCGCTTCGTTCGAGGGCAGCGGCTCTTTCCGCGCCAGCACTTTCTTGTAGCGAATGACGCCTTTCTTGTCCACGATGAAGTAGGAGCGCCGCGCGAGCCTGCGCTCCTCGTTGTACACGCCGTAGGCTTGCATCGTCTTCATGGCCGGCGCGTCGCTCAGCAGAGGGAAGTTGAGCTTGAGAAAATCGGCGAAGGCCTTTTGGGAAAAACGGACGTTCGCGCTGATACCGACAATCTCGGTATCCACCGCCTGGAACTTCGAATAGTCGTCCCGACTGGACGACAGTTCCTTGATTCACGTAGGCGTGAAATCGAGGACGTAGAACTGGACGATGACGTTCTTCTTGCCGGCGAGGCTGCTCAGCTTGAACTTCCCTTCCTGGGTGCTGATCAGCTCGAAGTCCGGCGCCTTGTCCCCGACCTCCACGGCCGCCGCCGGGCTGGGCAGGCCGATCAGGCCCAGGGTGAACAGGACGGCCGGAACGAATCGCTTCATGATATCTCCTTGATGGCTGTTAACCATCACCGTAAACAGGCCCCGAGGATATTGTATTCCAATACCATGATTCGAGCCTGGCGCCTTTCATCTTCCCCTACTCAACCAATGCCCCTGCACTCGCTGCGATTGCGCCGGTGAAGCGGAACATTGGATGTCCGCTTCGGGTCGGAAGCGGACGTTCGCGGCCCTACCGCCCTTGTTTCTTGTAGGCGGCGATCTTTTCGCGCAGCTCGGTGAGTTCCTCGCACGGAAAAAAGCATAGCTTGTCCAGCGCCACGCGCTGCTCTTCCGCCTTGGCAAGGTTGTTCTGCATCAGGTGCAGCTCGCCGAGGTATTCCCGCGCGCCGCGATGCTTGGGATTGAGCGTCAATGCTTTTTCGTAATGCTTCAGCGCCACGTCCAATTGGCCCGCGTTGCGGTAGGCATAACCCAGATCATTCTGGATATCGGCATTGCCGCTGTCGCGTTGGGCCGCGGTGTTCAGCGCGGTGATGGCGCGTGGCCAATCCTTGGCTGCAATCGCTTTTTTGCCGGTGGCGTAGTCGGGATCGACTTTGACCGCGACGAGCTCGGGGCTGTCCGAGTCCATGGCGTAGAGCAGCGGAGCGTTCAGGGTTGCGGCTGCGCACAGCAGCATAGTCAGGATGCGGGGCATGACAGACCCTCCTTTTTAAGGGGTTGTGGAACGGTTGCGCGTGCTTAAAAAGCGCCGGCCGCCACTTTATTCCTGTAACGGGATGATGGGAAGCCCAGCGCGCTGTAGCACATTGCCGGGTCAAAGGATCCTTTCCCCAAACCTCTTCAGGGCGGCCGGCGAAAGGGTCAGCCCCAGTCCGGGCTGTTCCTTGAGCGTGAGCATACCGTTTGCGATCTTCGGCGGGTCCTCGAAAAGCTCGGCCTGCAGGGGATCGCGCTCGGGGTCGGTGAAGGATTCGACGATGCAGCCTGCGGGGCTGGCGGCGACGATGTGCGCGTGGATGAAACAGTCGTGGTGCGGCGCGACCTGCACGTGGTTCAGCTCGCACAGCGCAGCGAGCTTCCGGCCTTCGGTGAAGCCGCCCATCATGGTGCAGTCGAACTGGAGAATCTGGATTGCCTGCTCCTCGAGCAGCGCGCGGCAACCGTAGCTCGTGAGCTCGCTCTCGCCGGCGGACAGCGGAATCCGGGTTTGCTGCGCCAGCAGCTTCAACTCGCGGCGGTCGTCGGCCCAGCGCACCGGCTCTTCCAGCCAGCGCGGGTGCAGGGGCTCGAGCAGACGCGCACCTTCGATGGCAGTGGCCAGATCCCAGGCGCGGTTGACGTCGATCATGAGATCCTTGTCATCGCCAATGACCTCGCGCACGAGCGCCATACGCTCGATGTCCTCTGCGAGGCGCGCGCCCCCGACCTTGCCCTTGAAACCCTTGTGGCCCTGCGCCTTCAGCATTTGCATCTCGTCCCGCAGCTCGGCCATGTCCTTGCCGTCACGGTAGTAGGCGCACGTCACGTAGCAGGGCACCTCGCTTCGGTAGCCGCCGAAGAGCCGGTAGAGTGGCAGTCCGGCCACCTTGCCGATGATGTCCCAGACGGCGATGTCCACGGCGGACGAGATCCGGATGATGGCCTCACGCGACCAGCCCTTCTCGTGCGCGAGCCGCTGCGAGGTTAGCGCAAACAGCTTCTCGTAGAGCCGTTCCGGCGCGAGTGGATCCGCGCCGACGATCAGCTCTCCGATACCGGTGCGCACGGCGTGGATGGCCGCCTCGATGGGTGTGTAACTGGTCGCGATCCCGATGCCTTCGACGCCGTCGTCGGTGCGCATGCGGACCAGGATCTCGTTGGCCTTCGGAACCTTGAAGTGGCTGACCCAGTGCGGCCGGCTGTCGTCAGGGGCGCGGAGGATATGGACTTCGAGCTTGGTGATTTTCATGATTGTCTAACTGCGTGACGAGTGACGAACAGGGTTGCGTGATCTTACCAAGCGCGCGTCACGATCTGCCAGGCGCTACAAGCTATTTCAAAACCGAGTTGCAGCCGCCGATGAACGCCGATAGACGCCGATAAGGAAGGAGTGTGTTGATTTACGCCGGTTTTCTGCCCGCGTTTATCTGCGGTTAATAAGTTTTTCCATTTTTGAGACACGTTCTAGTCACAAATCACGCCTTATCAAGCTAGCGCTTGGCGGTTCGCGGCATCGCTTCCTGTCCCTGCGTGCCCTCGACGTCTTTCCACTGCGGCCGCTCGAGACGGAAGAGCTCGCCGAGCGTAGCGTAGCCTAAACCGGACAGGCGGCAGACCGGATCGAGCAGCCTGGGATCGACGCGCCCATCCTTCCACACCGATGGGGCGACGTGCACATGGACGACGCGGCCGAGGATGATGTTGGTTTCGCCGTCGGTCAACACCTGGGCGACCTCGCATTCCAGATGCGCCTTGGCTTCTCCCACGCGGGCCGGGCGCACCTTGGCCGAGGCGGCCGGCGTGAGGCCCGCCCAGCCGAATTCGTCCTCTTCCCTCGGAAAATTGCCCGAGGTGAAGTTCATTTTCTCGAGCAGGTCCATTGTGACGATATTGGCAACGAACTGCGGTACCTCACGCATGTTGGTCAGGCTGTCTTTCACGCCGGTCGAGCCGAGTGCGACGTAGGCGGGGTTGCTGCCCATCAGGTTGAAGTACGAGTACGGCGCGAGGTTGCGCACGCCCGTCGCCGAAATCGTCGAGATCCAGCCTATGGGCCGTGGGATGACCAGCGC
>JAOTTL010000042.1:0-23754 GCA_029864385.1 Betaproteobacteria bacterium | reverse complement strand
TTCGAGAGAGTGGGTCGTGTTGGATTCGAACCAACGACCAAGGGATTATGAGTCCCCTGCTCTAACCGGCTGAGCTAACGACCCAGCTTTTCGGGTCCACCGATTCCGGTGGACCCGAAAAGCTTAAGGGGATTTTACTGAAAAAGAATGGCCCTTCGTTAAACCAGCCGGCTATGGAGTAGGCAACATCGAGGCCGCCGCTTTGCACGGCGAGCCCCAGGCAAGCACGATTCCGGCTGGTTCTAGCTTTCGTTGTCGAGAAAGCTGCGCAGCCGCTCCGAGCGCGAGGGGTGCCGCAGCTTCCGCAGCGCCTTGGCCTCGATCTGCCGTATGCGCTCGCGCGTGACGTCGAACTGCTTGCCGACCTCTTCCAATGTGTGGTCGGTATTCATCTCAATGCCGAAGCGCATGCGCAGCACCTTCGCCTCGCGCGGGGTCAGCGTATCGAGCACGTCCTTGGTGACGCCGCGCAGGCTGGCGTAGACTGCCGCCTCGTTCGGCGCGACCGTGGACTGGTCCTCGATGAAATCCCCGAGATGCGAATCGTCGTCGTCGCCGATCGGCGTCTCCATCGAGATCGGCTCCTTGGAGATCTTCAAGATCTTGCGAATCTTGTCCTCGGGCATCTCCATCTTTTCCGCCAGCAGCGCCGGTTCCGGCTCCTGCCCGGTCTCCTGCAGGATCTGGCGCGAGATGCGGTTCATCTTGTTGATGGTCTCGATCATGTGCACCGGGATGCGGATGGTGCGCGCCTGGTCCGCGATCGAGCGCGTGATCGCCTGGCGGATCCACCATGTCGCATAGGTCGAGAACTTGTAGCCGCGGCGGTACTCGAATTTGTCCACGGCCTTCATGAGGCCGATGTTGCCCTCCTGGATCAAGTCGAGGAACTGCAGGCCGCGGTTGGTGTACTTCTTCGCGATCGAGATCACCAGCCGCAGGTTGGCTTCCGTCATTTCGCGCTTGGCCCGGCGTGCCTTGGCTTCACCCGTGGACATCTGCCGGTTGATCTCCTTCAAATCCTTGATCGGGATGCCGACGCGCGCCTGAAGATTCAAGAGATTCTGCTGCTGCTCCACGATCGCCGGCTCGAACCGCTCGAGCGTATCGCTCCAGGGGCGGCGCGCCTCGATCTCGCCCTTGATCCAGCGGAGATTCCCTTCCTTACCCGGGAATTCCTTGATGAAGTGCGGGCGCGGCATCCTCGCGCGCGCAACGCAGATCTCCATGATGTTGCGCTCGTACCGGCGCACCTCCTCGACGAGCTTGCGCACGGCATCGCATAGCGACTCGGTTTGCTTTGCCGAGAAGCGGATCAACATCAATTCGTTGGAAATGGCATCGCGCGCCTGGATGTGGCCGCGGCTGCGCGGGCCGTTCCTGACGAGGGCCCGCGTCATCTTGTTGTAGAGCGCGCGGATGGCGCCGAAGCGCTTGAGCACATCGGCCTTCAGCTTGAGCATGTCGGCGCTCTGCACCGCGCCGTCTTCATCATCCTCCTCTTCGGAGGCTTCCAGCTCTTCCTCGATCTCCTCGTCGTCCTCGGAAACCTCCTCGATAGGCTCGTTCTTCGCGTTGGGGTCGATCAGCCCATCGACCATCTCGTCCACCCGCATCTCGTCCTTCTCGATCCGCTCCGCGAGCGCGAGGATATTGGCGATGGTCGTGGGGCAGGCCGAGATCGCCTGGATCATGTGGCGCAGCCCGTCCTCGATGCGCTTGGCGATCTCGATCTCGCCCTCGCGCGTGAGCAGCTCGACCGAACCCATCTCGCGCATGTACATCCGTACGGGGTCGGTGGTACGGCCGAACTCCGAATCGACGATGGAGAGGGCCGCTTCGGCTTCCTCGACCGCTTCCTCGTCGGCCACCGGCGCTGTCGTGTCCGACATGAGCAACGTCTCGGCATCCGGCGCCTGGTCGTACACCTGGATGCCCATGTCGTTGATCATGCCGATGATGTTCTCGATCTGCTCGGCATCCAGCATGTCGTCAGGGAGATGGTCGTTGATCTCGGCGTAGGTGAGATAGCTGCGCTCCCTGCCGATGACGACCAGGTTCTTCAGGCGCATACGCCGCGCTTCGGCGTCAGCAGGCGAAAGCTCCCGGCGCTCGAACTCCTTGACCAGCGCCCTTTCCTTGGCAGTCAGGCCACGGGTTGAGCGCGGCTTGCCGCCCAACTTGGCCTGCGCGCGCGAAATACGTTCCTTGAGCAACGCCTTCTTCAGCGTCGCCTTGTCCATCCTCTGCGGCGTCTTGACTGCATTGGCCGGCTTGACCGGCGCTGTCTCGGCACGCTTGGCCGGCGCTTTCTGAGCACGCTTAGTCGGCTTGACCGCCGCTTTTTTTGCGTGCTTAGTCGGCTTGACCGACGCTTTCTTGGCGCGCTTGGCCTTGTTGGCTACCTTGGCTTTGGGCGCCGGGCGGGACTTGACCCGCCGTTTGTCCGCGGTGCGCGCCCTGCCGCGCACCTTGACCCGCTTTGACTTTGCGGCCACGCGCTTGTGGGCGCCCTTCGCGTTCGCCTTCCTGCGCGCTGCGGATTTGGACTTCGCTTTCCGGTGTTTTGCCATCTCGAGATTCCCGTGCGGAATGGGGGCGCCAAAAAAGGGTTGCGGATTATACCCTAGTTCGACCGCGGTCCGGCACGAAAGTTACCACGCCAACTCGCTGTCGCATAAAGCAAATTTCGAGCCAGATTGGCCGGGGCCGCTGTCTTGATTTGGGGGCGGTGGAGCGCGACTTCAACCTGCGTCTGGAGCTCATGCCTGCGGGCGGTCGGTGGCGCCCGCCACACCCTTGAGTTCGGCGAGACGACGCGAGAGTTCCTGAAAGCGCTTGCGCTCGGCCTCGTTGCGAGCGCCGCCGGCCGTAAGCCGCTGGTACTCGCTCTGCACCCGCACCAGCTCCAGCTGGAGAAACGCGCCCGCCCAATCGGCCTGCGCCGATTCGGCATCATCCGAGCCGGCCATGGTCTCGCCCGCAACCTGCTGGAAGAGGGCTGCGTGCGGCGAAGCGCGAGTCGCTTCGATCAGCATCGCCGGAGAAGCAACCTCGCCCTCGCGCAGCAGGTCGATCAGGTGGGCAACGGGGACCATTTCAGCGGCGTCCAGCAGTGCGCACTGGTCCGCGGTGACCTGGGCCGCCAAAGACGGGTTCGCGATCAGCACCCGCAGCAGCATACGCGCAAGCGGCGTGGGCGCAGTCCGTGAATAGCGGGGCTCGGGCGGGCGTGAAGCAACGCTTTTCGGCGCCAGCTCGCACGCCTGCGCCACCTCGTCTGGTGACAGGCGGCACTTCTCGCCGAGTTCCCGCAGCAGCTGGACCCGGAGCAGGTTCGCCTGCATCTGTCTAAGGAGCGGCCTTGCTTCATGGAGGCATCGCGCGCGGCCTTCCGCGGTGGCGAGATCCACCCGGCTCGCCAAACCGTCAAGGAGGAACTTCGAGAGCGGCGTCGCCCGGTCAAACAACGCCGCCAGCCCTTCACGGCCGTTCTGGCGGACATAGGAATCAGGATCCTCACCCTCGGGCAGGAACAGGAACTTCATCTGCTTGCCGTCCTGAAGATAGGCGAGGCTCCCCTCGAGCGCACGCCAGGCGGCGCGCCGGCCGGCCTCGTCGCCGTCGAAACAGAACACGATCTCTTCGCTCTGACGCAGCAACTTCTGCACATGGAGCGGCGTCGTCGCGGTCCCGAGAGTGGCCACGGCATACTCGATCCCGTGCTGGGCAAGAGCGACGACATCCATGTAGCCCTCGACGACCACCACCCGGTTGGCATCGCGGATGGCGCGCCGCGCCTGGTACAGGCCATAGAGCTCGCGTCCTTTCTCGAACACGGGCGTCTCCGGGGAGTTGAGGTACTTCGGCTCGGCACCGCCGAGGACACGTCCACCGAAACCGATGACGTTTCCCCGAACATCCACGATGGGAAACATGATGCGGTCGCGGAACACATCGTAGCGCCGCCCTTCCTCGTTCGCCTTCACAAGGCCCGCGGCCCCGAGCAGGGGCCCGTCGTAATCGGAGAAGACCGCAGCCAGGTTCTGCCACCCGTCGGGCGCGTAGCCGATGCCGAATCGCTTCGCGATATCGCCGGAGAGGCCGCGTTGCTTGAGGTAGGCGATCGCGCGCGGAGAGTCCTTCAGCTGGCTGCGGTAGAACCGCGCCGCCTGGAGCAGCACCTCGTAGAGATCGCCGCCGCCCCCGACCTTGCGCCGCTCGGGCTCGCCGCGAGTCTCGGGCACCTGCATGCCCACGCTCTGGGCGAGCTCCTTTACGGCCTCGACGAAGCCCATGGCGCTGTACTCCATCAGGAAGCCGACCGCGGTGCCGTGAGCGCCGCAGCCGAAGCAGTGGTAGAACTGCTTGGTCTGGCTCACCGTGAAGGAAGGCGACTTCTCGCTGTGGAACGGACAGCAGGCGACGTAATTCGCGCCAGCGCGCTTCAACTTAACGTGCCGGTCCACCACGTCGACGATATCGACGCGGCCCAGCAGATCCTGGATGAAGGATTGCGGAATCATGCGCGCAAGGGATGCTGTGGGAAATAAGGGGCCGGATCGAATGCGCACATGATTTACGAAACTGCCCTGGACCGGCTGCATGTCCGTTCGAATGTACACACTCTGAACGGCTTCACGTTGTCCGTTCCAATGATTATAGCGACGCCACGGGTTCGGTAAAGCGGGAAACCGCGATCGGGCGTCCGTCGTTGGGACAAGCAACTATCTTGCCAAGCCCGAGTCCTAAATGCCTGCAAGTGGTGCGGTACAGGACGGGCTGCACCGGGGACCACACTTTTCCCACGTCGAAGCGGCGCGCCCCGGAGGAGGTGCGCGGCGCGGACTCGGACTCCGCTTCAGCGGTGGAGCGGGAAGCGCCGCAAGCGCCCGACACCCAATCCCTTTGACCCGCCGATGACCGGCCGGAGGGCGCGGCAGAGCGGGGGTGCGGGCAGGGGCGCAGGGTCGTGCCGGGTGCTAAATCAGCTACCCGACAGCGTCGATTTGACCAACGCCGAGACTTTTCCCATGTCGGCACGACCGGCGAGCTTGCCCTTCAGCACGCCCATCACCTTGCCCATGTCGGAGGCGGCCTTCGCGCCAGCGCCCGCAATTGCCTCCGCCACCGTGGCCGCAATCTCGGCATCCGAGAGCGCCTGCGGCATGTATGCCTGCAACACTCCGATCTCGAACTGCTCTTTGTCGGCGAGGTCCTGGCGGCTGCCTTTCTCGAACTGGGTAATCGCCTCGCGCCGCTGCTTGATCATCTTGTCGATGACGACAACGACATCGGCATCCGCCAGATCTTTGCGCTCGTCCACCTCCCGCTGCTTGAGCGCCGCGAGCAGCAGGCGCATCGTGTCGCGACGCCGAGTCTCGCCCGCGCGCATGGCCGCCTTGAGGTCATCGTTGATGCGGGCCTTTAACGACATGTAACTCCAAGTTATCTCAAAAAAACAAAAGGCGCGAGGACTCGGTGCCTCGCGCCTCGCTACCTAGAGCCCTGCGTCGATCAATACATGCGCCGCGGGAGCAGCTGCGCGCGCAGACGTTTGTGGTGGCGTTTGATCGCGGCGGCGAGCTTGCGTTTGCGCTCCGTGGTCGGCTTCTCGTAATACTCGCGCGCGCGGAGTTCGGTCAGTAGGCCGGTCTTCTCCACGGTACGCTTGAAGCGGCGCAGCGCGGCTTCGAACGGCTCGTTTTCTTTTAAACGTACGGTCGGCATAGGTAATCGGTTGGTGGCGGAAAAACGCGTATTATATCAAGGTCAAAGCCGCTTAGCCAGGTAAAGCGTGTTCGTACTGGGCATCGAGACCTCCTGCGACGAGACCGGGGTCGCGTTCTATCACCGGGAGCGCGGCCTGCTCGGGCACACCCTGTACACTCAGGCCAGCCTGCATAGCCCCTACGGAGGCGTCGTCCCGGAGCTCGCCTCTCGTGACCATATCCGGCGCGTGCTGCCACTCACGCGCGAGCTGCTGGCGCAATGCGCCTGCTCGCTCGATGAGCTGACCGCAATCGCCTACACCCAGGGGCCGGGGCTCGCTGGCGCATTGCTGGTGGGGGCGGCGATTGGCCATGGGCTCGCCTACGCACTCGGCGTGCCGGCCTTCGCGGTGCACCATATGGAAGCTCACCTGCTCTCCCCACTGCTGGCGCCCCCCGCGCCGCGCTTCCCCTTCGTGGCGCTTCTGGCTTCGGGGGGCCATACCGAGCTCGTGCGCGTGGAAGGCGTGGGACGCTACGAGTTGCTCGGCGAGACTGTGGACGATGCCGCGGGCGAAGCCTTCGACAAGACCGCCAAGCTGCTCGGTCTCGGCTATCCCGGCGGCCCGGCGCTCGCAAAGCTCGCGGAGCAAGGACGTGCGGGACGATTCCGCCTGCCCCGGCCGATGCGTGCCAGCGGCGATCTCAACTTCAGTTTCAGCGGCCTCAAGACGGCGGTACTCACCCTCGTGCGCGAGCGTCCCCTGGACGCAACGGCGCGTGCCGATCTGGCCGCCGAAATCGAGGCCGCCATCGTGGACGTGCTCGCCACCAAGGCACTGGCCGCGCTCGACGAGACCGGGCTCACCCAGCTCGTCGTCGCGGGCGGCGTGGGCGCGAACCGGTCGTTACGTGAGCGCCTTGCGGCAGACGTTCGCAAATTCGGAGGCACGGTTTTCTATCCCGCTCCGGAGCTGTGCACCGATAACGGGGCGATGATCGCCTTCGCCGCCGCCCTGCGGCTGGACGCCTCATCCCTCATCCCTCATCCCTCATCCCTGGAGTTCACGGTGCGCCCCCGTTGGGCCCTCGAGAGCCTCGCATCGCAGACTGCCTAGAAGAACCGTGAACGGTGAGCGGCGAGTCGACTGAAACTTCCGTGAAGCGTGAATCGAAGCCCGACTTCACTCTGATCGGCGTTCATCGGCAGCTAATAATGCCTTTTTTGATTTTTACGATACGTGTTCTAACTGCTCCGCGAGCTGCCGATACGGCTTTCCTTTCCAGCGAGCAAATTGCGGATATTGGCCTGGTGCCGGTAGATGATCAGCAGGGCGATGGCCGTCACAGCGGCGGTAAAGGGATGCAGGCCGTAGAGCAGATAGCAGAATACCGGCGCGAACGCCGCCGATATAAGCGACGCCAGCGACGAAATCCTGAAGAAAAACGCGATGATTACCCAGGTCGCGACCGCGCCGCCCGCCAGATAGAGATTGATGCCGGCCAGCACGCCCAGCACGGTCGCCACCCCTTTGCCGCCCTGGAAGCGGTAGAACACCGGGTAGGCGTGCCCGACGATGACGGCGACCGCAGCAGCCGACTCGGTGACTTCGATCATTCCAGTGTCCGCGAAGTTGCGCGCCAGGAATACCGCGAGACAGCCTTTGCCAACATCGCCGAGCAGCGTCAGCGCGGCCGCTGATCTCCGGCCGGTGCGCAACACGTTCGTCGCGCCGGGATTGCCAGAACCATAGTTGCGCGGATCGGGAAGCGCGAACACGCGGCTCACGACGACCGCGAATGACACAGACCCGATCAGGTAAGCGACGAGCGTAAGCGCTAACAGCATCATGGGAATTCACATACAATTGTTGCTCATTCTATAGCGGAAAGGCGTGACAGGTGATGAGTCATAAGTGATGAGTGATGGGATTTCGGCGCTGCGCGCGGCTTCCGCCCCGGCCGCTCGCCATCCATCGCTGATCAACTGGCACTCGTCCCCCGTCACTCGTCACTCGTCACGGGTCACCGGCTCCGAATGGACGTCATTTTCATCAGCGAGTTACGCCTCGACATCCTGATCGGCGTCTATGACTGGGAACGCCAGGTGCCGCAAGCCGTGCAGTTCGACCTCGAGATCGGCATCCCGGGACGCCGCGCCGCGCACAGCGACCACCTCGCCGACACCATCGACTATGCTGAAGTAGCCAGGCGCATTGAAGCGAGCCTGCGCGAGAATCGCTTCGGGCTGCTCGAGCGCGTCGCCGAGCACATCGCCGAGCTCATAGAGCGCGAGTTCGGCGCACCGTGGGTCAAGGTCAGCGTGACCAAGCTCGCGTCGCTGAAAAACGTCAAGCGGCTCGGCGTCACCATTGAACGCGGCACCAAGGATTGAAGCAGGGTGATGATTACTGGTGATGAGTACTGGTGATGGGAACTGGTGATGGGTTAGGGTTGTACATCACCCTCTTTCATCACCCTCTTTCATCACCCTCTTTCATCACCATTATTCATCACCATCATCCGCGAGGATGATGCTTAGCGTGCAGCTGCTTTAACCGCTCACGTGCAACGTGCGTGTAGATCTGCGTGGTCGAGATGTCGGAATGGCCGAGCAGCAGCTGCACCACGCGAAGATCCGCACCGTGATTGAGGAGATGCGTCGCAAACGCATGGCGCAGCGTGTGTGGCGAAATCGCTTTCGTGAGCCCCGCCTGCAGCGCGTAGCGGTGCAACAGGTGCCAGAACATCTGTCGTGTCATGGCTGCGCCCCGGGCAGTGACGAAGAGATCGTCGCTGGCGCGTCCGGCGAGCAGCTCGGGCCGCCCTTCCTTGAGATAGCGCCGGATCCAGGCGAGCGCCTCCTCGCCAAGCGGAACCAGCCGCTCCTTCGAGCCCTTGCCGAGCACGCGCACCACACCCATGTCCTGGCTTACCTGGGATAGCGTCAGGCCAACGAGCTCGGATGCGCGCAGACCGCTCGCGTACAGGGTCTCGAGCATCGCCTTGTCGCGCAAGCCCAACGCCCGTTCCACGCGCGGCGCCGCGAGCAGAAGTTCGACATCCTCCTCAGTCAGGCTCTTGGGAAGCGCTCGCGGCAGCTTGGGCGCATCGATCTTCAGCGTTGGATCGCCCTTGATCCGGCCCTGGCGCAGTAGGTAACGGTAGAAGCGCTTGAGGGCAGAAAGAAGGCGCGCGACGCTTGTTGCGCGCACCTTCTTTCTAAACTGGTAGCCGAGATAAATCTGAATATCAGCTTGATCGGCGCTGATCAGGGCTTTGCCGTGCCCCTGCCTCAACCATGTTGCGAACTGCGTCAGATCGCGCCGGTAGGCTTCGAGCGTGTTGCGCGAGAGGCCGTCCTCGAGCCATAGCGCATCGCAGAACTCATCAACCAGACCAGAAGTCTTTTCGACCGACATCGGCAATCACCAGGCGCGCTGAGGATCGCCGACGCGCGGATCGTGAATCGTGAATCGTGATTCGTGAATCGACACGGCCATCACTCGTTACCCGTCAGTCGTCACGCCCTCATGCTTCAGGAGCCAGCGCTTGATTTCAAGCGCCGGGCCGCGGCGCGCATGCATGAAGCCGCCAATGCCGCCGCTCGCCACGACACGATGGCAGGGGATCACGAGGGGGAGGCGGTTCGCACCGCAGGCGCCGCCGACCGGGCGCGGTGCTGTCCCGAGCTCCCGTGCAAGCTCGACATAGCGCTTCGTGCGCCCGCTCGGTATGCACGAGATGGCCCGCCACACCTCGCGCTGAAATGGGGTACCTCGGTACTCGAGTGGCAAGTCGAAGCGGAACTCCGGATCGTCGAGGTAACGCTCGATCTGGCGACACGCCTGCTCAGCTAGTCGGGTCAGAGGTGCGAGCGCCGCGACGCCCCTTGGCAAGTACTCGATGCCGATCAACCGCTTGCCCGCCGTGCGGACACCCAGGACCGCGAAGGGCGCGGGGAATTTCGCCTGAAAAGCTTCGAGCGGATCCGCTGCGAATGTCGCCGTGCAAGCGCGCACTGTAGCCCTACCTCGCGAAGACCTGACTCATGTCGTGGAACGCCTTGAATTATCGCAAGCTCCTGCGCGTGGCGATCGTCCTGTAAACAGTGGTATTTTACGGGTTTTCCCCCGCTCCACTACCCAGAGAAAGACCATGCCAAAAATCCAGTCCGTCTCCGTCTGCGTCGCGCGTGTTGCGCTCGAAAACGTCACCTCCTTTGCCACCCGCACCGTCTCGGCGCGCGATTACTGCCTCGTCAAGGTGCGCTCCACCCAGGGTATCGAGGGAATCGGCTTTTGTTACGTCGGCAGCGCGGGCGGCAACATTGCGCGCGTTGCAGTGGAAGAACTGCTCGCGAAGAAGCTCATCGGCCAGGAGTCGTTGCGGGTGGAAGGCCTGTGGCAGGACATGTACCAGGAGTCACTGCTGCAGGGCCGCTCGGGCAGCGTCATGCGGGGGATCTCGATCCTCGACATCGCGCTGTGGGATCTGAACGCGCGCAGCGCCAGGCTTCCGCTCCATCTCTACCTCGGCGCGAATGTGACCGACACCGTTCCGTGCTACGCGAGCGGCGGCTACTACCTCGCTGGCAAGACGCCGAAGATGCTCGGCCAGGAAATGGCCTCCTACGTGAAGAAAGGCTACAAGGCCGTGAAGATGAAAGTCGGCCGCCTGTCACCGCGCGAGGAAGAGGTACGCGTGCGTGCGGCGCGCGAGGCGGTCGGTCCCGATATCGTCCTCACCCTTGATGCCAACAATGCCTGGAGCGACGTGCCGACGGCGCTGCAATACGTGCGCCGCTGGGAAAAGTACGATCCCTACTGGATCGAGGAGCCGTTCGGCCCGGACGACATCGACGGTCATTCCAAGCTTGCGGAGCTGACGCCGATCGTGGTGGCGACCGGCGAGATCGCTTACGGGCGCTGGTATCACAAGGAGCTGCTCGACAAGCGCGGCGCGGAGATCCTGCAGACCGATGCCTGCGTGTGCGGCGGCATCACCGAATGGAGACGCATCGCGGCAATGGCATCAGGTTACGGCGTGACCGTCTCCCCGCACTGGTTTCACGACGCGCACGCGCCGCTGGTGGCCGCGACCCCGAACGCGCGCTACGTGGAATTCTTCCCCGACGACCAGGTGCTCAACTTCCGGCGGCTGATCGACGACCAGCTGAAAGTGAAGAACGGCGATCTCGTCCTGCACCAGAAGCCGGGCCTGGGCTTCAACTTCGATGAAAGAGCGGTGAAAAAATACGCGCTCAACAAGGCGAAGCCCTGGACCATTATTAAATGACGGCGTGACGAGTGATGGGTGACGAGTGACGAGTGATGGGTGATGCGAGGTTAGCGCCAGTATTTCTAGAGCGGCCTCCAGACCCTCACTTGGCGCTACCTTTGCGTTCTGGAATTCAGATTCTGATTATGGACGCCTCTGCGTCCTTGGCGGCCTCCGCGGTAAAGCTGTTATTTTCCTTCGCGTTCTCCGCGTGCTTGGCGGTGAAGCTTTAGGTTTTATCGGCGTTCATCGGCGGCTAAATAACGGGGTTCAGGTTTTTGAATATGTACATCCGCGTTTATCTGCGGCTCGATCACGTTTCACGTTTCACGTTTTACGTTTCACGTTCCACGAATGTCCGCTGAAATCCGCATACTGTCGGCCACCGGCATACTGGGATCGGGGTTCCGGGAAGAGACGCTCAAGCGGGCGATGGCGCTCAACCCGGATTTCATTGGCGCCGATTCGGGCTCGACCGATCCCGGCCCCTACTACCTCGGCTCCGGCGAGACCCTTTTCTCCGACTCCGCCTACAAGCGCGATTTGCGCCTGATCCTGCTCGCCGCGCGCGCGGCGAGGATCCCCGCCATCATCGGCTCCGCGTGCACGGCGGGAACGGACGCCCAGCTCGAGCGGCTGCTGGGAATCGCGCGCGAGATCGCGCGCGAGGAAAAGCTCGGGTTCAAGCTCGCCGCAATCTATAGTGAACAGGACCGCGCATACCTCAAGGCCAGGCTGCGGGAGGGCAAGATCACGCCGCTCGCCAACGCGCCGGAGCTGGATGAGAACGTCATCGACCGCAGCGCGCACATCGTCGGCATGTGCGGTATTGAGCCGTACATCGAGGCCTTGCAGAACGGCGCCGAGGTGATCATCGCCGGGCGCTCCAGCGACACCTCGATCTTCGCGGCGCTGCCGGTGATGAGGGGATTCAGTCCGGCCACGGTCTGGCACGCGGCGAAGATTCTGGAGTGCGGAGCAGCCTGCGTCGTGCAGCGCAAGTATCCCGACTGCATGTTCGCCACCGTCACCAACGAGGGGTTCGTCGTGGAGCCGCCGAACCCGGATTACCGCTGCGACCCCGCGAGCATCGCGTCGCACAACCTCTACGAGAATTCCACGCCCTACGAGCTGACCGAGCCCTCTGGCGTGCTCGACACCTTCCACGCGAAGTACGAGGCCGTATCGGACCGCGCGGTCCGCGTCTCCGGCAGCGCCTTTCGGCCCGCCGAGCGCTACACGATCAAGCTCGAGGGCGCGGAGCTTGCCGGCTTCCAGAGCCTGATCGTCGGAGCCGTGCGCGACCCGATCATCCTGCGCCAGTTCGATAACTGGCTCGAGGGACTGATCGCGGCGGTCAAGGAGCGCATACGCGCGGTGTTCGGCCCGGATATCGAGAGCCGCTACCGGTTCGACGTGCGCGTGTTCGGCAAGAACGCCGCCATGGGCCGCCTCGAGCCCGAGACCGGGATCGGGCACGAGGTCGGGTTGTTGTTCCAGGTGACGGCGCAAAGCCAGGCGCTCGCGACGAGCCTGATGAAGTCGGTCGGACATATCGCCGTGCACTACCCGGTGCCGGAATGGAGCGGCCTCATCACCTCCATCGCGTATCCGTACTCGCCTCCCGAAATCGCACGCGGGCCGAGCTATCGCTTCAACCTGAACCACGTGGTCGAGCCCGCCTCCCCGCTCGAGATGTTCCACATTGAGTACCAGGCAGTGGGAGGATGAAATGCCGAAGCTGTGGCAGATCACGAAACTCATACGCAGCAAGAACGCCGGGCCGTTCGAGCTGACCTTCGATGTCATCTTCAAGAGCCGCGCGGCATACGAGAAAGTGCGCGACGCGGGTGTCATCAACGCGCAATGGTTCGCGCGGACTTACCGGCTGAAACCCGAGCTGGTCTCGGTAATCAACTACGACGCGGCGAGCGCCATCAAGATCACCATCCCGCGCCCTATGGTTTCGGGGGATATCGACGACACCGATGTCTTTGGCGGCCAGCAGTATGGGCCGCTGGTGGATCTCGAGGTGCCGTGATGGCCCTAACGTGGAAGGATGAGGGATGAAGGCGGAAGGATAAAGCTCGTGACTAAGAACGCGTAACAAAATGAAGCGGCTGTGCATGACTCCCACCACCCCGTCGCTTCGCGCCACCCCTCCTCGGGCAGGAGGGGAATTCATTTTGTGACCCACCCTTAGTCACCTAGTCACCGTTCACCGTTCACCGCTTACCGCTTACCGCTTACCGTTCACCGCTTACTATTGACGATACACGATTCACGGCCGTGTAATCGGCGTTCATCGGCGGCGAAAAAACAAGACGAAAACAAAACAGTTTTTGATTTCTGTGTCGCTCTATCTGCGTTTATCTGCGTTTATCTGCGGCTAAGGTTTGCTGTTAAGGTTTAAGGCCGAGCGCTTCGCGCAGCTCGCGCGCCGTATGCGCCCGCCCGTAAACTTCAGTGCCGACGTCGAACTCCCGCGCGCGGGAGAGCGGACCCACGAAGACAGGGTCGAATCCCGCGTCACGCACCAACCGTTCCGCAATCCTCAAAGTGCCCGCATCGTCGGCGGCCAGCGGTATCGCCGCTTTCTCGCCCGCGCGGTGCGCTTCGCTCTCCAGCTCCCAGTGCGGCAGCGAATTAAACGCGCGCACCAGGCGCACGCCCGGGAAGAACTCCGCGTCCGCGACGCCGGTCCCCTTTTTCCGCGCGGCGTAGGCCATGTCGCCATCGCGCGAGGGATAGGGATTGCCGGGATCCAGCACAACCTTCCCCTTCAACTCCCGCGCGTAGTCGCGACCCACCTGCGGGAACGCCCCGTACGGCACGGCAACCAATATCACCTCGCCAAAGGCCGCCGCTTCCCGGGGCGTGCCGGCGCGCACCTTGGGCCCGAGGCGTTCTGCGAGGCCCTTCAGCTGCTCGGGATGCCGGGACGAGATCACCAACTCGTGCCCCGCTTTCGCCCAGAGCTCGGCCAGCGTGCCGCCGATCTTGCCGGTGCCGATGATGCCGATTTTCATGCTGGGGCCGCTCACGCTCGCCGCCCCGTGCGACGCGAGCGGCGCGCCCGCGAGTGCCAGGCTTGCTGCCGCGAAACACAAAAGCGCCCACCAGCGTCCGTAGCGGTCCATCGTTTTCATCGCAGGCCCTCCTTGCGCACTTTGCTCCACTTCGAAAATACTACTCCAGAGCGGTCATCTCGACCGGTTGATGACAGCGGGGCCGGCCTCGGTGTATAGAAGAACGTCGCAAGAATTAGAAAAACATTATCAGCCGCAGATAAACGCAGATAGGATCAAAGGCAAATTAGACAAGATTAACAGGATTTACATGATTGATTGTTCGAAGTTTTGGTGTTGATCCTGTTAATCTTGTTCCAGGTCAACTGGAACTTCAGGGCGCCGGTGCGCCCTGGCGATACCATTACCGGCGAGGTAACCGTCACCCAGGTTCGTCCCGACAAGCCCATCACCGATCTCGACACCCGCGTTGTCCGGGGAGACGGCATCGTCGCGCTGCAAGGCAGCGCGGTGTGCTATACCATGCCGCTCGCGCGTTGAACGCTTGACGATTGGATACACCACTTATGGCGCAACCCTCCATTCCAACCCTTTCCTCCCACGGCGCTGAGATCCCCGTCATTGGCTTCGGGACTTCCCAGCTGGGAAATTGCGCCGAGATCGTCGCGAGCGCACTCGAGCGTGGCTACCGCCATATCGACACGGCCTGGAAATACGGCACCGAAGAAGGCGTCGGCAGGGGAATACGCCTGTCCAAGGTGCCGCGCAAAGAAATCTTCCTCACGACGAAGGTCTCGCACGAGTACCTGCGCGCCGATGCCTTTGCACGCTCGGTCGACCAGAGCCTCGAGCGGCTGCAGGTGGACTACGTGGATCTCCTGCTCGTGCACTGGCCGAGCGTGGACAACGTGCCGCTCGCCGAGACGATGGGGGCACTGGCAAAGGCCAAGCGCGAGGGCAAGGCGCGCCACGTTGGCGTCGCCAACTTCAACATCGCCATGGTCGACGAGTCGATGCGCCTTTGCCCCGAGCCGCTCTGCGTACTGCAGGCCGAATACCACCCGTACCTCAGGCAAACCAAGGTGCTGGATTTCTGTCGCCGCGCCGGGCTCATTTTCATGGCTTACTGCCCGCTCGGGCGCGGGCGACTGTTTACCGACCCGGTCCTCGCCGAGATCGCGCAAAAAAGAGGGAAATCGATTGCGCAGATCGCGCTGCGCTGGCAGGTGCAGCAAGGCAACATCGCGCCCATCCCGCGTTCTTCAAACCCGAAGCACATGGCCGAGAGCCTCCAGGTTTTCGATTTTTCGCTGACCGAAGAGGAGATGAATCGTATCCACGCGCTCGCGCGGCCGGATGGCAGGATCGCGAATCCAAAAGGCCGCGCGCCGGCGTGGGACTGAACGGTGGTGAGTGGTGAGTGGTGAGTGGACTAAACCGTTTTTTTGCCGCCGATGAACGCCGATATATGCCGAGAAGATCAAAAACAGAATTAACCGCAGATACACGCAGATAAACGCGGATACAACTCGAAAATCGTTTTCCCTTTCGCCATTCGCCTCCAGGCAGTGCCTTCTGACTTTGGGCAGCCCTCCGCCTAAGGGATGGCGGGCGCGAAAGGAAACACGTGAGCTAAGTGCCAGAACCAGCGGAATTAGAAGGACTTTCCCCGTCATTCACCCACGAGCTCCATCGCACTTCTTCCGCTGGTTGTCACCGGATTCGTAGGTAACGGAAATGCAGTTGTAATACAATGAAACCGCATAATGGATCGACAGAATTCTTCGTCCCAATCTTCAAAGGAGGAATTACCCATGTTCAGACGCACGCTTCTTTTCCTCATCGCGGGCCTGATGGTGGCCGGCGCCGGCACTGCGTTCGCCCAGAAGGACATTCGCTGGGGCACCTCAGCAGTCGGATCTTCGGGTCATCGCGCACTCGTCGCGCTGGCCGAATTGCTGAACCGCGAGATGCCAAAGTATCAGGTGACCGTGCAGCCGACGCCGGGCGCGATCGTGACTGTCAAAGGCTACGCCACGGGGCAGTTCGACGGTTACTACGGCGCTGACATCGCCTTCTACGAGCTCGCCAACAACCTCAATCGCTTCAAGGGCTTCAAGGCGAACATGAAGCGTCAGCCCGTGCAGTCTCTGTGGACGTTCACGATCTCGATGGGTACCGGGATCCATATGCGCGACAAGGACAAGATAAAGAGTTGGCGTGACCTGGACGGCAGGGTCCTCTTCACCGGGAACCCGCCATGGGATACGCGCGCCCACCTTAACCGTCTTTACGAGGCGCTGGGCGTGAAGACCAAGTACCGCCAAGTCGACTTGTCGGCCGCCGGATCCATACTTGAGCGCGGCGGCATTGAGGGGATCGCCATCTACACCGCCGGCGAGGCTGGGATACCGCCCTGGGTCACGGAGGCCGGCCTGGCAACCGACTGGGCCGCCCTCAACCCGAGCCCCGAAGAAATCGCCACGCTCAAGAAGGCGGGCTTCGCCGTCATCGAGCAAAAGCCCGAGGTCTTCAAGCGCGACGTTCATGCCGACAAGGTAGTTCTGTTTCCGTTCTATTACGGCTTCCACGTTGGCCTGGAAGTGCCGGCAGAAGACGTCTACCAGATGCTGACAATAATCGAGAAGAACGTTGCCGCACTGGCCAAGGCCGATAAGGCTTTCGCGCAGATCGCCAAGGACATGCCCGGGTTCCAGCGCCGTGGCGTCACGGCCGCGGCAGATCTCGTGCCGATCCATCCGGGCCTTGCGAAATACATGCGCGAGAAAGGCGTCTGGGACGCGAAGTGGGATTCCAAGGTCGCGAAGCAGTAAGCTGCACATCGTGAATCGCATCAGGGAGCGTGCGCGGGCATCCACCCGCGCACGTTTTTTATTTCCCGCACAGCGATTGCTCCGCTCATGACTGATACCGCCGGCACCTCCGCCCGGCCACGTCTCGTGGTCGACTGGCTTTATTACCTGACGGCGGTTTTCTTCTTCGTCGTCCTCTTCTTTTATTACTGGACCACCGAGGGCGGGCCCGTCCTGCTCGCCTTCGGGCTGGTTCCGGTCACGTTCATCCTCTACACGCTGGAGGCACTGCGCAAGAACGAGTTCTACCCGCGGCTCCCGGCCGTCGCCAACTACGCCATCGCCGCGATCTACATCGTCGTCTCGATTACCGTTGCGGCGTACATGCTCGTGGAATACGAAGCAATCGGCACGGTGCGCGCCGGGATCTGGAGCGCGGCCGATCTCACCATCGGCGCGCTGATGGCCCTGCTGGTCATGGAGTACGCGCGCAAGCGCTACCTGCCGCTTTTCATCCTGAACATCTTCCTGATCATCTATGCGGTTTATGGCTCGGTGGTGCCCGGCATGTTCAACCATCCCGGGTTGACCTGGGAGCGCATCGTCACGGCGATGAGCGTCGAGATGTCGACCGGCGTCTTCTCCAACCTGCCGCAACTCGCGCTGACGCTGATCGGCTCGTTCATCCTCGTCCTCTCCACGCTGCGCGCGTTTGGCTGCGTCGACTCCATTCTCAAGGGCTCTACGCTGATCGCCGTGCGCTCGCCGCATGCGCTGCCGCAATCCGCCGTGCTCGGGTCCATGGCCGTTGCCTCCGTAAGCGGGAGCAGCGCCGCGAACGCCATCACGACGGGCTCGGCCACCATTCCCGCCATGATCGGCTCCGGCATGCCGCGAGTGGTTGCAGCTTCCATCGAGACGGCGTCATCGCTGGGGGGGCAGCTGATGCCGCCGATCATGGGCATCTCGGCCTTCCTGATGGCGGAGTTCCTGGGGGTCAGCTATTTCGACGTGGTTTCGCGCGGCTATGCGCCGGCATTGGTCTACTTCGTCGGCGTCGCCGTCTCGGTCTACCTGCTCTCGTCGCGTTATCGGACGCGCCTCGACGCCGTCAAGGCGGAAATCATGCGCTGGACCGACTGGACGAACATCGCGGCTTTCGCCGCCGTCGTCGGCGGGCTGATCCTGCTCATGGCGTTGCTGCACCTGCCGCCGATGTTCGCGGCGATGTACACCTTTCTCACTGTTTTCGCGGTGCTGCTCGCAGCGCATATCGCGGCGGCGGTGAGGGCGCGCGCGCCGGTCCTGCGCTCGCTGATCGCCCCGCTCGGTCGCCTCCTGGACTCCTTCGCCGGCATGACCGCGGACCTGACGCTGTTGCTGGCAACGCTGTCGATCATGACCGGAGCACTGGTCATCACCGGCGTGCCGACCAAGATCGGCGCCATCCTGGTCGCAACTGCCGGGGTCAATCTCTTCGCCATGGTGGTGGTTGCCTTCTTTTTCGGTGCGCTGCTCGGGACCGGTCTGCCGCCGGCGCCAACTTACATCATCACCGCGCTCGTGATCGCGCCGGCGATGATCCGCGTCGGCGTCGACCAGTGGGTGGTGCACTTTTTCGCCTTCTTCCTCGCGGTCTGGGGCGAGCTCACGCCGCCCACGTCCGTCGTGGCGGCAGTGACGGCGAAGATTGCGGACGCGCCCTTCCTGCCAGTGTTGTTTCGTGGGATAACGATCTGCATTTCGTTGTTCATCCTGATGGGCGGCATCTTTACCCGCCCGGAGCTCGTTTTGGAACCAGGGCTTGCGCAAATCGGGGCGATGCTCCTTCTCATGGCAGCGACGATCGGTATCAGCTTCAGCATCCAAGCTCAGTTCTCTGACCTCCGCGCGATCGACGTGCCGCTGCGGCTCGTCCTTGCCGCTCTCGCGCTGGTGATCATATTCCATCCAAGTCAGCAGGTCGCGTGGTTTACCTGTATTCCGGTCGGCCTGTTCGCCGCTTACTGGCTCCTGCGGCGACGCAACGCGTCGGTCGCTGCGGAGCTCAGCGCCGGCTGACGGCGGAAGGCTGTTTTCTCGGATTCCTAACTATGCCGCCGACCGGCGGATTACGTTCTGGTCCATCTCCTCGTCGCCGGTTCTCGATGTATGAGTGATTGTTCGATCCGCCTCGCGACCCCGAATGACGCGGGGATCATCAACGACATCCAGAACCATTACGTCCTCACCTCCACGGCCACGTTTTACACCGAAGCGCTCACGCTGGAGGAGCGGCTGGCCTGGCTCAGGAACCGCTCGCCAGCTCATCCCGTCACCGTGGCGCAGGCCGAAGGGGCATCGTTGGCTGGGGCGCGCTCGAGGTTTTCCGAGGACGGCGCGCGTACCGGCATTCGGCCGAGTTTTCGGTTTACGTTCATCACGAGTGGCACCGGCGCGGGATCGGCCGCGCCCTCATGGCCGATCTCGTCACACGCGCGCGCGGTCTTCAATACCACGCGCTCGTCGGCGAGTGCTGCAGCGAGTCCACCTCGGTCATCGCCCTGCTCGAGGCGCTGGGATTTGACCGCGTTGCCCGCTTCCGGGAAGTCGGCCGCAAGTTCGACCGATGGCTCGACGTCGTGTTTCTGGAACGGCTGCTATGAAAAACTCTTACAGCGTGACGGCTGACGACTCATGGCTGATGGCTGATGGCTGGGGGAACGGCCCCGTAGTGGTGGGGCCGGTCACGCAAGATCTCGTTTGGTCATCGCGGGTCAGGCGGCGCGGCCGCCAGGCTGATTCTGCTTATCTATCTCCATCTCATCACCACAGGAATAAGCAGCCCCCCCGCCAGCGTTTATAATCTGCCGGCTTTGGCCCTGGCATCTGGCCAGTCCAAGGCGCGGATTATCAGATTTCCCCGTGAGAGTCGAATGAACTTGAAAAGTATGAGCGTCGCCGCATCGGTCGCACTGTTGGCACTTGGCCTGAGCGGCGGCGCGCACGCGCAACAATCCGAGATGACCTTCTTCATCGCGAGCGTGGATGGCGGCAAGGGCGCGGACTTCGGCGGCCTGGCAGGTGCGGACAAGCACTGCCAGAAGCTGGCGGCTGCCGTGGGCGCCGGCAAGCAAAATTGGCGCGCCTATCTCAGCACGAGCGGTCCGAACGCGGTCAACGCGCGCGATCGCATTGGCAAGGGCCCGTGGCGCAACGCGGAGGGGCGGCTCATGGCGCGCAACGTCGCCGAGCTTCACGGGATCAACAACATCAACCGAATGACCGGTCTGACCGAGAAGGGCACGATCGTGAACGGCCGCGCCGATTCGCCCAACATGCACGACATCCTCACCGGCTCGCAGCCGGACGGCACGGCGTTTCCGCCCGGCAAGGATACGACTTGCGGCAACTGGACGAACAGCGGCGACGGGCACGCCATCGTCGGGCACCACGACCGCTGGGGCCTGCGGGACGACGAGCCCTCACGGTCCTGGAACTCCTCGCATCCTTCGCGCGGCTGCAGCCTGGAAGCGTTGAAGAAATCGGGCGGGGCGGGGTTCATCTACTGTTTTGCCGCCAACTGAACCGCGGCAAGAAAGTGATGGGAACTGGTGATGACAAATGGTGACGAATGATGGTGATAGAAACGCGCGTTACCACCCTCATCACCAGGACACATCACCAGTATCTCCATCACCCGTTCGCATCACCAGGTACCGCGTAGGGCCTCCTGCCTTTCGCCTTCCGCCTAATATTATCGGGCCGCCTCCCCGTTTATAATCACCTCGAAACTGCCGGTCCCCGGCGCGGATGGTCTAGCGGGAGAGGGAAATGAGCATGAAATCTTTGGGTACGATCGCAGCGGTCGTTCTGTTGTCGCTTGGACTGGGCAGCTGCGCGACCTACCAGCACTATTACGAGATGACGTTCTTTATCACCAGCACCGGCAACGGGAAGGGCGCGGACTTCGGTGGATTGGAAGGGGCCGATCAGCACTGCAAAGCCCTCGCAAACGCAGCGGGCTTGGGGGGGTTCCGAACGTGGCGGGCCTACCTCAGCGCAAGCCCCAACCGGAGCTCGCCAACGGTCAACGCCCGCGACCGCATCGGCAGCGGTCCCTGGCACAACATCAAGGGTGTGTTGATCGCAGCCAATCTCGCCGAGCTGCATGGGAAGAACAACCTGAACAAGCAGACCGCGCTCACCGAGAAAGGGACGATCGTCAACGGCCGTGGCGACAATCCCAACATGCATGACATCCTGACGGGCTCGCGGCCCGACGGGACGGCGTTCTCGGGCAATGACGACCGGACCTGCCGCAACTGGACGAGCAGTAGCGAAGGCAGCGCTCAGGTCGGCCATCATGACCGCATGGGGCTACGCGATGACGTGCCCTCCAAGTCCTGGAACTCCTCGCACCCTTCGCGTGGCTGCAGCCCGGAAGCGTTGAAGGAATCCGGCGGTGCGGGCCTGCTCTACTGCTTCGCCGCCAACTGATCGAACACCAAGGTTCAAGGGTGGACGACGGTTGCAGACGAAGTTCCGCGCTTCGAACTTGGAACATTGAACGGGGTTTTCGTCACCCGTCACTCGTCACCCATCACGGGTTTCCGCTTTCTGCCTTGGGCACCGTTACGCCGACGAGTGTGTCACGCGTAAGGATCTCAGCGAGCTGCTCCTCGCTCCAGCCTTCCGTGCCTTTCGGCCGCATCGGAACCACCACGTAACGCATATCGGCATTGGAGTCGTGCACGCGCACGGTGACGTGCTCCGGGAGCACCGTGCCGAACTCCTTCAGCACGGCGCGCGGTTCGAACACCACGCGGGAACGATAATTGGTGCTCTTGTACCACGTCGGCGGCATGCCGAGCAGCGCGCGGGGATAGCACGAGCATAGCGTGCAGACGATGAGATTGTGGACCTCCGGCATGTTCTCCACCGCGATCAGCCGGTCAGCCTCGAGCTCCACGCCCATCTCGGCGCACGCGGCCTTGCCGTCTTTCAGCAGCCGCTTCCTGAACGCCGGATCGGTCCACGCGTGCGCAATGACGCGCGAGCCGCGGTAGGGAAATTCCTCCTCGAAGGTTTCCATCCGGCGCCTGACTTCCTCGGCCGTAATCACTCCCTTGGCCTCGAGCAGCTCCTGCATGGCCCGGCTCATGATCTCGTACTCCGAGGGCGGACCCTCGTCCTGCGCAGCCACGGGCGCGTGGTCGTGGTGACCCGGTTCGTGATCGTGAACGTGTTTCTTCTGGTGCGCGTAATGGTCGAAGGCAGAAGGATCGCTCATGGTTCACCCTGTCTCGTCGGGAGCTGGCGGCTCCCCGGGCCCGGAGGCGGGCTCCAGCCAGTGCTCGAAGATTTCCATTTCGATGATGTCGCTCGCGGGGCCGGCGTAGTCCGGCCACACGTGGTTCTGCAAGAAGCGCACACGGTACAACACTTTCGCGGGTTTTCCATCGAACCCGTAGGCGAGCTCCTCCGGGTTCGGGAAGGCGCCGCAGATGCGCTCGATCACGCCCCGCTTGCCGCGGATGTAGTACGGCGTGCGCCGGTGCCCGGGCGGGAAGCTGCGCTTGATCACCACCGCGTCGCCCACATTGAAGCGGCGCCCGGGCGCTGGGTTATAGGTCGACGGAAGCGGTTTCCGGGTCCGTCCGCGGGCTGCCCGGTTCATCGGTTTGCGCCTTTCTTGATGGGCGATTGCGATTCGTGGGGCACGTCGAAGCGCGCCCGCACCTCGGCCATCTTCGCCTTGAGCTCGGCTTCGGTAATGAGACCCTTCTCCAGCAGGACGGTGCGCAGCGCCGAAGTCGTGCGCTCGAAGTAGTCAAGCTTGTAGTACCGGTCGCCCAGGTCTTCAGCCGCCCGGCGCAGCTCGTCCACGCGCGTGATCTTCTTGAGGGAAAGTGTGCTGCGCAGCGCGTTAGCCTGCCTTTCCCAGAAACGCATGCCGTGGTCGGTCGTGTCGATCGCACCGGCGGCTTCGCCACCCATATCGTGAGGTCCCTTGTTAAGGGGTCTATCGCTCATTTCACACCTCGCCCAGAATTGCCGCTCAGGAATGGATCAACGGATCGCGCGCAACGGCGAATCAGCATAGCACAATGAATCGGCGGCAAGTCGCCCGGCGTGCTTTGCGCACGATCACTACGCCTCGCTGGCGGTTTGACCCTCCGATCTGGCTGTGGCTAGAATCGGCGTATTCATCAATCGGGAGGATTCCATGCAGCACGGAATGATCGGTCTGCTCTGGCGCGCCGCTGTGGTGTTTGCAGCCAGCGCTTCGTTGGCTCAAGCCCATCACGTGATGGACTATGCAATGCCGGCCACGGCGTTGGACGGATTTCTCTCGGGTCTTGGACATCCGGTGATTGGCCTGGATCATCTGCTGTTCATCGCAGGCGCCGGCGTGTTCGCAGCGCAGCTGCGCCGCGGTTTCCTTCTGCCTCTGATCTTCGTCGCCGCGTCCATCCTCGCGGCGGCCTGGCGCGCCGGGGGTGCGTCCTGGGAGATGAGCGAGGTCTGGGTCGCGGGATCGCTGGTCGCTCTCGGCGTGGTCATGCTGGTGGCCCGAAACCCCGGCCGCGGGCTGGTCGCCGCTCTGTTCCTAGTGTCGGGGACGTTCCACGGCTACGCGCTTGCCGTAGCCATCGTCGGAGCCGAGCGCACGCCGCTGGTCGCCTATTTTGCCGGGCTGACGGTAATCCAGTGCGCGATTGCGCTCGCGGCGTGGGGAGCGGCAACTTGGCTCGTGGGGAACCGCCCGCGCTGGCCCCTGCAGCAGCTAGCCGGGGCCGCCGTCGGTGCCGCGGGACTGGTCTTCGTTGGGCTGGCCGCGCTGTAAGAGCGGAGGCGGAATCACCCTCCAGATTGGCGAGTGATGTTTCTTGCACGAAGCCTGATCCTCCGCGCGGCAGCATGCCTCGTTGTCGCCTG
>JAOTTL010000205.1:0-6015 GCA_029864385.1 Betaproteobacteria bacterium | reverse complement strand
GTTCTTCGGCAAGCTCGCCGAGATTTCCGGGGAGTACCTGAAGAAAGGCTCGCCCGTCTACGTCGAGGGCCGCATTCGCACCCGCAAGTGGCAGGACAAGGAGGGCCAGGACAAGTATTCCACCGAGATCGTGGCCGACCGGATGCAACTCCTTGGCTCGCGCGGTGGCGGTACCGCTACCGGTGGTGGTGGGGGCGGGGTGACCGCGTCGCGTGAGCCCGCCACGGCTGGCGCTGGCGGCGACAAACCCCAGCCCAAGAAGGGGGCCGGCGGGTTCGACCAGATGGATGACGATATTCCTTTCTAAATAGGGGTTTATCGGCGTGCGATCCCTTTGTCCCGCCCCTCTCCCTCGACGAGGAAGAGGAGCGGCTCTTGAGCTTGCCCTTCCCCCTTGGGGAGAAGGGCAAGCCATGAGGATGGGCGGCTGAATTCCGAGTGTTTTAGCTCGCTTCTGGTCAAACGCCCATCACCCATCACCCAGCACCCGTCACTCACCACGTATCACCATTGATTTTTTGGGCTTTTTTCGCTGCGCGGTCGCGTGGGAGCCCGCCTGCCTGAGGGCGGCGCGGCTGTTTTCCTCACGCCAAGGCGGTGCCATTTGCGCGCATCGCTGCATCCGTTGACCGGCGAGTCCCGTATTACCGGTGTCGGGGGTTGCCCCGATGCGTGTTTGCCTGCGCCCCGCTAGCGGAAATCCGATCGGCGACCGGGCCGAACGACTGCGGCTGGCAGGAGTCCAGGTAAACGAATTGCAAGATAATGAAATTTCATCCCCAGAGGAGATTCATCGATGAGAGTCAACCGCAAGCAGGTCCGCGCTGCGATCGGAGCCGCCGCATTTGCCATGGCAGTCCCGCTCGCGCACGCAGCCTGCGGACCGCGCAATCCCTGCGCGGGCCGCAACCCATGCGCCGCGAAGGTCAACCCCTGTAATCCCTGTAGTGCCAAGAAGAAGGCGCGTTGCGGCGCAACTAACCCGTGCGCGGCGAAAAATCCGTGCGCGGCGAAAAACCCGTGCGCAGCCAAGAATCCCTGCAGGGCCAAGTGATACTGATCCGCTTTAACCAGCGCCACCATTAACGCGGGCAAGGGGCGGGGACGCGCGTTTCCGCTCCAGCCCGCAATGGCGCTCTGCCCGGCACCGGCGCGGGGTTTTGTGCGCGAGTGCCGTGCGTGGCGGGCCATGCGCCCGGCTGCAACCGCATTCAAAGAAGAACAATGATTCCATTAGTTTCAAGGAGCGAGATATGTTTAGCAGCGGATTTTCGTTACGTTCTCATCTGGGAACCGCCTTCATCGCCGCGTTGGGGGCGGTTTTGGTTCCGGGTGTAAGCATGGCCGCCGGGCCCACGGTGATCGAGCTGACGCAGGTGCCGTGCCAATTCCTCGAAAGCGAGGATGGTAAAAACCGCGCTTACCGGTCGAGCCGGAAGGAAGACTGTGACGCGATCAATGCCAAGACCGCCGCAGAACGCCTGGCGCAGGCGAAGCCGATCGTCCTCAAGCCCGGCCGATACATCTTTCGGGTAACCAATCGCGACGTTCCGTATGAGTTGGGGTTCTGGCTACGCGGGGCCGGACTCGCGGGTCGGGTAACCTTGCCGAGCGTCTCCGGCGGCGGGCTGACAACGGGGAAAACGCAGGATTACCGTATCGAGCTCAAGGCGGGCGAGTATCTCTACTCGTGTCCGCTCAACACAACGCCCGACTACCGGCTGATCGTGGAAAGTTGATCCGGGTACGCGCAACGTCGGCCGCCGCTCATGTACGCGTGGAGTAGTGGCTGAACGCCTGCAGCGCCATCGCGCCAAGCCCGATCACGAGGGCCAGGAGAATGAGCACGCCTCCTACGTAGGGAATGTGGCGCACCAGCCACAAGACGACTAGCGCAATGGCGAGCGTGCCGACACGGGCCCAGTAGCCAGCAGCGCCGGCGCGTTGTCGCGCGAAGCGGAGCAGGCGCTCGCCGACAAAAAATGCGGCCATCAGGAAGCCGGCTAGAAGCGCCGCCGCGTAAAGGCCCGCGAACACCAGCGCAATCGGGATGCCGATGATGCTGATGACGAGCAGCAGGATCACCGGCGGCAGGCTGAAGAAAATGGCGGTCCCGAGGCCCAGACTGCCCAGCGGCGAGGCTCGCACCGTCTGCACGGTGGAGGCGCTAAAGCGCGGGAAGAGCGCCAGCAGGAGGGCACCGGCTACGAGCAGCCCGAACATGAGCAGCGGCCGGAACGGCGGCCAGCCCGGCAAGTGCAGCATGGGTAACCGGCCGGGCTCGCGTGTAACCTTCCCCGTCACGCTCGCGCCAGGGTGGATCTTGATCGGCGTATTGCTGACGTAGGTTACGTGGCCATCGATGCGGGCGCTCGGCAGCAGCTCGATCGTTGCCCCGAAGAGGTGGACGTTCCCCGTGACGTGGCCGAGCACGAGAATGTTCCGGGCATAGACCTTGACCTCGCGTTGGAACCGTCCCGCGACCGCGACGTCCCCACCCGCGAGCCAGGCACGCCCCCCGACGTCGGAGTCCGGGCCAAACGCGATGCTGCCGGCGGCAACGAGGACTTCCCCCTGCACGCGGCCTGCGAGCGTCACGAATCCCCCGGCGACCCGCAGGTCTTCCCCGATCCTGCCACGTACATCGATGGAGCCCGCCGCGAGCACGGCGTCCCCGTCGATCGGGTGCTCAACGCTGATGCGCCCGGCGGCGGCGACCAAGTCCCCCTGAATGGGACCGGTGGGCCGCACCTCGGTCCCCGTCATGTAAACGTTGGCCGAATCCTTTTCGTTGCGCGGGTCCTCTCCCAGCGCGGGTAGGGAGAGGCCGGCGAGCAGCGCCAAAGAGCAGAGGGTGAGTTGGGGGCGCATGGGTTTGTCCGACTTTTGAAGGAAACGTGCCCGGGATTGTGCCGGCTGCCTGAGCCCCACGCTATATGGGACGCGCTTCTCTTGCAATCCCGTCAACCGGTGCTATCTATATCTGGCTAGGCGGGTCCTAAGCTGTTAAGCTATAATGTTTTTTTGCGTGGGAGAGGCCGTGCCAATCTACGAATATCGCTGCGGTGCATGCGGGTTGCAGAAAGAATTTCTGCAACGGTTGAACGACGTTCCGCTCAGGGATTGCCCGGAATGTGGCAAGCCTGAATTGGCCAAGCTGATAAGCGCTGCCGGTTTCCAGTTGAAGGGCACCGGCTGGTACGCGACCGATTTCAAGAGCAGTGGTGCCAAGCCAGCGGCGAAGACGAAGCAGGACAAGCCCGCCGAGACGAAGCAGGACAAGCCCGCCGAAAGCTCCGGCAGTGACGGTCCCAAGACCGATTCGTCGAAAGCCGGGGCCGCCTCCGGCGTTGCGACTGGCCCGGCATGCAGTTAGCGCTCGTGCGACCCGAGGTTGCGCGGTTGATTTAAATGCCGCTGTTGAACCGCTCGTAGTCCTCCGCGGCCATGGACGTTATGGCCATTCTCGCCCCCTACCACGCGCCGGCGTAGCGCCAGCATACTATGATCAGGAAAAGCTTCATCAGGCGCTACTTCGTCACCGGTCTCCTTATCTGGGTGCCGCTGGTCATCACTGTGTGGGTGCTCAACCTGCTCGTGAGCACCCTGGATCAGATCCTCCACCTGCTCCCGCTCCAGTTCCGCACCGAAAACTGGCTGGGTGTTCACATCCCCGGTTTCGGGGTCGCAATGACCGTGCTGATCGTGTTTGTGACCGGCTTGTTGGCGGCCAATATCATCGGCCAGCGGCTGGTGAAGTTCTGGGAGCGCGTTCTCGCGCAAATCCCGGTCGTGAACTCTATTTATAAGGGCGTGAAACAGGTCAGCGACACGCTGTTCGCCCCTGGCGGACAGGCGTTCCGCAAGGCGCTGCTGGTGCAGTGGCCGCGCGAAGGCATGTGGACCATTGCTTTTCTCACCGGCACCGCCGGAGGCGACGTCGTCTCGCACCTCGAGGGTGACTACCTCAGCATTTACGTGCCGACAACGCCCAACCCAACCGGCGGCTACTTCATCATGGTGCGGCGGGCCGACGTTGTCGAGCTCGACATGACAGTCGACGAGGCCCTGAAGTACATCATTTCGATGGGGGTGGCACCGCCGGGTAGCACTGCACGCAGAGACGGCGTGGCACCGCCGGTCATTCCGAAGGCCGTCAATCAGTAAGACGAAGGGCGTGACCGGTGACCCGCTAGAAGCCTGGTGATGAGTACTGGTGATGGATACGGGTGACGGATACTGGTGATGCGCCACTTCAAACGCTCTAACATCACCATTAATCATCACCATCATCCATCACCATTTTTCATCACTGTTTTTGGCTGCGGCCCATCACCCATCACTTATCGCGATTCTTATGCGTAGCGAGTACTGCGGACTGGTAAACCGCAAACACCTCGGTCAGACGGTGCACGTGTGCGGATGGGTGCACCGGCGGCGCGACCATGGCGGCGTGATCTTCATCGACTTGCGTGACCGCGAAGGTCTGGTGCAGGTGGTGTGTGACCCCGACACGCCTGAGACGTTCAGGACCGCGGACCGGCTGCGCAACGAGTTCGTGATACGCGTCTCGGGGAAGGTGCGCGAGCGTCCCCCGGCACGGTCAATCCCAACCTGCCGAGCGGCGAGATCGAGGTGCTGGCGCAGGAAATCACGATCCTCAATCCTTCGCTTACGCCAGCATTCCAGATGGACGACGAGAACCTGTCCGAGACGGTGCGCCTCGAGCATCGCGTGCTCGACTTGCGCCGGCCGTTCATGCAACACAATCTGAAGCTGCGCTATCGCGCCGCCATGGCGGTGCGTAACTTTCTTGATCGCGAGGGCTTTCTCGACATCGAAACGCCGATGCTCACGCGCTCGACGCCCGAGGGCGCGCGCGACTATCTGGTGCCCTCGCGGGTGCACGCCGGGCAGTTCTACGCGTTGCCGCAGTCGCCGCAGCTGTTCAAGCAGATGCTGATGATGGCGGGCTTCGACCGTTACTACCAGATCGTGAAGTGCTTTCGCGACGAGGACCTGCGGGCCGACCGCCAGCCAGAGTTCACGCAGATCGATATCGAGACCTCGTTTCTCGGGCAAGATGAGATCACACGCATCATGGAAGAGCTGATCCGGTGCGTGTTCAGGGAGGTGATCGGCGTCGAGCTGCCCGATCCCTTCCCGCGCCTGGGCTATGCGGAGGCAATGTTGCGTTACGGCTCCGACAAGCCGGACCTGCGCGTGCCGCTCGAGTTGACGGAGCTCACCGATGCCGTTAAGGACGTTGACTTCAAGGTCTTCGAGGCGGCGGCGCACCTTAAGGACGGGCGTGTCGCCGCGCTGCGCCTGCCACAGGGCGGGGGGCTTACGCGCAGCGAGATCGATGGCTACACGGACTACGTCAAGCAGTTTGGGGCGAAGGGTCTTGCCTACATCAAGGTGAACGCGATCGAGCGCGGCGCTGACGGCCTGCAATCACCCATCCTCAAGTTTCTATCGCCGGTCGCAATCAAGGCGATACTGGAGCGCACCGGCGCGTGCGACGGCGACCTGATCTTCTTCGGCGCGGATCGCGCGAAGATCGTCAACGAAGCACTCGGCGCGCTGCGGGCGAAACTGGGACACGAGCGCGGTCTCACGCAACCGGGGTGGCGGCCGCTATGGGTGGTCGATTTCCCGATGTTCGAGTACGCCGCCGCCGAAAATCGCTGGGCCGCGATGCACCATCCTTTTACCTCGCCGGCGGATGGGCATGAGGAGCTCCTCGACACCGACCCGGGGGCAGCACGCGCCAAGGCGCATGACATGGTGATGAACGGCTCGGAAATCGGCGGTGGCTCGGTGAGGATCCATCGCCAGGAAGTGCAGCAGAAGGTGTTCCGCGCGCTCGGCATCGGGCCCGACGAGGCGCAGGCCAAGTTCGGGTTCCTGCTGGAGGCGTTGCAGTACGGGGCGCCGCCGCACGGCGGCATCGCCTTCGGCCTCGACCGCATCGTGGCGCTCATGGCGGGGGTAGAGTCGATTCGCGACGTC